>NZ_JBVVQG010000010.1:0-233776 GCF_055811095.1 Mesorhizobium sp. WSM4833
ATCCTCAATGCAAAAGCACGCGATGCGCGCAACGAGTTCGCGAGTGCAACTTGACACCCCAGATAGTCGCTCTCCCCCGATCGACGGGCGAGAGGAAAGGGGCCCTTCCGCAACTGCTGCGGAGAACGGACGAGCAGGTGAGGGCAGCGCCGACGGTTGCAAGGAATCCTGAAGCGGTGCCCTGAGAAGAACGAGGCCGGACCAAGTCAATCTGTTAAGCCAGCGAAATCCAATCTCCTCGCAACGCGGTACAAAGCCAGCCGATGCAAAATCGTTTCTTGCCCTATCTCCTGACCTTGCCCAGCCTGTTTCTGGCGGCGGTGGTCATCTTCTGGCCGGTCTGGGACCTGATCCAGATCTCGACGCATGACGTCAGCCGCTTCGGCCAGCTTCGTGACTTCAACGACCTCGCCAATTTCGCGGCACTCGCTGCCGATCCCGACTTCACGGCCGCGCTTTGGCGCACCGGCCAATGGACGGTGATGGTGGTCGGCGGCGCGCTTCTCTTGTCGATCCCGGTGGCAATGATCCTCAACACCGATTTCTATGGCCGCGGCATTGCCCGCGTCATCATCATGCTGCCCTGGGCGGTGTCGCTGACCATGACTGCGGTGGTCTGGCGCTGGGCGCTGAGCGGCGAAAGTGGCATGCTCAATTCGGCGCTGATCGGCCTCGGCCTCATCGATCACAACATCCAGTGGCTGGCGAGTGCCGAAACCGCCTTTCCGATGCAAGTGCTGATCGGCATCCTGGTGACGGTGCCGTTCACGACGACGATCTTCCTCGGCGGGCTGTCGTCGATCCCGGACGATCTCTACGAGGCGGCGGCGCTTGAAGGGGCGACGCCGCTGCAGCAGTTCCGCGAAATCACCTTTCCGCTCCTGAAACCGTTCATCAACATCGCCATCGTGCTCAACACCATCTACGTCTTCAATTCCTTCCCGATCATCTGGGTGATGACGCAGGGCGGGCCGGCCAACTCGACCGATATCCTGGTCACCCATCTCTACAAGCTGGCCTTCCGCATCGGCAAGCTGGGCGAAGCATCGGCGGTGTCGCTGGTGATGTTCGCCATCTTGCTGGTCTTCACCATGATCTATGTGCGGCTGGCGATGCGGGAGCAACGCGCATGACGAGCAAGCTCAAGCGTTCGATCATCGCCTGGCTGCTGCTGGCGCCGCTGATCGCGGTGACGCTCTTTCCCTTCGCGGTGATGTTCCTGACCGCGGTCAAGCCGAGGCAGGAAGTGCTGTCGCCGACCTGGTGGCCGAGCGAATTCCGCTGGTCGAATTTTTCCGACATGTGGGTGGCGACCGGCTTCGGCCAGGCGTTGCTCAATTCGCTCTACGTGTCTGTAATCGCCACCGTCGGCGCCATCCTGATCTCGGTTCCGGCGGCCTATGCGATGTCGCGCTTCCGCTTTGCCGGCTACGGCGCCTTGCGCCAGTTCCTGCTGATTTCGCAGATGATCTCGCCGATCGTGCTGGTGCTCGGCCTGTTCCGGCTGATGGCCGCCTGGGGCCTGGTCGAGAGCACGACGGCGCTCGGCTTCATCTACATGGCCTTCAACGTCGCCTTCACGGTGTGGATGCTGCAGAGCTACTTCGACACCATCCCGCGCGATCTCGAGGAAGCCGCCTGGATGGAGGGCGCCGGCCGCTGGCTGACCTTGCGCAAGGTGTTCCTGCCGCTCTGCCTGCCGGCGATCGCGGTGACGGCGATCTTCACCTTCATCAACGCCTGGAACGAGTTCGTCGTGGCGCTCACCATGCTGCGCAGCCAGGAAAGCTACACGCTGCCGATCCAGGTGTTTTCGCTGGTCGCCGGCCGCTACACCATCGAATGGCATCACGTCATGGCCGCGACGCTGCTGGCGACCTTGCCGGTGGCCATCCTGTTCATCTGGCTGCAGCGCTACCTCGTCAGAGGCCTGGCGCTCGGGGCGGTCAAATAAGCGCCTATTCACGGACGGAGCTTTCATGCGCATTTTCACCGCCTCGCTGGCGACGGAAACCAACACCTTCTCGCCGGTGCCGACCGATAGGGCTTCGTTCGAGATGGCCTTCTATGCCGGGCCCGGCAAGCACCCGGAAACGCCGACGCTGTGCTCCTCGCCGATGGTGGCGCTACGCCGGCGTGCGGTGGCCGAAGGCCTCGATGTCATCGAAGGCACCGCCACCTGGGCCGAGCCCGGCGGCCTGGTGCAGCGGCAGACCTATGAGGCATTGCGCGACGAGATTCTGGGCCAGCTCAAGGCGGCGCTGCCGGTCGATGCTGTCATCCTCGGCCTGCATGGCGCCATGGTGGCGCAAGGCTATGACGATTGCGAAGGCGATCTGCTCGAACGGGTTCGCGCAATGGTCGGGCCGGAGGTGGTGATCGCCGTGGAACTCGATCCGCACAGCCATCTGACACCGAAGCGCGTGGCGGCCTCCGACATCCTCGCCTATTTCCTCGAATTTCCGCACACCGATTTCTACGAGCGCGGCGAACATGTCGTCGAGCTTGGCCTGGCAGCAGTGCGTGGTGAGATCAACCCTGTCATTTCGACCTTCGACTGCCGCATGATCCAGGTGCTGCCGACCAGCCGCGAGCCGATGCGGTCCTTCGTCGATCGCATCAAGGCGCTGCACGGCAAGGACGGCGTGCTGTCGGTCTCCGTCATCCACGGCTTCATGGCGGCCGATGTGCCCGAGATGGGCACGCGCATCCTGGTCGTCACCGACAATGACAAGGCCAAGGGCGACGCGCTGGCGGAACGGCTCGGGCGGGAACTCTACGCGCTGCGCGAAAAGACGGCGATGACGATGCTGAGTGCTGCCGACGGCATCGATCGGGCGCTGGCCGTGCGCACAGAAAATCCGGGCAAGCCGGTGGTCATCGCCGATATCTGGGACAATCCCGGCGGCGGTGTGCCCGGCGACGGCACCTTCGTGCTGCGCCAGATGCTGGCGCGTGGCCTGGACAGGTTCGCCGTCGCGACCATCTGGGATCCGATCGCGGTCACCTTCTGCCTGGCGGCAGGCGAGGGCGCAGTCATCGACCTGCGCTTCGGCGGCAAGGCCGGGCCGCAAGCCGGCGAGCCGATCGATGCGCGCGTGCGCGTGCTGAAGGCGGTTGCGGAGGGCTGGCAGAGTTTCGGGCCAAGCCGGGTGACGCTTGGGCCGACGGCGCTGGTCCGCCTCGAAGGCACCGAGGTCGACATCATCCTCAACACCAACCGCACGCAGACTTTCGAGCCGGATATCTTTTCCAACATCGGCGTCGATCCGCTAGCCAAGGACATGCTGCTGATCAAGTCGACCAATCATTTCTACGCCGGCTTCGAGCCGATCGCCGCCGAGATCATCTATGTCTCGGCGCCGAGTTCGTATCCCAGCAATCCGGCGGTGACCGATTACAAGAAGCTGACAAGGCCGGTGTGGCCGAGGGTTGCGGATCCGTGGAAAGTGTAGGGTTCTCCCTTCTCTCCTTGTGGGAGGAGGTGGCCTCGCGAAGCGAGGTCGGATGAGGGGTGTTCCAGCGGAGTGAGGCGTTGGCATTTCCTGGAACACCCCTCATCCGTCTCGGCGCTACGCGCCGATCCACCTTCCCCCACAAGGGGGGAAGGGAAAGCCAATCACGCCAGCCCGCGCTTGGCCATCATCGCTTCCGGCGACGGCATCTTGCCGCGAAATGCGGTGTAGAGTTCTTCCGGATCCTTCGAGCCGCCGGCGGCGTAGATGTTCTTGCGCAGCCGCTCGGCGAGCGCCGGGTTGAAGGGGTCGCCGGTTTCCTCGAAGGCGGCAAAAGCATCGGCATCGAGCACTTCCGACCACATGTAGGAATAGTAGCCGGCCGAATAGCCTTCGCCGGAAAAGACATGGCCGAAATGCGGCGTGCGGTGACGCATGGCTATGGTGTCCGGCATATGCAGTTCTGCAAGCGTTTCGGCTTCGAAACGAAGCGGCGCTTCAGGCGCCTCCGCCCGCGCGTGATAGGCCATGTCCATCAAGGCGGAGGCGGTGAATTCGACCGTGGCGAAGCCGGCGCCGAAGGTGCGCGCGGCCAGCATCTTGTCGAGCAGCGCCTTGGGCATCGGCTTGCCGGTCTTGACGTGCAGCGCGTGCTTCTCCAGCACTGCCGGCACGGTCAGCCAGTGCTCGTAGAGCTGCGAGGGCAATTCGACGAAATCACGGCTGACCGAAGTGCCCGAAACCGAGGGCCAGGTGACGTCGGTCAGCATGCCGTGCAGCGCATGGCCGAATTCGTGGAACAGCGTTTTGGCCTCGTCGACCGACAGCAGAGCCGGCTCGCCCACCGGCGGCTTGGCGAAGTTCATGATGTTGTAGATGACCGGGCTTGCACCGTGGCCGAGCCTATAGCCGGATTGCAACGCGCTCATCCAGGCGCCGGATCGCTTTGACGGCCGGGCGAAATAGTCGGCCAGGAACAGGCCGCGCTCGCTGCCGTCGGCATTCTTCACCACGAAGACGCGGGCGTCCGGATGCCAGGCCGCGATGCCCTTTTTCTCTTCGAAGGTGATGCCGAACAGCCGTGTCGCCACGTCGAAGCAAGCGTCGATGATCCGGTCGAGCTGCAGATAAGGTTTCAGTTCCGCCTCGTCGAAGGCGAATTTCTCCGCGCGCAGCTTCTCCTGGTAGAAGCGCCAGTCCCAGGCAGCGAATTTTTCGTTGCTGCCGGCTGCGGTGGCCAGCCGTTGCAATTCGATCTGGTCGCTTGCTGCCTTCTCAAGCGCCTTTTCCCACACCGGATCGAGCAGCGCGTGCACGGCCTTCGGCGTCTTGGCCATGGTGTCGTCGAGCTTCAGCGCGGCGAAAGAGGCGTAGCCGAGCAGCTTTGCCTTTTCGGCCCGCAGGCGCAGCATGTCGCGCACCACGTTCGTGTTGTCGGTGGCGCCGCCATTCTGGCCGCGCATGGTGAAGGCGCGGAAGGCGATCTCGCGCAGATCGCGGCGTTCGGAGAAGGTCGAGAACGGCTCATAGATCGAGCGCGACAGAGTGACGGCATAGCGGCCCTTCTGCCCACGCATTTCGGCGGCCTCGGCCATGGAGCTTTTCACGAAGTCCGGCAGGCCGGCAAGGTCGGCTTCATCGAGGAACAGCGCCCAGTCGCGCTCGTCGGCCAGAACATTCTGGCCGAAAGCTGTGCCGAGCGAGGACAATTCCTCGCTGATGCTTGCCAGCCGCTTCTTGCCGTCGGCGTCGAGCTTGGCGCCGGAACGGACGAAGCCCTTCCAGGTCTTTTCCAGCACCCGCAAGGTCTCTGCGTCGAGCTTCAGGCTCTCACGGCGCTGGTAGAGATCGTCGATGCGGGCAAACAGCCGCTCATTCATTGAAATCGCCGAGAAATGCCTGGACATTTTCGGCGAGATGTCGCGCTCCAGCGCCTGGATCGTCTCGTTGGTGTAGGCGCCGGCGCGGCACCAGAAGATCGACGAGACACGATCGAGCGCTTCGCCGCCGAGTTCCAGCGCGGCAAGCGTGTTCTCGACGGTCGGCGCATCCTTGTTGCCGGCGATCGCCTCGATCTCGGCCTCGTGCGCCTTCAGCGCCGCGTCGAAGACCGGGGAGAAGTCGCCGTCGCCAATGCGCGTGAAATCGGGCAGGCCGAGCGGCCCCTGCCACGCGGTCAGCGGATGGGCGGCGAGGTCGACGGCTTTCGTGGAAGGCATGGACAGTCTTTCGTTGGTGGAGCAGGCAGGCGGGTCGTACCCGATGTAGGGCGCGGCCGGCGGACCCGCAATATGCGGATTTGGCCGATATCGCCCTCAAAAGCCGTCGCAGTTTTCGGCGATCGCCGCTTGTGAACTGGCGGTGATGCGGTTGTCGGTGACCGCGAAAGTTTCCTGCATCAGCATGTCGTTGTTGGGGAAATCGTAGCAGGCGACTACCGTGGTGACGCCGCCTTCGCTTTTCTCGATCCGGTGCCGGATCGCAGCACCGGCAACGGCACCTTTCCATTCGTCGATCGAAGCGATGAATTCCTGCTTGCTCTGCACGATGCCGAGGTCGTCCAGCTTGATGCGGACATCGTCGGCGAGCAGGTCGGACAGTTCCGTGCGGTCGGCGACCAGCAGCGCCGAATACCAGCGGCTGATGAGGGCACGATCATCGGCGCGGGCGGCAATAATCGCCAGCAGCAGTGCGGCCGCCGCAAAAGCGACCGACCTGATGTTCACCAGCTTGCGCGCCGCCGCGTTCATCCCAGTTCCGGCCGTTCGAAATCGCCAGTCTCCTTGTTCATCGTCCAGAGTTCGCCGGTCGAGATATCGAACCAGGCCCCATGCAGCGACAGCCGTCCCTTGCCTTCGAGAATCGAGACGCAGGGAAAGGTTCTGAGGTTGGCGATGGAATAGCGGATCGAGATGCGCTCCAGCGCGGTCTGGCGCTCCGAGGCGGTCATGAAGGTGCTGGAGGAGACGGTTTCGGCCGCCGGCGCGATCAGGCTCATCCACTTGCCGATGAAGTCGCCCGGCGACAGCGGCGCGGAATTGCTGTCGAGCGCCGCCCGGATGCCGCCGCAGCGGCCATGGCCCATGACGACGATGTTCTTGACCTTGAGGCTCTGCACGGCGAATTCAAGCGCCGCCGAGGTCGAATGGAACTCGCCGTCGGGTGCATAGGGCGGCACCAGATTGCCGACATTGCGCAGAACGAAGAGTTCGCCCGGCCCCGCGTCGAAGATCGCCTCGGGCGCCGAACGCGAATCGCAGCAGGCGACGATCATCGTCTCCGGCGCCTGGCCTTCGCGAGCGAGATCGCGATAGCGTCCGCTCTCGGTGAGATAGCGGCCATTCATGAAATTGCGATAGCCGGCGAGAAGATGTTCAGGGAGATGGGACATGGGCGGCGTCTGGAGCCTTTCCGGGTTGGATGCGGCAGCTCGTTGCGGTCTAGAGAGGCTCTAGCGGCAAAAGCCGGTCGCGAGCAATGCAGAATTATGAGGGCTGGCTAGAAATGCCATGCATCGAGCGCAACCGTGGCCAACAGCGTCACGCCCAGATGGCGACGGGAATGCCAAAGCTGTCGCGGCCCGGCGGGTCGGGAAACGGCCGCGCCTCGCCGCCGACGATGCGACCGGCGATCAGCGTCATCGCGGCTGCGTCGAGGAAGTCATCAGCGGCGGCACCGCGGGGCGGCGGCTGGTCGAGAAAGCCCTTATCATAGCCGTGCCGGCAGAGCAGCGCCTTGCGTTCCGCCATGCCGGCCGGATTGATGCTGCCCTTGATCTTCTTCGGCAGTTGCATGGCTTGATCGCCGTTCAAGCGGCAGAAAGCGACTTCCGGGTGCGATTCAAACACGCGGCTGCGCAAATCGGGCGCGATCAGCAGGGCGTCGATCTCGCGGATCTTGGCAAAAATGCCGAACGCCTGGATCGAGACGCCGCGCGGCGGATCGGATGTGGTCAGGGCCATCGCGCTTGCCCTGACGTGCGCGGCATACCAGGCTTCGATGGTGGTGAAGCCGTTGGTGTCGGCATAGAGCGCGGCACGGGACGGGATCGAGAAGACACTGGACTGGCGTGCCCCGAGCAGCGGCCGCACCAGCGCTTCGGGGCCGCGACCGCCCTTGCCCGAAAAGCCGGGCAGGCCGATCGGCATGTCGACGGCGATGATAGCGTCTTCGGGAAGGGATGCGAGCAGGGCAGTGAAGGTTGCAAAGACACCGACCGACGGTGCCATGCCAAAAGTTCGTCGGACGGCGATCCAGCCGGCCTTGCAGCCATCGACGCCGACAAGTACGGCCTCAGTCGATGTCACGCCCGGCGGCCCCGCCCTGGATGTGTGAGGTGGCGAAGCTGGACCATCGCCATCGGATGCGACAGGCTCTGCGCATCGGTTTCGAGCTGCAGTTCGTCGCCGCCGCGCTTGGCGGTGCGTGCCAGGATCTCGTAGACCGCCGCCGTCGTCGATTGCAGCGCCTTGATCGGTGGCTGGCCGGACAGGATGCGTGCCAGGTAAACGGCCGCAGTCAGATCGCCCAGGCCATTCGGCGGCTTGTCGATCAGGCGATGTTCGGCGAGCAGCGCCTGGCTGTTATCGAGCAGGAGGTTGCCGGTGCCGCCCGTCATCATCGACGGCGCCGAGGTGACCAGCATGGTCGATGGTCCGGCGTGCAGCGCCGCCGCGATCACCGATTTCATGTCTGGCAACGCGGCGCCGGCCATCCATTCCAGTTCGTAGCGGTTAGGGGTGGCTATGTCGGCGATCGGCATCAGCCGATCGCGCATGGCGATGGCGGTCGGTTCGGGCACATAGAGGCCGCCCGAATCACCCATCACCGGATCGCAGATATAGACGGCGCCGGACGTCCTTGCCTTGACCGCGGCGACCAGCGAGGCGACGGCCTCGGCCTGGCCCGCCTCGCCGAGATAGCCGGACAGCACGGCGCCGACCTCACCCAGCCATGGCGCCCGCTCGAGATCGGCCATCAGAGCCTTGAACTCGTCGAGCGGCGGCACGATGCGCGTCGCGCGCCCATGGCCGGGATGCCAGGGCAAGATGACGGTCGGCACCGCCCAGACCGGGAACCCCAGGGTCTCCAGCGCAAAGACGGCGGCACGGTTGCCGACCGAGCCACGCGCGACATGGCTGGAAATGACGATGACCGCACGCGGCGCGTCGGTTTGTTCGGCGCTCATTGTCGTTTGATTCCTAACTGCCCCGGATGACGTAAAGCACGAGCCAGACCATCAGGCCCAGCGCCAGTAGCAGGCCCAGCGTGCGGCCAAAGCGGGTGCCCCAGACTTCGATCGGATCGGCACGATCGGCATCGGCCGCGGTGACGTGATCGTGCATGCCTTTCGCTGCCCGCGCTACAAACGAGTTGCCGGCCGGATCCGTCTCGCGCGCAATGCGCTCGAGGATACGGCGCGATTCCTTGTCGCTGTCCTGGCGTTCCGCCATGATGATGTCCCGTTTTGCCGGACCTTATCGCGTTCGCACGGCCAATCACAGAGCCTTGCAGCGGCACCGGGCGTGCCAGGCGAGGGGCTGCCGGCGCGGGCGGTTTTCTTGCGCGCTGATTGTGGTAATGCTTCGCGTGCAACTTCTACCGAGGGACCCCATCATGTTTGCCCAGCGCCTTGCCTTGCCGTCCACGTTCCGCACGCTGCCCGCCTTCCTGATGATGGCGATCGTGCTGCCGCTGCTTGCAGGCTGCGGCTATAACACCATCCCGACGGCGGAAGAAAATGCCAGGGCGGCATGGAGCGAGGTGCTGAACCAGTATCAGCGCCGCGCCGACCTCATCCCCAACCTGGTCGAGACGGTCAAGGGCTATGCCTCGCATGAAAAGGATACGCTCGACGCGGTGGTCGAGGCACGCGCCAAGGCAACGCAGATCACGGTAACACCGGAAACGCTGAAGGATCCCGAAGCCCTCAAGAAGTTCCAGGATGCCCAGGCGGGGCTGACCAGCGCGCTGTCGCGGCTGATCGCGGTCTCGGAGGCCTATCCGGACCTCAAGGCCAATCAGAACTTCCTGGCGCTGCAGGCGCAGCTCGAAGGCACCGAGAACCGCATCGCGGTGTCGCGGCGCGATTACATCCAGGCGGTCAGGGACTACAATCTGACGCTGAGGACGTTCCCCTCGGTGCTGTGGGCGACCTTCTGGTTCCGCGGCAACGAGCCCTTCGCCAATTTCACCGTCGCCGAAGACAAGATGCAGCCGCCGAAGGTCGATTTCGGCACGAAGCAGGGCGGGTGAACGGCGGGGCCAAACGTCGTGATCTTGCTGGCCGGTGAGAGGCGGCGCGTCATTCGTCTTGTCGCAGTCGTCCTCCTCGTCCTTGTGCTGCCGTTCTCGGCCCTCGCGGCCGATCTCCCGGCGCTGACCGGCCGTGTCGTCGACGATGCCGGCATCATCGACGCCGCGACCAGGGCGGCGCTGACCCAAAAACTCGCCGATTTCGAGACAAAAGGCTCCGACCAGATCGTCGTCGCGACGATTCCCAGCCTCGATGGCGAGGAGATCGAGCCTTACGCCAACCGGCTGTTCCGCTTCTGGAAGCTCGGCCAGGCGAAGGAAAACAATGGCGTCCTGCTGCTGGTGGCCCCGAACGACCGCAAGATGCGCATCGAGGTCGGCTATGGGCTGGAAGGCACGCTGACCGACCTGCACACCATGCTGATCATCGAAAATGACATGGTGCCGGCCTTCCGCGCCGGGGACTTCTCCGGCGGCATCAGCAAGGCCGTCGATGACATGGTCATGGTGCTGGAGGGCAATCCCGAAGAACTGGAGGCGCGCGGCGAGCGCAACCAGCAAGCGCCTTTCGATTCCGACGACCTGTTCTTCGCCGTCTTCATCAGCATCTGGGCGATCATCTTCTTCGGCAGCATTGCGGCTTCCGTGCTGCCGCCGATCTTCGGCCAGAAGCTTGGCCCCGGCCGCTACCGCTGGCTTGGCATGACCTTCGAGCCAAGCCGGCGATCCTCCAGTGGCGGCTGGTCGTCGGGGAGTTCCGGCGGCGGCTGGTCTTCGGGGTCAAGCAGCGGGGGAGGCTTTTCCGGCGGCGGCGGTTCGTCCGGCGGCGGCGGCTCGTCGGGAAGCTGGTGATGGCATGATGGTATCCAGCATCAGCCTGTCGAAACGCGACCGCCTCGCCTCGGCCGTCCTGATTGCTGCGGTCGTGCTGTTCTCCTGCGTCATGGCCTACGCGACCGACTTGCCGGCGCTGACCGGCCGTGTCGTCGACAATGCCGGCATCATCGACGCCGCGACCAAGACGGCGCTGACGCGGAAGCTCGCCGACTTCGAGACGAAAGGTTCCGACCAGATCGTCGTCGCGACGATTCCCAGCCTCGATGGCGAGGAGATCGAGCCCTACGCCAATCGGCTGTTCCGCTTCTGGAAACTTGGCCAGGCGGGCGAGAACAATGGCGTGCTGCTGCTGGTTGCCCCGAACGACCGCAAGATGCGCATCGAGGTCGGTTATGGGCTGGAAGGCACGCTGACCGACCTGCACACCAAGCTCATCATCGAGAATGACATGGTGCCGGCCTTCCGCGCCGGGGACTTCTCCGGCGGCATCAGCAAAGCCGTCGACGACATGGTCATGGTGCTGGAGGGCAATCCCGAAGAACTGGAAGCGCGGGGCAAGCGCAATCCCGCCGATGACGGCACGTCCATCGATCCGATCTTTGCCGTGTTCCTGATGCTGTGGGCGACGATGTTCTTCGGCGGGATGGCGATGGCGTTCCTGCCGCCGATGTTCGGCACGAAATTGTCGCCGGGCGTGTACAAATGGCTGGGCATGACGTTTCGTTATGGCCGCGGGCCGAGCGGGTACTCGGGCACTGGCTGGACAACCGGTTCATCGTCGGGCGGCGGCTGGTCTTCGGGTTCGGGCAGTGGCTGGTCCTCGGGGTCAAGCGGCGGTGGCGGATTTTCCGGTGGCGGCGGCTCGTCCGGTGGTGGCGGTTCTTCAGGAAGCTGGTGAGACAGATCATGGCAACACGACCAATCAGCCCGCAGGATCATGAGCGCATCGCAACCGCGATCCGCGCCGCCGAGGAGAAAACCGACGGCGAAATCTACTGTGTCGTGGCGCATGCCAGCGACGGCTATTTCTTCCCGGCCGCCTTCATGGCGACCGTGTGCATGCTGATCGTCAGCCTGGCGGTCGGCTACGGTCTGGAGGCCTGGTGGCTGTCGATCCGGCTGCCGCATTTCGTCCTCGCCCAGCTCCTGGCGCTTGCCTGCGTGCTGGCCTTGTTGTGGGCGCTGCCTGGTATGCGCATCCACCTGGTGCCGAGGCGGCTGCGCTACCAGGCGGCGCACGCCAACGCGATCAAGCAGTTCCTCGCCCGCAACGTCCACCGCACCACGGCGCGCACCGGCGTGCTGGTCTTCGTCTCGATCGCCGAGCGCTATGCCGAGGTGGTTGCCGATTCGGGTATCGACGCCAAGGTCGGCCAGCATGTCTGGGACGGCGTCGTGCGCGACCTTACCGCGCATGCCGGCGACGACCGGCTTGCCGACGGCTTCGTCAACGCGATCGAGTTGGTGGGTGCGGTGCTGGCCGAGCATTTCCCGGTCACTGCGGGCGACAGCAACGAGCTCGACGACCATCTCGTCGAGATTTGAGCCTTTCCACAGAAGTCTTGAAGGCCCCTCACCAGGGCGGTGATCGCCTGTGAGAAAGCAGCCGGCTGGCCGCCCGGACCCTTGCAATCGGGCGATGCGGGTTTATGGTTAACAAATCATGAATACGCTGACGATCGACATCCGGAAAGCCGACCCGCGCGATGCCAGTGCCATCGCCGAGGTGCATCTGGAAGCCTGGCGCGGCGCCTATTCCGGCATCATTCCGCACCGGACCCTGACATCGATGATCAACCGCCGTGGCGCCGACTGGTGGGCGAATGCGATTCGCCGCGCCGCCACCGTTCTGGTCGTCGAAATCGGCGGCAAGATCGCCGGCTATGCGACGATCGGCAAGAACCGCGCCCGTGAACTGCGCCAGCAGGGCGAAATCTACGAATTGTACCTGCGCCCGGAATATCAGGGCATCGGGCTCGGCAGCCGCCTGTTTTCGGCGGCCAAGGCGCGGCTGGCCGATCACGGGCTGAAAGGCATGGTCGTGTGGGCGCTGGAGGACAACCAGAACGCGCTTGCCTTCTATGCCGGCGCCGGTGGCCGCGATGTCGCCGAGGGCGTCGAGATCTTCGAGCAGAAGGCGCTGAAGAAGGTCGCTTTCGTCTGGGAATGACAACCCGGCCTTTCGGCAATTGGGCGTTCCATTCGCATCCAGCACCATTCGCCGCATTGCACCATGACGCGCCGCCCGCTATCGATCGTCCATCGAGAGAGGGATTTAAGCCATGCGCATTGAAGCCATAGCCAGCGGAAAGAATCCGCCTGAGGACGTCAACGTCATCATCGAGGTGCCGATCGGCGGCGAGCCGATCAAGTACGAGATGGACAAGGAGGCCGGCACGCTGTTCGTCGACCGCTTCCTGCACACCTCGATGCGCTACCCCGGCAATTACGGCTTCGTGCCGCACACGCTGTCGGGCGACGGCGATCCGATCGACGTGCTGGTCTGCAACACGCGCGCGCTGGTGCCGGGCTGCGTCATCAACGTGCGGCCGATCGGGGTGCTGATCATGGAAGACAATGCCGGCCAGGATGAGAAGATCATCGCCGTGCCGTCGCCAAAACTGACGCTGCGTTACGAGAACGTCACCGAATACACTCAGCTGCCCGACATTACGCGCCAGCAGGTGCAGCACTTCTTCGAGCACTACAAGGATCTAGAGCCCGGCAAATGGGTCAAGATCGAAGGCTGGCACGATTCCAAATATGCCAAGAAGATGATCGTCGACGCGATCGAGCGGGCCAAGGCGAACAAGTAGCCCGATCCGTCAGTTGTCGACCCGGCCGAAGGCCGGCACTTTGCCGATGACGGTGTGTCTGTCCTTGCCGCAGGCGAAGGTGCGTGCCTTGTCGTCGGCAAGCTTGCGCGCCTGGTCGTTGGCGGCGGGATTGCCGGTGGCCAGCACCAGGCCGACGGTGCAGCCGTCGCGGGCGTCCATCTGGCCGACCTTGGCGACGAGCAGCACCTCGGTCGGCTTTTTCTCGTCCTCGGGATTGCTGATCGAGCGGCGATGGATGACGGCATAGGGCACTGCCGTGTCGCCCTTGGTTTCGATGCGCCATTCGACTTTGGCTCCGGACGAATTGAGGCCGGAAAAGCTTTCCCAGACCGTCGTCATGTCGCCGCCGGGCGGAAAACCGTAGAACAGCGATTCACGGGCGTCGTCATAGGCGATCAGTACGGGATAGCCGCGATAGCCTGAACAGGCGAGTTCGGCCCAGTCGCCGTCGCCTTCTTCTGCCTGCGCGTAGGTCACGCAGTCCGTTTTCGAATCCAGATCGGTGTAGGCGCTGGAAATGCCGTCGGCTTGCGCCGCCTGACCGAGACTGACCAGAACAAGCGGGATCAGAATGGCACGCATGGCGGTCAATCTCCGTTGCAAGCCATGCAGCGTAGCGCCAAACGCTATTTCTTCAAGCTGGCTTCGATCAGCAGGTCGGCATTGCGGGCAACCGCTTGCGCCGGACCGCCGAGGCCGAACAACTGGCCGCTGATATAGGCCCCCTCGATCAGCAGCAGCAGGCCGTCGCCGAGCGTGTCTGGGTCTTGCGCGCCCATCGCAGCCGCCATGGCGCGCAGGCGGCGGCGCAGTTCCTGCTTGTTGGCCTCGCTGACCACGCGGGCCGGATGGCTGTGGTCGGGATATTCGACCGCCGCGTTGGTCATGCCGCAGCCGCGATAGTCCGCCACCTGCGTGCGCTTGCCGATGCGGGTCAGGAAAGCCTTGATCTGAGCGCGCGGGTCGCCGGGATGAGCGGCGACCGCTTCGTCGAAGCGCTCCCAGTATTCACGGTCATATTGCCTGAGATAGGAAGCGGCCAGTTCGTCCTTGGACGGAAAGCTGCGGTAGAGGCTGGGCTTGGTGACGCCGGCACGCTTGACGATCTCGTCGACGCCGATCGCCCTGATGCCGCGCCGGTAGAACAGGTCATAGGCCACATCGAGGATCTTCTTGGCGGCTTTCGGCGGAGCGGATGCATGACCGTCGCTGATGGTCAGTTCAATATTTTTGTCGGTTGGCATCGTGTGACTCGATTGACAATGTTACCGATCGGTACGTATACATGTTCCCACCCTGCAACGTACCGGTCAGTAACATGATAACTCAATCTCGCCCCTTTGGCCAGCGCTACGCTTTCGTCGTGGTCGGCGTCATCTTCCTCAGCCTGCTGGTCGCGGCTGGCCTGCGCTCCGCACCCTCGGTCATGATGCTGCCACTCGAGAACAGTTTCGGCTGGCGCCGCGACATCATCTCCCTGGCCGCCGGTGTCGGCATTCTGCTTTACGGTTTGACGGGGCCATTTGCCGCAGCCCTGATGGAGCGCATCGGGCTGCGCCGCACGCTGCTCGCCTCGCTGGTGGTGATGTCGGGCTCGACCATGCTCAGCCTGCTGATGACCAAGCCGTGGCATCTGTTCATCACCTGGGGCGTGTTCTCGGGCATTGGTTCCGGTGCCGTCGCCAGCGTGCTCGGCGCGACCATCGTCAATCGCTGGTTCAAGACCAATCGCGGCCTTGTCATGGGATTGATGTCGGCCTCCAGTGCCTCGGGCATGCTGGTGTTCCTGCCGCTGATCGCCGCTCTGGCACAGTCGGGCGGCTGGCAGCCGGTTGTCATTGCGGTCGCGATCGCGACCGCTGCCCTGATACCGCTGGTCTGGCTGCTGGTGCCGGAGCGGCCGGCATCGATCGGCATGGTGCGCTATGGCGCCGAGGCTGACGATGTGCCGCCGACCCCGCCTGCGTCACAGGGCAACTTTCTGGCGCATACGTTCTCGACGCTGCGCCGTGCTGCCGGCACGCGGGTGTTCTGGTATCTGTTCGCCACCTTCTTCGTCTGCGGCTTCACCACCAACGGGCTGGTCGGCACGCATCTGATCGCGTTTTGCGGCGACATGGGCATTGGCGAGGTGCAGGCCGCCGGCCTGCTGTCGATGATGGGCATTTTCGATCTGATCGGCACGACATTGTCGGGCTGGCTCACCGACCGTTTCGACCCGCGCAAGCTGCTCGGCGTCTATTACGGCATCCGTGGCCTGTCGCTGATCTACCTGCCCTATTCCGGCTTCTCAGCGACCAGCCTGATCATCTTCGCCGTGCTCTACGGTCTCGACTGGATCGCCACCGTGCCGCCGACTCTGAGGCTCGCCAATGAGGCGTTCGGCGATCGCAGTGGGCCGATCGTGTTCGGCTGGATCGTCGCCGGCCACCAGATCGGTGCGGCGACCGCCGCCGCCTTCGGTGGCACCATGCGCGAGTTGCAGGGCAATTACGAACTGGCCTTCCTGATCGCCGGCATGACGGCAATAGCCGCTGCCTGTATCTCGCTGCTGATCAACACCAGCAAGCCGGCATTCGAGCCGGAGCCGCAGGCGGCGTAGGGAGAGGCGCTACCGGCCAAGCTGCCATCTCCCCCACACGGAGGAAGATCGGCAGCTTCGCCGTCCGCGCAAACGCCCACCCGCCTGTTGATCGTCAGAAAAACTTCATGATCCCGAGATGTCCCTGAAACATTGACGCTGGATTTTGGTGGCACCGTTCAAGCCATCCAGGAGACAGCCGTGAACAAGCTTTCGATGACTCGCCGCGCTTTCGTCACCTCCGCCAGCGCCGTTGGCCTGGCCGGCGTCTCGAGCCTGGCGCTGCCCTACTATTCGCGCGCCAGTCAGCGGCCGGCCTTCACCCATGGCGTCCAGTCCGGCGATGTCGACGCAACCAGCGGCATGGTGTGGACGCGCACCGATCGCCCGTCGCGCGTCATGTTCGAAGTGTCGTCGACGGAGAACTTCGCCACTGCGACACGCGTGGCGCCGCTCGATACGTCGCCGGCCAGCGACTACACCGTCAAGCGGCTGCTCACCGACCTCGCTTCGGACCAGGATATCTTCTATCGCATGACGGCAGCCGATCTCGCCGACATCAACGCCGTTTCCGAGCCGATCACCGGGCGCTTCAGGACGGCGCCGGCCTCGAAGCGCGACATCCGCTTTGCCTGGTCGGGCGACACCGCCGGCCAGGGCTGGGGCATCGATGAGACCGGCATGAAGACCTACGCCACGATCGGCAAGCACACGCCCGACTTCTTCCTTCATTCGGGCGACACCATCTATGCCGACGGCGCCATGAAGGACGAGGTCGACCTGCCCGGCGGCGGCAAGTGGAAGAACGTCGTGCTGATCGACGGCAAGCGCAAGGTTGCCGAGACGCTGGACGAATACCGGGACCAGTGGAAATACAACATGATGGACAGGAACGTGCTCGGTCTCAGCGCCATCTGCCCGACTTTCTACCAGTGGGATGACCATGAAGTCCTGAACAACTGGTCGGATTCGAAGGATCTCAGCGCCGACAGCCGCTATACGGAAAAATCCATCCACGTGCTGGCGGCCCGTGCGGCGCGGGCTTTCCACGAGATGACGACGATCCGCTACGAACCTTCCGAGCCCGGCCGCGTGTATCGCAAGATCGCCTACGGGCCGCTGCTCGACGTGTTCTTCCTCGACATGCGCTCCTATCGCGGCCCCAATGGTCCCGACATGCAGGATGAGATGACGCCGCAATCGCGCATGCTCGGCGAACAGCAGACGAAATGGCTGAAGCGCGAACTGGCGAATTCGAAGGCGACCTGGAAAATCATCGCCGCCGACATGCCGCTCGGCCTCGTCGTCTGGGACGACGGCACCAAGAAGGTTGGTGCCGAAGCAGTCAGCAATGGCGACAATGGCTTGCCAAAAGGGCGTGAGCTCGAGATCGCCGACCTGCTGCGCTTCATCAAGAATGCCGGCATCAGCAACACCGTCTGGCTCACCGCCGACGTGCATTACACGGCCGCGCATTATTACAACCCGGACAAGGCGCAGTTCCAGGATTTCAATCCGTTCTGGGAATTCGTTTCGGGTCCGATCCATGCCGGAACATTCGGGCCGAACGATTTCGACATGACGTTCGGTCCGGAGCTGAAGTTCATCAAGGCGCCGACCGCCGAACAGGGACAGAACCTGCCGCCCTCGGCAGGTCTGCAATTCTTCGGGCTGGTCGATATTTCAGGCGCCAGCGAGCAGATGACGGTGCGGCTGATGGATCGCGAAGACAATGAACTCTACAAGGTGACGCTCGACCCGGTACGGTCGGCATAAGCGCGCGCTGATGGAAAGGTGTCGCGCGTCTAGGGCGCGCGATGTCTTAGTCCGGGTAGCAGACCATGGAGATATTCGGCCAGACGGCGCTGTCGCAGTTGGCGGCGTCCTGCCGCTGCTTGAAGGCGGCGCTGACCGGGCCGGTCACCACCGGGTCGACGCCGTCGGGCGCGTCGGCGAAAATCTGCTCGGCCGACTGTGCCTCTGACGGCAAGGCAGGCCGTGATTCCTTCGTCGTCGCGGCCGACTGCGCGGCGTTGGCCGCCAGCAGGACGGCGAAGGCAACAGAGGCGATGAGCGGCCAGAATCGGTTGAGTTTGTCGGTCATGATGTTCGAACTGCCCGGGCCCCGAAGGGTTCCCGCCTTGGTTAACAAAATCATCTCACACGCAGATGCTTAAGATTTGATGAGTATTTGGTGACGCGCCTCCTCTTTCGCAACTGCGAAAAACCCTGTATGAGCCGCGCAACCGAAAGAGGCAGCGCCTTTTGGCCTGCTGCCTGCAACGCTTCCGAGACCAGAACATGAAAATCCGTAATATCGCGATCATCGCGCACGTCGACCATGGAAAGACCACCCTGGTCGACCAGCTTTTGAAGCAGTCCGGCTCCTTCCGAGACAATCAGCGCGTGGCCGAGCGCGCCATGGATTCCAACGACCTCGAAAAAGAGCGCGGCATCACCATCCTGGCCAAAGCGACCTCGGTCGACTGGAAGGATACCCGCATCAACATCGTCGACACCCCCGGCCACGCCGATTTCGGTGGCGAGGTCGAACGCATCCTGTCGATGGTCGACTCAGCCATCGTGCTGGTCGATGCCGCCGAAGGGCCGATGCCGCAGACCAAATTCGTCGTAGGCAAGGCGCTCAAGGTCGGCCTGAAGCCGATCGTCGTCATCAACAAGATCGATCGCCCGGACGCCCGTCATGTCGAGGTGGTCAACGAGGTGTTCGACCTTTTCGCAGCGCTCGACGCCACCGACGAGCAGCTCGACTTCCCGATTCTGTACGGCTCAGGCCGCGATGGCTGGGTTTCGGAAAATCCGGAAGGACCGAAGGACCAGCAGTTGGCGCCGCTGTTCGACCTCGTCATCAAGCATGTGCCGGAGCCGACCGTTCATCCCGGTCCGTTCCGCATGATCGGCACCATCCTGGAAGCCAATCCGTTTCTCGGCCGCATCATCACCGGCCGTATCGAGAGCGGCACGCTGAAGGCCAACCAGCCGGTCAAGGTGCTGCACCATGACGGTACCCAGATCGAAACCGGCCGTATTTCCAAGATCCTGGCCTTCCGCGGCCTTGAGCGCCAGCCGATCGAAGAAGCGCAGGCGGGTGACATCGTCGCCATTGCCGGCTTGTCGAAGGGCACCGTCGCCGACACGTTCTGCGACCCGAGCGTGAGCGAACCGCTGCATGCGCAGCCGATCGATCCGCCGACCGTGACCATGTCGTTCCTGGTCAACGACAGTCCGCTGGCCGGCACCGAAGGCGACAAGGTGACCAGCCGCGTCATCCGCGACCGCCTGCTGCGCGAAGCCGAAGGCAATGTCGCGCTGAAGATCGAGGAATCGCCTGACAAGGATTCGTTCTTCGTCTCCGGCCGCGGCGAATTGCAGCTGGCCGTGCTGATCGAGACGATGCGGCGCGAAGGCTTTGAAATCGCCGTGTCGCGTCCGCGCGTCGTCATGCAGAAGGGCGAGAATGGCGAATTGCTGGAGCCGGTCGAAGAAGTCGTCATCGACGTCGACGAGGAGCATGCCGGCGTCGTCGTGCAGAAGATGTCCGAGCGCAAGGCCGAGATGGTCGAACTGCGCCCATCCGGCGGCAATCGTCAGCGCATTGTCTTCCATGCGCCGACCCGTGGCCTGATCGGCTACCAGTCGGAGCTTTTGACCGACACGCGCGGCACCGCCGTGATGAACCGGCTTTTCCATGCCTATGAGCCCTACAAGGGCGAGCTGCCAGGCCGCACCAATGGCGTGCTGATTTCCAACGAACAGGGCGAATCGGTCGCCTACGCCATGTGGAACCTGGAAGATCGCGGCCCGATGGTCATCGATCCGGGCGTCAAGGTGTATCAGGGCATGATCATCGGCATCCATAGCCGCGACAATGACCTTGAAGTGAACGTGCTCAAGGGCAAGAAGCTGACCAACATCCGTGCCGCCGGCAAGGACGAGGCGGTCAAGCTGACCCCGCCGATCCGCATGACGCTGGAACGCGCGCTGGCCTGGATCCAGGACGACGAGCTGGTCGAAGTGACGCCGAAGACCATTCGGCTGCGCAAGCTCTATCTCGATCCGAACGAGCGCAAGCGGTTCGAGAAGTCGTCCAAGGTGGTCGGCGCGGCGTAAGCTCTTATTTTTTCCAACAGCGGAGAGGGGCGGAGCAACCAGTGTTCCGCCCCTTTTTCGTTCATCCACCGGCAGCCGCGATGATGGCCTGCCGATCGGCCTCGCCGGCCAGATCGATGCGGATCGTGTTTCCCGCACGGGCCGGCTTGCGCAGGGCCTTTGCTCCATCCGGGTCAACGATGAGCAGCCGCTTCTCCTCCAGCGCCTGAAGCCGTGATCGTGAGATGCAGAGTTCGCTTGCGAGCAGCCGGTCGAGCCGCAGCGATGTCGGCATTTCGAGCCCGAGCTGGAGTTCCAACACGGTCGCGGCTTCCCTGGTGTCGCCGAGCCTGCGCTTGTGAACGCTGACATCGGAGAACTCCTCGACGCGCCCGATCCGGTTGCGCAACGCCACCGCATCGAAGGCATGACGGTGAGCGAGTGCAGGATCGTTGCTTTCGAGCGCCGCCAGCAGCGCCGGGTCGATGTCGCGGCGGTTGCAGCGTTCGAAAATGCCGAAATTCCAGGAATTGTCGCAGTCGATGCAGCGATAGATCAGCCACACGTCGATGCGTTTGCCATTGGCGTTGACGCGGAACTTTCCGCTGCTGCAATAGGCCCTCACGGTGCCGCAGCGGTTGCAATTGATGAGCGGTCGAGGTGCGGTCTGGGGTGCGATTGCCCAGTGGATACGCAGAAGTCCAGACATGCCGATAAGCCCTTCCCGTCGGGAAGTTCATCAGGCCGGCGATGTCGAGATGCCCATGCGGGCGCGGCGTGGCGGTCGCTTGCTATGATTGGAAATCGGATGTCACGGGCGGCAGCGCGCAACAACGGTTCAGCAGTGCCAAACCGGTCTCGAACCGCCGCCCAGAAGAACACATGAACATGAAAACAGATACCGCAAATGCGGTGTCATGCAGTGTGTCGGGGGAGTTGGCGAGACCGGCGGTTACGTAGGCAAAGTGAAGCTCAAAATTGTTTCGCGATGGCCTTTCTAGCCGCGACATGCCGGACCGACAAGGGTCTTTTGTCGGTGCTACCGCAGCCGAGCCACTTGCGTTAATATCCGAAATCGAAGGTTTTCAACCAGAGACCCGGTTATGCACCCCACCTCGCTCCTGATTTTCGCCGCCGCTCTGTTCGTTGCCGCGGGCTCGCCTGGGCCATCGATCGCGGCGCTTGTCGCCCGCGTCATCTCGAAAGGGTTTCGCGACGTGTTCCCGTTCCTGCTCGCCATGTGGATCGGCGAGGGCATCTGGCTATCGCTGGCGGTGTTCGGGCTGGCTGTCGTGGCGCAGACCTTCCATTTCGCCTTCGTCGTGGTGAAATGGGTCGGCGTTGCCTATCTCGCTTACCTCGCCTGGAAGATGTGGACCGCGCCTGTCGATGCAAAAGAGGGCGAGATGCCGCGCGAGGATTCGGCGATAAAACTGTTCTTCGCCGGCATGGCGGTGACGCTCGGCAATCCCAAGATCATGATGTTCTACCTGGCGCTGCTGCCGACCATCATCGACCTCGCTTCGGTCAGCATCGTCGGCTGGGTCGAGCTGACGGCGACCATGGCCGTGGTGCTGGTCGCCATCGATCTCGCCTGGGTGCTCGCCGCATCACAGGCGCGCAAGCTTTTGAAGAGCAAGCGCGCCATGAAGATCGCCAATCGCATCAGCGCCACGACGATGGCCGGTGCGGCGGCCGCCATAGCGACGCGGTCCTGAGCCGGCGCGTCACATCACTTCAATGATCGGCGCGATCTCGACGCTGAAGGCCGGGTTCATCAGGATCGGGCAGTCCTTGGCCTTGGCGACGGCATCGTCGATGTCTTTCGCTTCGACGATCGTGTAGCCGGCGGCCGGATTGCTGCCGCCATTGTTCTCGACCTTGCCGCCGGGCAGCACCATCTTCGACATGCCGACCGGATTGCCGCCGTCGACCACAGCCGAGCCGAGCTTGCCGTACCAGCCGTTCCAGGCGTCCATTGCGGCCTTCCGCTCGGCCTCGTCGGTCGGCATCTTGCCCGAGCCATGATAGACGTAGAGATACTTCGCCATGTTCTCCTCCCTTGGTGAGCGGCATCGAACCGGCATGCGGTCATGCCGCCTGCCGATCATCGGACCAAACCGGCAAACAAGCAACGAGAATGCGACACTGCTAATATAACGCCCCGGTCTGGATCCTGCCGCAATCCGTCACCTTGCCATGGCGTGGTATTCGTCGTTCGGCCGCATATCGATTGCCGCGGCCACGCGGTTCGACATGTTGAAGAAGGCAGCGGTCGAGGCGATGTCCCAGATGTCGCGATCGGTGAAGCCGGCCTGACGCAGCGCGCCCCGGTCGGCCTCGACGATCTTGGCCGGCTCTTGCGTCAGCTTGACGGCGAATTCGAGCATTGCCGTCTGCCTGGGCGAAAGATCGGCGGCGCGGAAATTCATCACCATCATTTCGCCGAGCGCCGGATCGCCGGAGAGCTGGCGCACCGCCGCGCCGTGCGCGGTCAGGCAATAGTAGCAATGATTGATCGAGGAGACGGCGACCGCGATCATTTCGCGCTCCAGCTTCGACAGGCCGGACTCACCCAGCATCAAATCGTTGTACATGTCGGTGAAGGCGCGCAGCTTCTTGTCGTCGAAGGCATAGGCCCTGAGCACGTTGGGGACGAGGCCGAGCTTCTCCTCGCATTTGGCGAAATTGGTTTTTGTCGCCTCGCTCAGCTCTCCCTGGCCAAGATCAAGCGCGCTGATTTTGCCGGTCATGGGTCATTTCTCCTCGTTGCGCGGCATCTTGTCGCCAAATTCCGATAATTCTTGGCAAGCCGTCAAACCTTTGTCGCCAAACAGCGGTCATCTGCTACCATAGTCGTAAAAGCATTCGACGGGAGGGACGTGCGTCATGGCCAGCGTGAAATCCGCGAGCAAGCCGAAGAAAAAAGCCACGGCAGCGCTTAAAGCGGAGGAAAGGCCAGCCAGGCTTGCAGACTATCTGCTCGCCCGCGCGCCAGCTGAAGACATTGCTCCCTACGATGTGGCCGACCTGGAGCGGGCTGCCGATCTCGCCGGCCAGGCAGTCGCCACTCACAGGAAAGGCGAGTGCGTCGTCGCCGTCGATGCCGATTCGGGCGTTGTGCGAGACGGCCGCCCGATGACGGTTGTCACGGTCGTCAACGACAACATGCCGTTCCTGTTCGATTCCATCCTCGGCGAGATCACCGAGACATCGGGCGAACCGACCCTGGTCACCCATCCGGTTATCGTCGTGCGCCACGGCAAGGGCGGCGTGGAAGAAATCCTCGGCGACGGCAATTTCGCCAAGGACGATGGCAGCCACGACCGGCTGAGCGTCATCCATGTCCACATCCCGCGGCTGACATCCGAGCAGGCGAGCGGATTGAGCGAGCGGCTGCGCAAGATCCTTGGCCAGGTTCATGCCGCCGTTCACGACTGGAGGCCAATGCTGGCCCGCCTCGATCAGGCGATCTCGGAATTCCGCTATACGGCCGTGCCGCTCGACAAGAAGAGCGTTGCCGAGGCTCTCGCCTTCCTGGAGTGGCTGCGCGACGACAATTTCACCTTCCTTGGCATGCGCGAGTTCAAATACACCGGCGGCGAGGAAAGCGGCACGCTGGAGCGCGCTGAAAAGCCTGGCCTCGGCATCCTGTCCGATCCCGACGTGCTGGTGCTCAGGCGCGGCACCGAAGCGGTAACGACGACGCCGGAGATCCGCGCCTTCCTGCATGGGCCGGAGCCGCTGATCGTCACCAAGGCCAATGCCAAGTCGTCCGTGCACCGCCGCATCTATCTCGATTACATCGGCATCAAGACCTACACCGCCAAGGGTACGCTCGCGGGCGAATTGCGCATCGTCGGCCTGTTCACCTCGACCGCCTACACGCGCTCGGTGATGAAGATCCCGTATCTCAGGTCCAAGGCCGAAACCATCATCGCCAAGTCCGGCTTCGACCGGCACGATCATTCCGGCAAGGCGCTGATCAACGTGCTGGAAAGCTATCCGCGCGACGAGCTGTTCCAGGTGCCGGTGCCGATCCTGCGCAAACATGCCGCCGCCATTCTGGGCCTGGTCGAGCGGCCACGCGTGCGGGCGCTGGTGCGCGCCGACCAGTTCGACCGTTTCGTCTCAATCCTCGTCTTCGTGCCGCGCGACCGTTACGACAGCGTCGTGCGCGAGAAGATTGGCTCCTATCTGAAAACCGTATTCGAAGGCCGGCTGTCGGCCTACTACCCGGCCTTTCCCGAGGGCGGGCTGGCGCGCGTGCACTTCATCATCGGCCGCTCCGGCGGCAAGACGCCGAAGGTCGAGCAAGCGACGATAGAGGCGGCGATCCGCGACATCGTGCGTACCTGGGAGGACGCCCTTTCCGATGCGGCCGAGGCCAGTGGCGGCGACCAGGCTTTGAAGGCGATCGCCGCGCGGCTGCCGGAAAGCTACCGCGATTCGTTCAGCGCGGCGGTGGCGCTGGCCGATGCCGGGCGCCTTGCCAAGATCAGCGCCGGCAATCCGATCGCCATCGACTATTATCGCCATGCCGAGCAGAAGCCGCACCAGGCATCGCTGAAAATCTATCACCACGGCAGCCCGGTGGCGCTGTCGCGCCGCGTGCCGGTGCTGGAAAACATCGGCTTCCGCGTCATCAGCGAGCGCACTTTCGAGGTCGGCGACGACCAGGTCGGCACGATCAATAGTGATCGGCCCGGCTTAGTCTTTATTCATGACATGGAGCTTGAGAACAGCTACGGCCAGCCGATCGACCTGACCGATGGCGGCGCGCTGTTCGAAGATGCGTTCCTCTCCGTCTGGCGCGGCGACGTCGACAATGACGGCTATAACGGCCTCGCCCAGACCGCCGGCCTGTGGTCTGGCGAGATCACCATCCTGCGCGCCTATGGCCGTTATCTGCAGCAGGTCGGCATTCCGCAAAGCCAGGATTTCATCGCCGCCGCGCTCAACCGCTATCCCGACATAGCGCGTGGCCTGCATGCGCTGTTCATCGCCCGGCTTGGCCCGACAGCGGAGACCGAAGGCGTGGTGGCCGCAAAGCACCTCAAGGCCAAGATCAAGGATGCGCTGGAGGATGTGCCGAACATCGACGACGACACCATCATCCGGCGCTACCTCAATCTGATCGAAGCCACGCTGCGCACCAATCATTTCGTTGCCGATACGAAAGAAAAGGGCCAGTCGCTGGCGATCAAGCTGGACTCGCACGCGGTCGAGGGCTTGCCGGCGCCGCGGCCGTGGCGGGAGATCTTCGTCTACGGCTCCGAGGTCGAAGGTCTGCATCTGCGCTTCGGTCCGGTGGCGCGCGGTGGCTTGCGCTGGTCCGACCGCGCCCAGGACTACCGCACCGAGGTGCTCGGCCTGGTCAAGGCACAGCAGGTCAAGAATGCCGTCATCGTGCCGGTGGGCGCCAAGGGGGGCTTCTATCCGAAGAAGCTGCCGATGAGCGCCGGCCGCGACGCGATCTTCGAGGCCGGTACTTCGGCCTACAAGAACTTCGTCTCCAGCCTGCTGTCGATCACCGACAATATCGGCCTCGACGGCGTCATCCCGCCGGCCGGCGTTATCAGACGCGACCTGGACGATCCGTATTTCGTCGTTGCCGCCGACAAGGGCACGGCGACCTTCTCCGATACCGCTAACGCGATCTCGGAGAAGCACGGCTTCTGGCTCGACGACGCCTTCGCCAGCGGCGGCTCGGCCGGCTATGACCACAAGAAGATGGGCATCACCGCCAAGGGCGCCTGGGAAGCGGTCAAGCGGCATTTCCGCGAGATCAACCGCGACATCCAGACCTCGTCCTTCACCGTCGTTGGGGTCGGCGACATGTCGGGCGACGTGTTCGGCAACGGCATGCTTTTGTCCCCGAAAACCCGGCTGATCGCGGCCTTCGACCATCGCGACATCTTCATCGATCCCGATCCCGACATGGCAGCCTCGATGGCCGAGCGCGAGCGCATGTTCGCGCTGCCGCGTTCGAGCTGGCAGGACTACGACAAGACGAAACTGTCGGAAGGCGGCATCATCGTCTCGCGCAACCAGAAATCGATCACCTTGCCGGCGGCGGCGGCGGCGGCGATCGGCCTGGCCAAGACCACCGCCACGCCGGTCGAGATCATGACCGCCATTCTCAAAGCGCCGGTCGATCTTCTGTGGTTCGGCGGCATCGGC
The DNA here is from genome assembly GCF_055811095.1 of Mesorhizobium sp. WSM4833. Classification (NCBI taxonomy): domain Bacteria; kingdom Pseudomonadati; phylum Pseudomonadota; class Alphaproteobacteria; order Hyphomicrobiales; family Phyllobacteriaceae; genus Mesorhizobium; species Mesorhizobium sp. WSM4833. The sequence goes on from NZ_JBVVQG010000010.1 coordinate 26,259, forward strand.
ACGTATCTCAGGGCATCGACCGAGACCAATGCCGAGGTCGGCGACCGCGCCAACGATGCCATTCGCATCACCGCGCTCGACGTCCGGGCGAAAGTGATCGGCGAGGGCGCCAATCTCGGCGTCACGCAGCGGGCGCGCATCGAGTTCGGCATGAATGGCGGCCGCTGCAACTCCGACGCCATCGACAATTCGGGCGGCGTCAACTGCTCCGACGTCGAGGTCAACATCAAGATCGCGCTGGCTTCCGCCATGCGCAAGGGGTCGTTGACACGCCCAGCACGCAACAAGCTGCTGGCCGAGATGACCGAGGAGGTCGGCTCGCTGGTGCTGTCCAACAACTACCAGCAGACGCTGGCGCTTTCGATCGCCCGCAAGCGCGGCCTCGCCGACATCGCGCATCAGAGCCGCTTCATGACGGCGCTGGAGGCGCGCGGCCTGCTCGACCGTGCCGTCGAGACGCTGCCGTCGCCGGCAGCGCTGGCCGAGCGCGAAGCGCGTGGCGAACCGCTGACCAGAGCCGAACTCGGCGTGCTGCTCGCCTATGCCAAGATTGTGCTGTTTTCCGACATCGTCGCCAGCGACGTGCCTGATGACGCGCATTTCGACCGCGACCTGATGGGCTATTTTCCCGACCAGATGGCGAAGAAATACGCCGCCGAGATCCATGGCCACAGGCTGCGCCGCGAGATCATTACACGGGTCGTCGCCAACGATCTGGTCAATCGCGGCGGCCCATCCTTCGTCAACCGGCTGCAGGAGGCCACCGGGCGCACCGCCGCCGACGTGGTGCGGACCTTCGCGGTGGTGCGTGACGGTTTTGCCTTGCCGGCGCTCTATCGCGAGATCGACGCGCTCGACAACCAGATCGACGGCCAGGTGCAGCTTGATCTCTATCAGATGGTCAGCCGGCTGATCTATGTGACCAGCGGCTGGTATCTGAAGAACGATGCCGGCACGGCACCCCTCAGCCAGCGCATTGCCGAGTTGCAGGAAGCCCGCAAGGCGCTGGAGCCCAAGCTCGTTTCGCTGCTGCCGGCCTTTTCACGCGAGCGCATCGAGGAGAAGCGGCATGGGCTGTTCAAGGCCGGCGCGCCGGAAAGCTTGGCCGGGCAGCTGGCACTGAGCGAGGTGGCGGAACTCATCCCCGACATCGCGCTGACGGCGCGCACCGCCGGCGCCGATATCGTCGCCGCGGCCAAGGCGTTCTTCGCCGTCAGCGATGCCTTCCGCATTCCGCGTGTCGAGGATGCCGCACGCTCGATCACGCCATCGGACTACTACGATCAGCTGGCGCTTTCGCGCGCCACCGACACGATCGATGCGGCACGGCGCGGCATCGCGGTGGCGGCGCTCACCGGCCACGCCAAGACGGCCGATCCGGTGGCTGCCTGGCTGGACGCCGGCGGCGAGCGGGTGGCGCGCATCCGCGAGCGGCTGCAGGCGTTGACCGAGGGCGGCGACATCACCGTGTCGCGGCTGTCGGTGGCGTCGGGGCTGATGAGCGATCTGACGGGGATGTGAACCGTCGATGATTGCCACACGCATTGTCGGGTGCGTGTGGCGCCTTTTCCAATGTTGTCGGCGCTTGGCGTTCAGCAAGCTCACCAGGAATGTTTGAGGGTGCCGACGATTTTCAGCCGGTCGCCGTAGAATTCGGTCCCGTAATAGCTGGTTGTCAGATACTTCCGGTCGAACAGGTTCGTTGCGTTCAAGGCCAACGTCACGTCCTTGGTCATCTTGTAGCTAATCGCCGCATCCACCAGTGCGTAGCCGCCAATCGAAATGGTGTTCGCGTCATCCCCGTAGGTTTGTCCGATATAGCGCACGCCGCCGCCGATGGTCAGGTCGCCACGCGGTCCTTCCTCGGGAAGCGTGTAGTCGACCCAGGCTGACGCCAGGTGGCGAGGAACGCGCTGCGGCCGATTGCCGGCATTCCCGCCAATGCCGTCTTCCAGGATCTCGGCATCCCAGTAGGAATAGGCAAGCGTCAGGTTCAGGTTTTCCGCGATGGCGGCCTTGCCCTCGAGTTCGATGCCGCGGACGCCAACCTTGCCGATCTGCTGCTGGACAACAGGCGTGACATAGGTCGGAACATTGGTTTGGGTAAGGTCGAAGACCGCGGCTGTGAACAGGCCGTCGAAGCCGTCGGGCTTGTACTTGATGCCTGCCTCATACTGTTTGCCCTCCTGAGGCTTCAACGAGCCCGAGACCGCATACCCGTTGGCGCTTGGCGACACGAGCGGCTGGAAGCTTTCCGAATAGTTGGCGTAGACCGCGAGGTTCGGCGTGAATTTGTAGGTCAGGCCGGCGCGCTTGGTGAAGGCCGATGCGGTGTCGTCGTCCTGCGTTCCCAGATCGAGATAGTCCGCCGTCGTATGGACACGGTCCCAGCGCCCGCCCAGGGTGACGATCCAGCGGTCGTCAAACGTCAATTGCTCCTGGGCATAGACACCGACCGCCTGCTGCTTGACCCGCCAGTTCACATAGGGACCGAGGTTGATGCAGGACAGACCGCAATAGGTCGGGTTGTCGATGTCGATGGGGCCGGCGGTGCCGAAGAGGATGTTTTCGCGGGTCTTGTCGTTGGCGTAGTCGACGCCGACAAGCGTCTTGCTGGCGACCCGGTCCCAGCCCGTATCGTATTGCAACTGATTGTCGAAGGCATAGCGGTTGGACAGGCCGCCGACGGAAAATGCCGTGCGGTCCGCCGTGGGGTCAAGCGACGCGCCGTAGACCTCGGCGTAGTCGAGGCTCAAATGCGTGTAGCGGGCATTGGAGCGGAAGGTGAGATTCTCGTTGAATTCATGTTCGAACTGGTAGCCGATATCGACCTGCTCGGTGTTGAAGCGGTTGAAATCCGGCTCGCCCAGGAAGGTGCCGATGTCGATATTGGCGCCGGCGGGGGTGCCGCGTGCGCCTGTGCCATCTCGCTTGTAATAGTCAGTCAGGATGGTGAGCGAGGTTCCTTCCTCGGGCTTGATGGTCAACGCGGGTGCGATGTAAAGCCGGTCGTCGTTGGAATAATCCCATCCTTGATCGCCATCCTTGGCCAGCCCGGTAAGCCGATAGGTCCACACGCCATCGGGGTCGATCGGCCCGCCAAAATCAACGCCAATCTCCTTGGTGCCGTCGCCATAGGACGTGTAAATCTCCCCCTGCTTCTGGTCCAGCGGCCGCTTGGTAATGGCGTTCACCAATCCGCCAGGGCCGTTGAGACCAAAAAGCGTCGATGTCGATCCCTTTAGGACCTCCACGCGCTGAAGTCCGTAAGGTTCGAGACGGCTGGCCGTGAACCAGGCTGGGATGCGCGCCGTCAAGCCGTCGCGATAGGTACCGAGCGATGTCTGGTCGAAACCGCGGATGCGAATATAGTCGTATCGGTCATCGTTGCCGAACTCGTCGGTGAGGACGCTGGATGTGTAGGCCACGGCCTGCTGGAGGCTTTCGACATGGCGCGCCTCCAGTTCCTTTTGGGTTACAACTGAAACCGAGGCGGGAACGTCGACGATCGGCGTATCGGTCTTGGTGGCGGTCGCCGTATCCTTGGCGACGATCGTTTGATCGGGCCCGCCAACGCGGTCCGACTTGCCGGTGACGACGATCGTTTCCAGTTGAGTTGCATCGTCCGGCGAAACGTCCTGGGCCCGGCCGGTCCCCACCATTCCAAAAGATGCCGCTATCAAGGCACTGCTCGCAATCAATCGCCTTGCCTGAATGCGCAACAATGCCTGTCGACCAATCGTCATCTCTTATTCCCTGTCAGACCAATTTCGAGCAGTTCGGCCGGTCACCGTTCCGGCCCTGCGCGAGCGCAATTAGTCAAAGCGGACAAAAGGAGTCAACTTAATAATCAAGAGATCCACGCCGGCGACAATCGTTGCGAAGCAGGGGGTGGAGGACGGCGCCGGACCTGCGGTCCGACTTCCCACGAGAAAAATACGGGCTTGGTTCGCGTAGCGGACGAAAGCCGGTTGCATGGCTTTCGAACAGTGAACGCCCGGCAGCGTCAAGGGTACGGCACCGAGCTTCGTTCATTGCATGAGGGCATGAAACATGCAGACATGGCGCCCGACACGGAACGGGTGCCGAGGGATCATGATGACGGTAGAGACAGTGCAGCGTGCGTCCGGGCGCGGCATCTGGGGATGGATGCTGTTCGACTGGGCGGCGCAGCCGTTCTTCACGGTCGTGACGACCTTCATCTTCGGACCTTACTTCGTCTCGCGCATGGCGAGCGATCCGGAGACCGGCCAGGCGGCCTGGGGCTACGGCATTGCCGCGGCCGGTCTTGTCATCGCCGTGCTGTCGCCCATCCTCGGCTCGATTGCCGACCAGACCGGCCCGCGCAAGCCCTGGATCGCATTCTTTGCCGCGGTCAAGGTCACCTGCCTTTGCATGCTTTGGTTCGCGGCCCCCGGTTCGAACCTTTTCCTGGTCGTGCTGTTCTTTTCGCTGGCGTCGGTCGCGGCCGAGTTTTCGACCGTGTTCAACGATTCGATGATGCCGCGCCTGGTGCCGAAGAGCGAGATCGGCCGAATCTCCAACATGGCCTGGGGCCTTGGTTATCTCGGCGGCATGATCGCGCTGATCTTCGTCGTCGCTTGCTTGGCCGGTTCGCCGGAGACCGGCAAGACGATCATCGGCACCGACCCGCTCTTTGGGCTCGACCCGAAGCTCGGCGAGGACGCGCGCGCAACCGGGCCTTTGTCAGCCGGCTGGTACTTCCTGTTCATCCTGCCGATGTTCTTTTTCACCCCCGATGCCATCAAGGGCCTGCCGATCGGCCCTGCGGTGCGAGAGGGGTTGGCGGAGCTGAAAGTGACGCTGGGCGAGGTGCGCAAGCGCAGCGGCATCTTCCGCTTCCTTGTCGCCCGCATGATCTATCAGGACGGTGTCAATGCGGTGCTGGCGCTGGGGGGCACTTTCGCAGCAGCGATGTTCCACTGGTCGATCACCGAAATCGGTATTTTCGGCATCATTCTCAACGTCGTCGCCATCTTCGGCTGCCTGGTTGCGGCCCGTCTCGACACGGCGCTTGGCTCAAAAACCATCGTCATGATCTCGCTGGTCCTGCTCAGCATCGCCACGATCGGCATCGTCTCGACCGGACCGGGCTATACTTTGTTCGGCCTCTGGATGATGCCTGGACCGGACAGTGGCGGCCTGTTCGGCACCGCAGCGGAAAAGGCCTACATCTTCTTCGGCCTGTTGATCGGTGTGGCTTTCGGGCCGGTGCAGGCGTCGTCGCGATCCTACATGGCGCGCAGCGTCACGGCCGCCGAATCCGGCCGCTATTTCGGCATTTATGCGCTGGCCGGACGGGCGACCAGTTTCCTGGCGCCGTTCATGGTCGCGTCCGTCACCTTGGCCAGCGGCTCGGCACGGCTCGGCATGGCGGTGATCGTGCTGTTCCTCGGGATCGGCATGGCGATCCTGGTCAAGACGCCCTATCCAGCGGACCGGCCGGCGGATTGAGTTCTTTCTTCCTTCTCCCCCTGTGGGGTGAGCGGCCGGTTCGCGAAGCGAATTCATCGTGCCAGTGGCACGATGAAAGGCTGGCGAACGCCGGGACGCTGCGGAGCAGCGGGGACCCGGCAGGGCGGATCGTCCACCGCCCGGCCCTTCGCGGGCTCAGGGCGTTCGAAGCTCGAAAAGCCAAGCAATTGGCTTTTCGTTTGCTGCGCGAACCGCTTCTCACCCCGCAAGGAGAGAAGGAAGAAGTGCGTCAATGCCTGAAATGCCGGACGCCCGTAAACACCATGGCGATGCCGTGCTCGTCGGCAGCGGCGATGACGTCCTTGTCGTTCATCGAGCCACCCGGCTGGATAACGGCAGTGGCGCCGGCGGCGATCGCCGACAGCAATCCGTCAGCGAAGGGGAAGAAGGCGTCGGAGGCGACGACCGAGCCCTTGGTCAGCGGTTCGGCAAGGCCGGCGGCCTCGGCGGCGTCGAGTGCCTTGCGGGCAGCGATGCGTGAGGAGTCGACCCGGCTCATCTGGCCGGCGCCGATGCCGACGGTGGCGCCGTCCCTGACGTAGACGATGGCGTTGGACTTGACGTGCTTGGCGATGCGGAAGGCGAATTTCAGGTCGGCCATTTCGACCGGCGTCGGCGCCCTCTTGGTCACCACTTTCAGTTCGAGGTCGTCGACGACAGCGTTGTCCCGGCCCTGGATGAGCAGACCGCCGGCGACGGATTTGACCGTCGTGCCCGGCGTGCGCGGATCCGGCAGCCCACCGGTGACCAGCAGGCGCAAATTCTTCTTCGCCGCGACGATGGCCGCTGCCTCGTCAGTGGCGCCGGGCGCTATGATGACTTCGGTGAAGGTTTTTACGATCTCTTCCGCCGCCTCGGCGTCGAGGGTGTGGTTGACCGCGACGATGCCGCCGAAGGCCGAAACCGGGTCGCAGGCGAGCGCCTTGGCGTAGGCGGCTTTCAGCGAGGTGCCTTCGGCAACGCCGCACGGGTTGGCGTGCTTGATGATGGCGACGGCGGCGGAACGCGCCGGATCGAACTCGCCGACCAGCTCGAAGGCGGCGTCGGTGTCGTTGATGTTGTTGTAGGACAGCTGCTTGCCCTGCAACTGACGCGCCGTGGCGACGCCCGGCCGCTTGTCGCCATTGATATAGAAGCCGGCGCTCTGATGCGGGTTCTCGCCATAGCGCATCACCTCGACCAGCCTGCCGCCAAAGGCACGCCACGTCGGGTGTTCGATCTCGAGCGCTTCGGCGAACCAGCCGGAGATCGCCGCGTCATAGCTGGCGGTGCGGGCGAAGGCCTTGGCGGCCAGCTTCTTGCGGAAATCCAGCGACAGCGAGCCGATGTTCATCTCCAGCGCGTTCAGCACCGAGGCATAGTCGCCGGGATCGGTGACGATGGCGACATAGGCGTGGTTCTTGGCCGAGGCGCGGATCATGGCCGGGCCGCCAATGTCGATGTTCTCGACGATCGATGCGTAGTCGGCGCCGGAGCGGCGGACCTCCTCGAACGGATAGAGATTGGAGACGACGAGATCGATCGGCTCGATGCCGTATTTGCGCATTGCCGCTGAATGCTCCGGATCGTCGCGCACGCCAAGCAGCGCGCCATGCACGCCGGGATGCAAGGTCTTGACGCGGCCATCCATGATCTCGGGAAAGCCGGTGAGCTCGGAGACGTCGCGCACCGGAAGGCCCGCGTCAGCGATCGCCTTTGCCGTGCCGCCGGTCGAGACCAGCTCGACGCCTGCGGCTGCCAGCGCCTTGGCGAAATCGATGAGGCCAGTTTTGTCGAAAACGGAGAGCAGGGCGCGACGCACGGGAACCAGGTCTGGTGCGGGAATGTTCTTGGCGGCGACGGCCATGGGCTGGCGGCCTTTCACGACTGGTGTGGTGGATGCCCGGCCCGTAGCACATGCCGCCCGGAAATCAAACCAGCGGTCAGGTGGGTCAGTTGTTTTCCGGGTAGCCGGCGATGCTGGTGCGGGTCAGCTGCCAGTGGACTTCGGCGATTTCCGAGGCCTTGAAGGCAAGCACGATCTGGCGGCTGCGGCGCGGGCCGCCAAGACCGGCGAAATAGATCGATTCCTCGACCTCCGGCACCACTTCGGCCGATGTGAACACCCAGGTGTCGGCCTGATCGGCAGCCAGCACCAGGCGGTCATGCTCGTCCTGCAAAAGGTTGACATCGGGATGAACGTGGAAGCGGACGGTGACGAAGTCGCGGCCATTGTTGCGGATCGCGGCACTGCCGGGGCGCTGGAAGCGGTCCCGGCCGGCCAGCACATTGCCGTTCGACGACAGCTTCAGCTCGCGCTCATGCAGGAAACCAAAGCGCGCGACATAGCCGTCATGGCGGGCGATGAAACCCTGAACGCCTTTCTGATCGGTGCGCTTGCACTGCACATGCTGCGGGCCGCCGATCAACGGCGAACCGAGCAGGTCGTTGACGCGCAACGAGTGGCTGAAGCGCGCCGACGAGGTGTCGTTGATGGTGGCGGTCGAGTGCGCGGCGGTGGCGCGCGCCAGCGGCCGGAATTCAGCCGCGCCGTAGGTGTCGATGCCGGCATTGACGATGTAGTGCTGGCGCCCGGACGACAGTTCGAAGGCAAGGCAGCTGGCATGTGCGGCATTGGACACGTCGACCGGCGGCGGCGGGCCGGTGTCGGCGATGACCGTGGTGCCGCCCATAGACAGGCGCTCATAGCCGGAATGCGGCGCATGCAGCAGCGGCGCGCCAGCGGTGTCGTCGTGGCGCAGGATGGTGGCGATGCGGTCGTGGATGGTGGCGCCCATGCCGTTGAAGCGGGCGAGGCTGCCATCCTGATGGCGGAAGAAGCGCAGCGCCGGCAGCATGCGGTCGATGGCGCCGATCAGCGCCTGCGGCGGCGTTTCCGCCTGGTTGGCATAGGTCTGGCGCAGTGGCAGAAGGTCGGCGAGGATTTCCAGGACGACCATCGGATTGCGCGAAATGTGCCCGCCATCGGCGAGGATCTGGCGGTCGAGTTCCTCGGCAAGGTTGCGGGTCGCGCCACGCAGCGCCGATGCCGGCGCCGGCAGGGACAAGGCAGCGAAGGCGAGCGCGATGCGGGCCCGCAGCCTGTCCTTGCCGTCGGGCATTTCGCGCGCCATCGACCTGAGATAGCGGATCTGCATGGCAACCGACTTCAGGAAGGCGCGGTAGAAAGGGAACTCGGCGCCCTGCAATACGACCGAGGAGTGCTGCAACCAGGCGATGATGCGCTTGGCCGTCGTGCCGGGCTCCCAGGCGATGCCGGAAATATGGCTGCCATGCATGGTGATCCAATCGGAGACCAGGGCGCGGGCGTTGGCAGCGGCAAGCTCCGTGCCGGCGGCGCGCATATGGCGCAGCCAGCGAAAGCCGTGCAGCGTCTTCTGCCAGCCGTGATTGGGCACGTTGATCTGGAAAGGCGACTTGCCGCCGGTCTCGACCAGATGCCCCGACAGGGGATAGCGGCCGTAATAGATCTCGAGTGCGATCTGCGGGTCGGCGAGGCGCAGGTCCGGCGGTGCGATCAGCACACGTTCCGGCGTGCGGCCGGAATAGCGCCAGCGATAGACAGGCCCGGCGCGCAGGCGCCGGCGCGTTTTGCGCCAGAACTCCTTCGCGACAAGCGTCCACAGACGCGTCGTGCTGCTGGCAGCCAGTGCCAAAACCCCTCCTGATCGTCCTCTACCCCGGCGCCGAGTCTACATGATTGCACGATTCGTGCGAAGGCGAATTCCACGAGCCCGGGCCGGTTCACCTGCTTCTGCCGCCGGTCCTGCCTAAAAAAGGCAGCAAATCCGACAGTTCAAGCCCTAGCCGGCTCGCCGCATGCGAGCGGCGAAGAAGCCGTCGAGGCCTGAGCGTTCCGGCGCGCCGAGGTCCAGGTCGGCGGGCGTGGTGCGCAGCGTGCCTTGCGGCGTCAGGAATGGATCGATGCCGGCGATCTCGCCTTGCAGCAGCGGATCATTGGTGATTTCAGGCGTGCCGGCGAGAAAGGCGCAACAGAGATCCTCGCCTTCGAGCGGATCGAGCGAACAGTTGGAAAAGACGATCCTGCCGCCGGGCTTCACCAGCGTCACAGTGCGGGCGAGCAGCCTGCGCTGCAGGTCGGCCAGTTTTTCGACATCGGCAGAAGTCTTGGTCCATGGCACGTCGGGGTGCCGCCGCACCGTGCCGGTCGACGAGCAGGGCGCGTCGAGGAGAACGGCGTCGAACAATTCCTTCGGCTCGTATTTGAGCAGGTCGGCCTGGACGATCTCGGCGGACAGGCCGAGGCGGTCGAGATTCTGCGTCAGCCGCGCAAGCCGGTTTTTTGACGTGTCGATGGCGGTGACCTTCGCGCCGGCAACGATCAGCTGCGCGGTCTTGCCGCCGGGCGCGGCGCAGAGATCGGCAACCCGCAATCCCGTGACATCGCCGAACAGTCGGGCGGGCAGGCTGGCCGCGGCGTCCTGGACCCACCAGGCGCCCTCGGCAAAGCCAGGCAATTCGGTGACAGGACCGACAAGATTCTCGACCCGCACCGTGCCGGTCGGCAGGACGATGCCGCCGAGTTTTTCGGCCCAGAGTCCGGGATCGGCCTTGACCGAGAAGTCGACCGGCGCCTCAACGCGGTGCGCTTCGAGGATCTGTCTGGCCTTTTCGTTGCCGTAGGTAGTCTTCAGCCTGTCGGAAAACCATTTGGGCGCCTCGTCGGTGGCGGCAAGGGCGGCAGGCAATTCCGTTTCCTTGGCCCGTGCCAGTGTGCGCAGCACGCCATTGACGAGGCCGGAGAACCGCACCGTGCGCGGATCGGACTTGGCATGGGTCACCGCAATGTCGACGGCGGCGCTGTCGGGAATATCGAGGAACAGGATCTGTGCGGCCGCCACATGCAATATGTGCGACAGCGCCGTGGCATTGGGCGGCAGCGGCTTTTCCAGGCGCCGCGCCAAGAGCCCCGATATGGTCATGCGATAGCGCAGCGCGGTGACCAGAATGGCGCGGACAAGGCCGCGATCGCGCAAATCGAGCGCCTTGTATTGCGGGTGGCCGTTCTCGTGATCGGTCAGCCCGTCAAGCGGTGTCCTGGCATCGATGACGGCGGCAAGCAGGCGGGCCGCTGCCTTGCGCGCGGCGAGACCGGCGACGAAGTCGCCGCCGTCCCTGTGTTCCTGATCACCTGAAACCGTGCGTCGAGGTCCTCTGTCCGCCACGCTCACGACCACCGGCCCCTGGGCCCGGTCGGATTGCGACCCCATGGGTTGGATTTGGGCTTGGCGGGCTCCGCCGGCTGCTCGGGCCGTGCTGTCTGATCCCACGGGCCGGATGGCCGCAGTTCGTCCGCCTGGCGTGGCGTTGGGGCCTGGCGCGGTGCAGCCCGGCTTTCGCCGCCGGCCATGTCGCGCGCCATCGCCTGCAAGGCTGCAATGCGGTTCTCAGTGGCGGGGTGGGTGGAGAACAGGCTGTCCATGCGCTCGCCGTGAAGGGGATTGATGATGAAGAGATGCGCGGTCGCGGGATTGCGCTCGGCATCGGGGTTGCGGATGCGTTCGGCGCCGCGGGCGATCTTGTCAAGCGCCGATGCCAGCCAGAGCGGGTGTCCACAGATTTCGGCGCCACGTCGGTCGGCCTCGTATTCGCGGGTGCGGCTGACCGCCATCTGCACGACCATCGCGGCAAAGGGCGCTACGACCATCGCCGCCAGCACGCCGACAAAGCCGAACGGATTGTTGTCGCGATTGCCACTGAAAAAGAAGGCGAAATTGCCGAGCATCGAAATGGCACCGGCAAAGGTGGCGACGATCGTCATGGTCAGCGTGTCGCGGTGCTGCACATGGGCGAGTTCGTGCGCCATGACGGCTGCGACCTCTTCAGGCGTCAGCGCCTGCAACAGGCCGGTGGAGGCAGCGACCGCCGCGTTCTGCGGGTTGCGGCCGGTGGCAAAGGCGTTCGGCTGCGGATTGTCGATCAGGTAGGTCTTCGGCATGGGCAGGCCGGCCTGTTTGGCGAGCGACTGGACGATGGCGTAATATTCGGGCGCGTTCTTCTCGTCGACCTCGACGGCACGGTTCATCGACAGCACCATCTTGTCGGCATTCCAGTAGCTGAACAGATTGGTGCCGGCGGCGATCAGCAGCGCGATCATCATGCCGCCGGTTCCGCCGATCAAAAAGCCGACGCCCATGAACAGCGCGGTCATCGCGGCAAGAAGCATGGCGGTGCGAAGTGTGTTCATCGTCTGCTCCTGTCCAGGTGATAGCGAAAAGGGGTCGATCCGCTTGGTCTCATCGCTATATGATGGGAAACACCAGTTCCCGTTTCAATCCGCTGGAAATATCGCATGAACGACGAAGCCAGTAAAACCGATGCCGAGCTTGCCCATGATGTCGAGCCAAAGGCGCTGACGCCGGAAGCCAGACGTGCGCTCGCGGAAGCCGAAGCAAGGCGTGTAAAGTACCTGGAAAAGGAAGCCTCGGCGCCGAAGGAAATCGGCGGCCGCGGCGGCAAGGAGCCCGGCCGCTACGGCGACTGGGAGGTAAAGGGCCTGACCAGCGATTTCTAGACGCCGCTAGGCGGCGTTGCGCTGCGGCTCGAGCGCGATCCAGCCACGCTCGTCGACGGTGATGCCCACCATGTCGTAGCCCGCGATCGCGGCGTGTTGCGTTGGCAAGGGGTGCTTGTGCGTGGCGCTGATGACCATGACCGCCGCGCCCGCCGCTTCGGCTGCCGCTATGCCGGCCGGGGCATCCTCGAACACGAGGCAGTCGCGCGCGTCGAAGCCGAGCCGTTCCGCACCAAGCCGGAAGCAATCGGGCGCCGGCTTGCCGCGGGAGACATCTTCCGCTGCGACGATGACCGCCGGGACGGGGATGCCGGCGGCCTTCATGCGCAACAGCGCCAGCTCACGTGGGGCGGAGGTTACGATCGCCCAGCGTTCGGGCGGCAGCGAGTCGAGAAATGCCACGGCGCCGGCGATCTGGATAATGCCATCGAGATCGGCCGCCTCGGCCTTCAGCAGCAGATTAGCCTCGTGTGCCGGGTCGACGCCCGGCAGCGCCAGCCCGGTGATGGTCTCGATCGCGCGTACGCCATGGATCGTCGGCAGGAAGGCAGCGACGTCGAGGCCCTGGCGACGTGCCCAATCGCTCCACACCCGTTCCGCCGAGGCGATGGAATTGATGAGCGTGCCGTCCATGTCGAAGAGGAAGGCCGCGAATTTTCTGCTTGAATACATGATTTTCCTTGAGTCCGGGGAGCGCTGGTGGGGTTGCCGAACCTAACGTCTCGACCGCGGCAGGGGAAGACACGGGGTGGGCTTTTCGATCGGCCCAGGGAACCACGGTATCCTCCGGGCGTTTGGGAAGGACTGCTTCTCACAAGATCGAAGGGGGGACCAACGATGCTGATCCGGCTCGGCTACGAAATCGCCATCGAATGCGTAGCCGCCACGCCGGTGATTTCAGTGCTCGAGATCCATCGGGACAGGCAGGCTGATATCAAGCGGCAGACGCGGGTGCTGACCTCGCCCGCGGTGCCGACAAGGCTGTACCACGATCTGCATGGCAATGCCTGCCGGCGCTTCACAGCGCCCGCCGGTGGTTTTCGCATCCTGTACGACGCGGTCGTCGAGGACAGCGGCGAGACGGACGAGGTAAACACGCTGGCCAGGGAAGTGCCGGTGGCGGACCTGCCGGACGAAGTTCTCGGTTATCTCCTGGGCAGCCGCTATTGCGAGACGGATCATCTGAGCAGCCTGGCCTGGCAGCTCTTTGGCGACATTCCGTCCGGTTGGGCGCGCGTGCAGGCTATCGTCGACTATGTCCACAACCGGCTGTCGTTCGGCTATGGCTATGCGCGCTCGACCCGCACGGCGGCTCAGGCGCATGAGGAACGCGTCGGGGTCTGCCGCGACTTCGCTCATCTGGCGATCACGCTTTGCCGCTGCATGAATATTCCGGCACGCTATGTGAACGGCTATCTCGGTGATATCGGCGTGCCAGCCGATCCGGCACCGATGGACTTTTCGGCGTGGCTGGAAGTGTTCCTCGACGGCAAATGGTACACGTTCGATCCTCGCCACAACACGCCAAGAATCGGCCGCATCGTCATCGCCCGCGGCCGCGACGCCACCGACGTGCCGCTGCTGCATAGTTTCGGCGCCCACCGGCTCAGCCTGTTCAAGGTATGGACCTATGAACAGGAAGGCAATCTGTTCAACCCGCCCTACCACGGTATCGACAGGACCGTCGGCGCACAGATGCTGGCCTAAAGGTATGTCGATTCAGGTGAGGCCGGTCTGCAAATGACGGCTTTCTGCGCTTCCGGTGCTCACGGACCAAATGTCCGCTCCGCTCCGGTTCTCGAAAGCCATCATTTTCGACCTGGCCTTGCCTGAATCTCAACACCCCCTTGAGGCGCGGCCAAAAGCGGCCCTGGTTTTCAAACGTGATGGCGCTTTGGTCTTCGACGGCCGGAGGCGTTGGATCCGATCATTTCGCGCCCTGCAGTCTCGGGACAACTGGCCCGCTTCGGCACACGGACCCTGTCCCGCAACAGGACGTCATCGGGATTCCGTGATTGCTTCGTCTTGAGCATGGTAACCGGCTCGTAAACGCAGCCGCGGCCGCGCCTTTCTGTTTACCAGTCATTCACCTTTGCGGAGCTTGAAGCCGAACAAAAACAATGACTTGGCGACAAGCGGCCGGCCTTCTGCCAGCCAGCGGCGTCATCCGGCGGGAATCCTGCATTGCCCTGTCCGCGGCGACGAGGCCGAGGCGAATGGAGGCTGTAGGATGCGGAATTACGGGGGTCTTGTTCACGCGGTCGGCGGGTTCGCCAGGGATCGCGGTGGAAATTTCGCAATCCTGTTCGGCCTCAGCGCCTCGGTCTTGGCGCTGGCTGTTGGCTTCTCGGTCAACGTATCGCAGCTCTACAATGCCAGATCGAGCCTCCAAGGCGTCGTCGACGCCGCGGTCACATCGACGGCACGCGACCTAACGACCGGCGCCATCAAGGAAGCCGATGCCAACAAATCGGTGCAGGCCTTTCTCGACGCCAACAGCCAGGCAGGCATTCTGCAGGCCAACCAGATCGTGCTCGACAAGCTGATCGTCAACAGGACCGCCAAGACGGTCCAGGCCGACGTCCATGTCGATGTCGGGCTGTATTTCCCGATTTTTGGCACGGGCGACATGAAACGCGTCGCCGTCTCCACGACGGCGCTCTATTCGGACAAGACCGTAGAAGTGGCGATGATGCTCGACATAACGGGGTCGATGGCCAAGCGCGGCAAGGTCGACAAAATCGGCGATCTGAAAACAGCTGCAAAAAACGCCGTCCAGACGATGCTGCAGAAACAGGATCCGCAGAACCCCCGCATCCGCGTCGCGATTGTGCCTTATGCATCTGGCGTCAACGCCGGCAAGCTGGCGGAAAACATCTATGCCGAGAAGCAAGGCAGCTCTGAGCTCCCACCCATCGCCGGCAGTCCGCTTCTCGTCGCCAAGACAGGCAAAAATCTGCTGCCGTCCTTCAGCGACTACATCTCCATTGTCGGCGCGGCGATGCCACGCCCCGACAATTGCGCCACCGAGCGCAAGGACAAGAACGGCAACGCGGATATGAGCGCCGACGGCCCGGATACTGTCCGCACCGACGGGAGCGGCAAGAAATACTATGCTCTGGTCAACCGGGACGATCATCTCGGTGACGGGGACATGAACAGGTGTCCTGATGCGAAAGTGATCCCGCTGACCGCCGATTCCGATGCCTTGCTTGAATCGATCGAGGACTTCCGGGCCAATGGGTTTACGGCCGGCGCGATCGCCATTCAGTGGACCTATTATATGCTGTCGCCGCAATGGCGCACTGCAATCAGGAATGCCGGTCTTGGCAAGGGTGCCTCGGATGCCGATCCGAAGAAGATCGCCAAGGTCGCGATCCTGATGACCGATGGCCAGTTCAATACCGCCTTCGCCGGTGCTGGGGACAGCTACAACAGGCAGGGCACCCTTGCGCGCGGCAACGCCGAAACGCTGTGCGACAACATGAAAAACGACGGCATCGAGATTTTCACCATCGGCTTCGATCTGGACGACAAGGATATGTCGACAACCGAGCGGGACCAGGCAAAGGCGGTGCTGAAGGATTGTTCGTCGAAGGATACCTCCGGCGCCAAGAGGCATTTCTTCGACGTGTCCACCGGAGCCGAATTGGACGACGCCTTTCAGGAAATCATTCGCAACACCGAAAAGGTCGCATTGACCCAGTAGTCTGGTCCGCAAACGGAAAAGGCCGCCGCTTCTTTCGAAGCTGGCGGCCTTCCGTGTTTCCGTCCGTGGCGCGGCCCATGGCGATGACCTATCAGGTCAGCCGCCGCGCATTTCGCGCCTTAACGGGAAGACTGCTTCCCGAAAGTGCAATCCGCTGAGGCCACGTTCTGGAAAACGAAATCACTCGACATCGGATCACCTCCTTTCGATTTGTTGAACACATACTCATGATGGGGTGCATTGCAGCAAAAGACAAGGTGCAGGTCTGAAATTAACCAAGGGGCGGGCCTGGTGCGGGCCGGCTTGCGATTGCCAGGCCGACCGGGCAAACTTCTGCCCCTGAGCCAGCATTCGGAGGAATCGCATGGAGGCAGCCGAAAAGGCCGCTCGCATCGTTCGAACGGTGATCGAGACATTGAAGCCGGGTTTTGCGGTCAGGCTGTGGACCGGGGAGCGGATCGGCCCCGCCACTGGTCCGGTGCTCACCATCAACGACCAGGACATCGTCTGGCAGATCGTGAAGCGACCGTCCCTGTCGACGCTGATCGAGATGTGGATTTCCAAGACGATCGACATCGAAGACGGGACGATCTTCGATTTTTATGCCCTGCCGTCGCAAGGCAAGCTCAGAACCAAGCTCAAGTCGCTGCCGAAAATGGCGATCCTGCGCGACCTGCCTTCCGTGCTTTTGGCACGCAAGCAGATGAGCGCGCGGACCGATCTGTCGGGGCGCAATCCCTATGTCAGCGGTTCGAGCCAGGAGGCGATCCAGCATCACTATGACATCTCGAACGCCTTCTACCGGCTCTTTCTCGACGAGCGCATGGTCTATAGCTGCGGCTACTTCAAGGATTTCGCCAATGGCATCGACCAGGCGCAGGTCGACAAGCTCGACCACATCTGCCGCAAGCTCCGGCTGAAACCGGGCGAACGACTGCTCGACATCGGCTGCGGCTGGGGCGCCATGCTGATCCATGCGGCAAAGAACTACGGCGTCGTCGGCCACGGTGTGTCGCTGTCGCAGGCGCAGACCGAGCTGGCCCGCGAACGCATTCGCGCCGAGGGGCTGGAGGACCGCATCACCATCGAGATCAAATCCTATGCGGAACTCACCGGCAGCTTCGACAAGATCTCGTCGATCGGCATGTTCGAACATCTCGGGCTCGCCAACCATGCGACTTATTTCAAGACCATTCATCGCCTGCTGAAGCCGGGCGGCATCTATCTGCACCACGCCATCACCCGGCGCAGCAAGGGCGACATCAAGAAGACCTTGCGCAAGGGGCCGGAGTTCAAGGCGCTGCTCAAATACATTTTTCCCGGCGGCGAACTCGACACCATCGGCATGACAACAGGCAATCTCGAGGCGCATGGTTTTCTCGTCTACGATGTCGAGAACCTGCGCGAGCACTATGCCCGCACCTGCAGGCTGTGGGCGGAGCGACTCAACGAAAGGTTCGACGAGGCTATCGCCGAGGTGGGCGAGGCCAGGGCGCGGCTATGGCTGCTTTACCTGACGGGCTGTTCGATCACCTTCGAGCGCGCATCGGCACAGATTTTCCAGACCGTCGTGACCAAGCGCGCGCGCGGTCCAAGCGGCCTGCCGCCGACACGGGCGGATCTGTATCGATAGCTTACAGGAAGCGCATCGCGTCGCCGACTTCGACGCGCGCCGGCCGGTCGACCGTGCAATAGACGCCGAGATTGTGGGCGTTGTGGCGGACCAGGTTGCGCAGGATCGCCGGATCATGGTCGAAGCCATCCTGGGCGACGATGGTGAAACCGCAGCGGCGGCAGGGTTCCGAGATGGTCAGCAGGAGATCGCCGACGGCAAGCTTGCGGCCGATCCATTCCGTTTCGGGAAACGAGCCTTCGATCGCCGCCATGTCGACAACGATGTTGGGGCGGAAGCGGCGCGGGTCGGCGACCCCTTCCGGGTGCAATGCTTTCAGGCGTGCCAGCGAAGCCGTGGTCAACAGATGAATCGGCGCCTTGCGGTAGCGCTCCGCGGTCAGCGGGCCGGAATAGTCGGGCCCGGCATTCTCGCGGCGAAACGGACGGAGCGAGGCCTCGAAGCCGAGATAGGCCGACACCGCGCGGTCGCTCTCGATGCTTGGCGCGGCCAGCCAGTCGCCCTCGGGAACGGCAATCTCGAGTTCCAGGGTCGGCGACAGCCGGGTGCGGATGCGCGGCACCTTGTGCCATTTCGCGTCGCGGTCCGGTCGTGCGATCTCGTTGTCGGACACGTCGACAAGGCCGAACAGGCGGTCGCCGTCGATGCTCTCGACGTCGACCGAGATTGTTTTCAGGCGCTCGCCGGCAAGCGAACTCGCCGGATAGCGCCAGAGTTCGCTGACAGTGCCCAGCGCGGCCTGCATCAGCTCTTCTTGTTCTGCCGGTTGGCGACCAGATCATCGACGACGGCCGGGTCGGCCAGCGTCGAGGTGTCACCCAGGGCAGAAAAATCGTCCTCGGCGATCTTGCGCAGGATGCGACGCATGATCTTGCCGGAACGCGTCTTCGGCAGGCCCGGCGCGAACTGGATCTTGTCGGGCGAAGCGATGGCGCCGATCTCCTTGCGGACATGGGCAACAAGCTCCTTGCGCAGCTCTTCGGTCGGTTCGGCACCCTTCATCAAGGTGACGTAGCTGTAGATGCCCTGGCCCTTGATGTCGTGCGGATAGCCCACGACCGCGGCCTCGGAAACCTTCTCATGGCTGACCAGCGCCGATTCGACTTCGGCCGTGCCCATGCGGTGGCCGGAGACGTTGATGACGTCGTCGACGCGGCCGGTGATCCAGTAATAGCCGTCGGCGTCGCGGCGGCAGCCGTCACCGGTGAAGTACTTGCCCTTGTAGGTCGAAAAATAGGTCTGCACGAAGCGGTCGTGATCGCCATAGACGGTGCGCATCTGGCCCGGCCAGGAATCGGTGATGCACAGATTGCCGTCGGCCGCACCTTCCAGCACCTTGCCCTCGCCGTCGACCAGCTGCGGCTTGATGCCGAAGAAAGGCCGCGTCGCCGAACCCGCCTTGAGGTCGGTCGCACCTGGCAGCGGCGTGATCAGGATGCCGCCGGTCTCGGTCTGCCACCAGGTGTCGACGATCGGCACCTTGCCGTTGCCGACGACGTTGAAATACCACTCCCAGGCTTCCGGGTTGATCGGCTCGCCGACCGAACCCAGCACGCGCAGCGATTTGCGCGACGTCTTCTTCACGTGCGCATCGCCGGCGCCCATCAGCGCGCGCAACGCCGTCGGCGCGGTGTAGAAGATATTGACCTTGTGCTTGTCGATGACTTCCCAGAAGCGCGACTGCGACGGATAGTTCGGCACGCCTTCGAACATCAGCGTGGTGGCGCCGTTGGCGAGCGGGCCGTAGACGATGTAGCTGTGGCCGGTTACCCAGCCGACATCGGCGGTGCACCAGTAGATGTCGCCGTCATGGTAGTCGAAGACATATTGGTGGGTCATCGAGACGTAGACGAGATAGCCGGCGGTGGTGTGCAGCACGCCCTTCGGCTTGCCGGTCGAACCCGACGTGTAGAGAATGAACAGCGGGTCCTCGGCCTTCATCTTCTCGGGCTTGCATTCGGCTTTCACCGTCGCGATCTCGTCGTGATACCAGACGTCGCGGCCTGAAACCCAGCCGGTCTTGCCGCCGGTGCGGCGCACGACCACCACCTTTTCGACTTTCGTTCCGGCTTTCGCGGCGATCTCGATCGCCCTGTCGGTGTTTTCCTTCAAAGGGATCGGCTTGCCGCCGCGCAGGCCTTCGTCAGCCGTGATAACGAAGGTCGACTTGCAGTCGTCGATGCGGCCGGCCAGCGCATCCGGCGAGAAACCGCCGAAGACGATCGAATGGACGGCGCCGATGCGCGTGCAGGCCAGCATCGCATAGGCGGCTTCCGGGATCATCGGCATGTAGATGGTGACTCGATCGCCTTTCTTGACGCCGTGTTTCTTCATCACATTGGCGAGCCGGCAGACATGCTCGTAGAGCTCGTTATAGGTAACCTTCTTGTCGTCGTAGGGATTGTCGCCTTCCCAGATGATGGCGGTCTGGTTGCCGCGCTTCTTCAGATGCCGGTCGATGCAGTTGTAGGAAACGTTGGTCAGTCCGTCCTCGAACCATTTGATCGAGACCTTGCCGTCGAAGGAGGTGTTCTTGACCTTGCTGAACGGCTTGAACCAGTCGATGCGCTTGCCGTGCTTGCCCCAGAATTTGTCCGGGTTCTTGACGCTGTCGGCATACCATTTCAGGTAGGTGTCATTGTCGATCAGCGCGTTTTTCTTCCACGCCGGCTGGACGCGATGGACATGAACCTCGGACATTCCTGACTTTCCTCCCGAACCAATCGCCGGCTTGAAATGCCGGCGGGATCGCGGCGACACGGCCGCGAATTCGGCGGCATTATTACCAGTTCCGCCGTTACGGCAACATTAGACGTTGGATTCGCGCGGCGGGATGCCGCAGGGGGCTTCTCCAGGGCTGTCAGCACTCGAAGAGGTGCGCTGCTAACTGCATGTTTTCGCATGCTAAAGCCGGTTCAGATGAAGAAAAAATCAATAGACGGTTAATCAGCGGCGCGCACAATCAGCCGTGGGAGGACAGGCGAATCAACCTGGGGACCGTCATGCGCGACCATGCCGAAATGGACCTGATGCTCAAAGGCTATGGCTTGACCACTGCCAAGATTCTTTATCACTTTCCCGATCACCCGCATCTGCTGCAGAGCTTCATCTGGCAGGACTACGATCTCGCGCCGAAGTTTCCGGTGCTGATCAAGTTCATCGAATTCTGGAAGGCCAAGCTGGACGGGCCGCTGCATTCGATCAGCTACACCCACCAGAAGCTGATCGCGCCGAATGAATGGCGCAAGGTGGATGGGGAGTTTGTGCTGCACTAGGGGCAAGTTTCGCAGCAACGGCTTCTTGAGGTCGGCGTTCTACGACGCCCCCCTCTGTCCTGCCGGACATCTCCCCCTCAAGTGGGCAGATTGGCATCTCCACCGACAACGCCGCCCCTTGTTAGGCCTGCGATTGGCGAAAGTCGCCGCGACATCCGATCTCCCCCCTTGAGGGGGAGATGGCCGGCAGGCCAGAGGGGGGCGCTGGCCCGCGAACCTTGCGCCATGACGGCCCGATGCGCTCAAACCACCGGCGGGTTCAACCGGGCAAAGCCTTCCTGCCGCCGATACGGGAAGTACGGGTAGGGCGCGGTGACTTCGCTTGCCGCGTCGAGCTGCCTTATCTGCTCCGGCGTCAAGGTCCAGCCGACGGCACCGAGGTTCTGGCGCAACTGCTCCTCGTTGCGGGCGCCGATGATGACCGACGATACGGTCGGGCGCTGCAGCAGCCAGTTGATGGCGATCTGCGGCACGGTCTTGCCGGTTTCCTCGGCCACGACATCGAGGGCATCCATCACTCGATAGAGATGCTCGTCCTCGACCGGCGGTCCGAAGCTTGCCGTGTCGTGCAGCCGGCTCTTTTCCGGTAGGGACTGGCCACGGCGGATCTTGCCGGTCAGGCGGCCCCAGCCAAGCGGGCTCCACACCAATGCACCGACGCCCTGGTCGAGGCCGAGCGGCATCAGCTCCCACTCATAGTCGCGGCCGACCAGCGAATAGTAGACCTGATGGGCGACATAGCGCGGATAGCCTTGGCTGTCGGCTTGCGCCAACGACTTCATCACTTGCCATCCGGAGAAGTTGGAGACGCCGACATAGCGCAGCTTGCCGGCACGGATCAGGTTGTCCAGCGTCGACAGCACCTCCTCGATCGGCGTGCCGGCATCGAAGGCGTGTAGCTGCAAAAGGTCGATGTAGTCGGTGCCGAGGCGCCTCAGCGCATCATCCACGGATCTGATCAGCCGCGAACGTGACGAGCCGTAATCGCCCGGCCCATCGCCCATCGGCAGCGCGGTCTTGGTCGAGATCAGCACGGCATCGCGGCGGCCTTTTATCGCGTCGCCAAGCACCTGTTCAGAAGCGCCGTTCGAATAGACGTCGGCCGTGTCGAACAAATTGACACCAGCCTCCAGGCAGATGTCGATCAGCCGCCGCGCTTCCCTGGCGTCGCTGTTGCCCCAGGCGCCGAACAGCGGGCCGGAACCGCCAAAGGTTCCCGCGCCGAAGGAGAGTGCGGGCACTTTCAAGCCCGATGCACCGAGACGTCGATAATCCATCTTTTTACTCCTGGTGGTATGAAGGGGTGTCGAAAGCGGGTTTGCAGAGGACGGTCACGACCGGATGGAGGCAGGCTCGCCGAGCGCTGGGGTGCGATCGAGACGCAGCGCCAGTCCCGCCACGGCGAGTGCCGCGAGCGGCAGCAGGGCGGCGACCCAGGTGAGGGAACCCAGACCAAGGCCGTGGGCAATCACCGCGCCGCCAAGCCAGGCGCCTGCGGCGTTGCCGAGATTGAAAGCGGCGATGTTGAAGGACGAGGCGAGGCTCTGGCCGGCACCTTGCGCCTTGTCCAGCACCCACATCTGCAGCGGCGCCACGGTGGCGAAGGCGGCGGCACCGAGCAGGCCGACATAGATGACGGCCATCACCTGGCTGTGGATGGCGAAGGTCATCGTTGCGAGCACCAGGGCCAGCACCACCAGACTGCCCAGCACGGCCGGCACAAGCCAGCGGTCGGCGACCTTGCCGCCAAGCAAATTGCCGGCGATGAGACCGCCGCCGAAGACGAGCAGGATCGGCGACACGGCTGCTTCCTTGAAGCCGCTGATCTCGGTCAGCAACGGAGCGATATAAGTGAAGACGGCGAAGACGCCGGCATAGCCGAGCACGGTGGTGGCGAGGCCGAGCAGGACGGGGGTGCGGCGCAAAACGGCGAGATCGGCGCGCAGGTCGCTCTTTTCGGGCGCCGTCCGGCTGCGTGGCACCAGAGCCAGGATGACGGCGAAGGCGGCCACACCGACCACTGTCACGGCCCAAAAGGTCGCGCGCCAGCCGAAGGCCTGGCCGAGCCATGTGCCGAAGGGCACGCCGAGGATGTTGGCGATGGTCAGGCCGGTGAACATCAGCGCGATCGCCGAGGCTTGTCTGTTGGGCGCGACCAAGCCGGTGGCGACCACCGAGCCGACGCCGAAGAAAGTGCCGTGGGCAAAGGCGGTGATGATGCGGGCGCCCATCAGCGTCCAGTAGTCGGGCGCCAACGCGCAGGCGAGATTGCCGAGCGTGAAGATCGCCATCAGCGCCAGAAGCACGGTCTTGCGCGGCCAGTTGCCGGTGGCGATGGTCAGCAACGGCGCGCCGATGACGACGCCAAGCGCATAGCCCGAAATGAGCTGGCCGGCAGCCGAGATCGAAACGCCGAGATCCTTGCTGACATCGAGCAGCAAACCCATAATGACGAATTCGGTGACGCCGATGCCGAAGGCACCGGCGGCGAGGGCGTAGAGAGCAAGAGGCATGGCGGTTTTCCACTTCGATGCGAAGAGCGCCGTCCCGCGCCCCGACCCCTGAGATCGTGCTTCCCTGCATTGTGAACCAGACTTGCCTTGGGCATATTTTCTGTGAAATAGATTCATAAATGGCCAGGCCCGACATCAATCGCTCCGGCGAGATCGAAGTGTTCGTGCGCGTCGTCGAGGAAGGCAGTTTCTCCTCCGCGGCACGCGCGTTGCGCATGACGCCGTCGGCGGTGAGCAAGCTGATCGCGCGGCTGGAGGCCCGGCTTGGCGCGCGGCTGGTCAGCCGCTCGACGCGAAAGCTGCAACTGACGCCGGAAGGCACAGCATTCTACGAGAGCGGCCTGCGCATCCTTGCCGACATGGCGGCAGCCGAGCAGGAGGCAGCGGCCGGTGCTTCACCGCGCGGACGTGTGCGCATTAACAGCTACGTGCCCTTCGGGGTGCATCGGCTGGTCCCGCTTCTGCCTCGGTTCCTGGAACGCTACCCCGAGATTTCGGTCGATCTGGTGCTGACCGACAGCGTCGTCGACCTGATGGCGGAGCGCGCCGATGTTGCCATCCGTGCCGGGCCATTGAGTGGGTCACGGCTGGTGGCGCGCAAGCTCGGGCAAAGCCCGGTGGTCGTTGTTGCAGCACCTTCTTACCTCGATACGCACGGCATACCGCTGACGCCAGCCGATCTCGACAGGCACAACCGCATGGGCTTCGGCTTCGTCAGGCACCTCGATGGCTGGCCGTTCCTCGACGCGGAAGGCCGCGCCATCATGATTCCGATCACCGGCAACACGCTGGTCAGCGATGGTGAGGCGATGCGGCTCATGGCACTGGCGGGCGCGGGCATCGCCCGGCTGGCGCGCTGGCATGTGGCGGAAGACATAGCGGCCGGCAGACTGGTGCCGCTGTTGGAGGCATTCAATCCGGGTGACGAGGAGCCGACCCACGCCGTCTATGTCGGTCAGGGCCGGCATCTGCCGGCGCGGGTGCGCGCCTTTCTCGATTTTCTGGGCGAGAGCGTCCGGCTGACCTGACATCTCCGGAGCCACGGCTCCCGAGATGTCAGCGTGGGCTGTATTTATGCTTTCGGCGTGAACGCCGCCGGGCGGCGGCCCGCTGCCTGACGCTCCAGCATCCAGCCTGGATATTCGGACGGCAGCGCGCTGACCTCGTCGAGGCGGGCGAGATCGTCGGTGTCGAGCTTCACTTCAGTCGCTGCGAGGTTCTGTTCAAGCTGGTCCATGCGGCTGGCGCCGATGATGACGCTCATCACGAAGGGCTTGGCCAGGACATAGCCGAGCGCCACCGTGGCGACGCTCACATCATGTTTTTTGGCTATGTCGCGCATGACGGCAACGGCCGCCCAGGCGCGGTCCTCATTGACCGGCGGGAAGTTGAAGGACGCGCGGCGGCCTTCGCCATTGCCGGGTGCGCCGGGGCCATATTTGCCGGACAGCAGGCCGCCGGCCATCGGCGACCACACCATCAGGCCGAGTTTTTCCTCGTTGAGCAGCGGCACGATTTCGCGCTCGAGATCGCGGCCGGCGATCGAATAATAGGACTGCACGGTCTCGAAACGGGCGAAACCCTTGCGCTCGGCGATGCCGAGCGCCTTGGCGATGCGCCATGCCGCCCAGTTGGAGACGCCGACATAGCGGACCTTACCGCTGGCAACCAGATCGTCGAGCGCTCGCAGCGTCTCGTCGATCGGCGTCACCGTGTCGGTGCCGTGCAACTGATAGAGATCGATATGGTCGAGCTGCAGCCGCTCCAAGCTGGCATCGATCGAATCCATGATGTGGCCGCGTGACGAGCCGCGCTGGTTGGGGCCTTCACCCATGGCGCCATGCGCCTTGGTGGCGATGACCACATTCTGCCTATTGATCTTGAGATCCCTGAGCGACTGGCCGAGCAACCGTTCGGATTCGCCAAAGGAGTAGACGTCGGCCGTATCGAAGAAATTGACGCCGGCGGCAAGCGAATGGGCAACGATCTCGTTGACGCCCTTCTGGTCGAGGCTGGCGATCAGGCCCCATTGGGCATTCTGGCCGGCGGCGCCGAAGGTCATGGTGCCGAGGCACAGTTCGGAGACGAACATCCCCGTATTTCCAAGCTGGTTGTAGCGCATGGTGGCGGCTCCAGAGAGTTTGTGATGACGCAAAGCAAATAGGAACGGTACGTTTCGTTTCCAGTCCTGGAGCAACGAGCCTCTCGGATTGGCCCAAAGGCCGTTGCGTCTCAGCGAGTGCCGAAGATCGCCGAACCGACGCGGACGCTGGTGGCGCCGAAGGCGATTGCTGTTTCGTAGTCCCCGGACATGCCCATCGAGAGTTTGGCGACGTCGGCTTCCTTGCTAAGCTTCTCCAACAGCGCAAAATGCGGACCGGGATTCTCGTCGGCCGGCGGGATGCACATCAGGCCTTCGATGGCGAGGCCATGCACCTCGCGGCAGCGGGCGACGAAGGCCACGGCGTCGCGGGGCTCGATGCCGGCCTTCTGCGGCTCGGAGCCGGTGTTGACCTGGACATAGAGTTTTGGCGCGCGGCCCTGTTTGGCGATCTCCTTGGCGAGTTCGGCGGCGATCTTCTCGCGATCGACCGTCTCGATGACGTCGAACAGTGCTACCGCTTCCCTAGCCTTGTTGGATTGCAGCGGGCCGATCAGATGCAGTTCGATGTCGGGAAATGCGTCCTTCAGATCAGGCCATTTGGCTTGCGCCTCCTGCACCCGGTTCTCGCCGAAGACGCGCTGGCCGGCTTCGATGACCGGGCCGATGTCGGCGGCATCAAAGGTCTTTGAGACCGCGACCAGGGTCACGGCGCCGGCTTCGCGGCCGGCCTCGCGTTCGGCGGCGGCGATCTTCGCCTTGACCGCGAAAAATTGCTGAACGGCGTCACCCATATGCAAATCCTGCTGTTTTGACCGGCGTTTTTGTCAGACGCGGTACCCATATGGTTGACGGGTTTGCCAAACCATGGTGAACACCCGGACCACATTCCCTGAACTGCCGAGCCATCGCCCGCAGTTCGCGCATGCTTTTAAGTGAAAAACGTCCCATGGCAACCGAACGATACAATCCGCGCGCGTCAGAGCCCAAATGGCAGAAGGCCTGGGACGCCAAGAAGCTGTTCGAAGCGCACAATGACGATCCGCGCCCGAAATACTACGTGCTGGAGATGTTCCCCTATCCGTCGGGGCGCATCCATATCGGTCATACCCGCAATTACACGATGGGCGACGTGGTGGCGCGCTACAAGCGGGCCAAGGGCTTCAACGTGCTGCACCCGATGGGCTGGGACGCCTTCGGCATGCCGGCCGAAAACGCGGCGATGCAGAATAAGGTCCACCCCAAGGAGTGGACCTACCAGAACATCGCAACCATGCGCGAGCAGCTCAAGGTCATGGGGCTGTCGCTGGACTGGGCGCGCGAATTCGCCACCTGCGACGTCGATTACTACCACCGCCAGCAGATGCTGTTCCTCGACTTTGTCGAGAAGGGGCTGGTGACGCGCAAATCCTCCAAGGTCAACTGGGATCCGGAGGACATGACGGTGCTTGCCAACGAGCAGGTCATCGACGGGCGCGGCTGGCGCTCGGGCGCGCTGGTCGAACAGCGCGAACTGACGCAGTGGTTCTTCAAGATCACCGACTTCGCCCAGGATCTGCTGGATTCGCTCGAAGGCCTCGACGAATGGCCGGAAAAAGTGAAGCTGATGCAGCAGAACTGGATCGGCCGCTCGGAAGGCCTGCTGATCCGTTGGCCTCTGGCCGACGCCTCCGATGGCGAGCATGAGTTGGAAGTCTATACGACAAGGCCCGACACCATCTTCGGCGCTTCCTTCATGGCTGTCGCCGCCGATCATCCGTTGGCCAAGAAGGCCGCTGCGCACAATCCGGCGCTGGCGAAGTTCATCGAGGATATCAGCCACATGGGCACCTCGGTCGCGGCGCTGGAGACGGCTGAGAAGAAGGGTTTTGACACCGGCCTCCGCGTCGTCCATCCGTTTGACGACAACTGGACGCTGCCTGTCTATGTCGCCAATTTCGTGCTGATGGAATACGGCACCGGCGCCATTTTCGGCTGCCCGTCCGGCGACCAGCGCGACCTCGACTTCGCCAACAAATATGGCCTGCCGGTGATTCCGGTGGTGATGCCGGAAGGCGAGAATCCGGCGACGTTCCAGATCATCGATGAAGCCTATGTCGATGACGGCGTGATGATCAATTCGCGCTTTCTCAACGGCATGAAGCCGGATCAGTCTTTCGACGAAGTCGCCAAACTGCTGGAGCAGAAGACGATCGGCAACCGGCCGATGGCCGAGCGCAAGGTGAATTTCCGTCTGCGCGATTGGGGCATTTCGCGCCAGCGCTACTGGGGCTGCCCTATCCCGATGATCCATTGCGAGGCTTGCGGCGTGGTGCCGGTGCCGAAGGCGGACCTGCCGGTGAAGCTGCCCGACGATGTCGATTTCGACCGCCCGGGCAATCCGCTCGACCGTCATCCGACATGGCGGCATGTGAAATGTCCGCAATGCGGCAGGGATGCGCGGCGCGAAACCGACACGATGGACACGTTCGTCGATTCGTCGTGGTATTTTGCCCGCTTCACCGCGCCGTGGGCACATGAACCGACCGATCCCAAGGCGGCCAACGAATGGCTGCCGGTCGACCAGTATATTGGCGGGATCGAGCACGCGATCCTGCATCTGCTCTATTCGCGCTTCTTCACCCGCGCCATGCGGGAGGCCGGCCATGTCGATCTGGCCGAGCCGTTCAAGGGCCTGTTCACGCAAGGCATGGTGGTGCACGAAACCTATCGCGTTGGCTCGGCATCGAACGGCCGCTGGCTGGCGCCCACCGAAGTTCGGCTGGACGACGTCGACGGCAAGCGCAGCGCCATCGAGATCGCCACCGGCGAGACCGTCTCCATCGGCCCGCTGGAAAAGATGTCGAAGTCGAAGAAGAACACTGTGAGCCCGGAAGACATCACCGATGGCTACGGCGCCGATACGGCGCGCTGGTTCATGCTGTCGGATTCGCCTCCCGAGCGCGATGTCGAGTGGACCGACGATGGCGCCGCCGGCGCGCATCGCTTCATCCAGCGCATCTGGCGCCTGGTGTCGACGGCGGCCGAAACACTGGCCGGCATCAAGCCCGTGGCGGCCAGCAGCGGCGAGGCCGCGGTGGTTTCCAAGGCCGCGCACAAGATACTCAAGGCGGTCGGAGAGGATATCGAGAAGCTCGCTTTCAACCGCGCCATCGCCCGCATCTACGAACTGGCCAACGCGCTGACCACGCCGCTTAACGAGGTGGCCGAAGGCAAGGCCGATGCAGCGCTGAAAGGCGCCTGCCGGCAGGCGGTGGAGATTCTCGTGCATCTGATCGCGCCGGTCATGCCGCATCTGGCCGAGGAGTGCTGGGCAACGCTCGGCGGCACCGATCTCGTTGCCGAACGGCCCTGGCCGGTCTTCGATCCGGCGCTGGTCGTCGACAACGAAGTCACCTATCCGGTACAGGTCAACGGCAAGAAGCGGGGGGATTTGACAATTGCCCGCGACGCGGACCAAGGTGCGGTCGAAAAAGCGGTATTGGCTCTCGACTTCGTGCAGAAAGCACTCGAAGGGAAGGCTCCGCGCAAGGTGATCATCGTGCCGCAGAGGATCGTCAATGTCGTTGCCTGATCGGGAAAAGACAGAGTTGAGCCATTTGCTGCGCCGCATGGCGCTTGCCGGCCTGATAGGTTCGCTCGCGCTTGTCTCGGCCTGCACGGTGCGGCCGCTCTATTCGAGCGCGCCACTGTCGGGTTCGCAGGCCAGTGCCAGTGCCGAACTGGCGTTGATCGGCATCAAGCCGGTCAATACGCGTTACGGCCAACAGGTGCGCAACAATCTCATTTTCGGGTTTGGACGAGGCGCCGGCGAGCCGGCCTCGCCGGCCTATTCGCTCAATCTCGGCGTGACCGAAGCGGTCGAGTCCGCGGCACTTGTGCAGGTCGGAACCGACGAAGACGAGCCGACCGCCGGTTCCGTGACGCTGACCGGCAGCTATACGCTGGCCGATGCGAAGACCGGCGTGGTGATCGCATCCGGCAAGCGTTCGATCACCTCGTCCTTCGACAGGCCGCGTCAGGAATTCGCCGCATACCGGGCGCAGATCGACGCCGAGAATCGCGCGGCGCGAGAGTTGGCGGAAGCGCTGCAGCTGTCCATTGCCCAGGACCTTGTCCGGCACGGCAAGACCGGCTAGCGCACCTCATCTGCTTTACGAAAACGGTCTGGCGCCCCAGGCATGACGGGATGATCGTGGGATCATGACCAGATTCCCGAACAGAGCCAGATTCTGAACAGAGATTGGCCGAAGAGACCCATCGGCCTGCTACGGCACAGCGAGTAGATCGCGCCACCGGCGAGGCGACGATCGTGCCACGTCGCTCGCAGACTGCCACGAAGATTTTGGCGCTCAGGATCGTCGGCGACCCATCCGGGAAGCAACTGTTAACCACTCGCTCCCTATTGCTCGGCAGACATTTCAGAGTGAGTCTTGAGAATGGAAGCCAAGCGTTTTTCCCGGGTCAATTTGTCGACGGCCGCATCGCCTGATGATCCCGAGGGGAAGCGCTCCGAGAGCATCGGCGACAGGGGTGGTCAGCGAAGTTCTTCCGCCGCAGGCGACCTTGATCGTCCGGCTCGCAAGGAAACGGCCGGCCGGCAGCCCGCCACACGCCAGGCCGGCTATTCCGCGCCGGTGGTCGATCTCGGCGGCAACAAGCGGCCCTATATGGAGCCGCGGAGTGGCTCCGACGACACGCCTTCGAAAATCGGCGATATCGAGAGCCCTGCCTGGCAGGAATATTTCTTCCTTGCACCCAACGTGCGTTTTACACGCACGCCGGATTATGAGGCCAGGAAGCATCATCCGCAGCACGAGCGTGTCGTCGAACACGGCGCGACGCGCCCGGCACAGCAAGCCGTTGCGCAACCCATGGTCGGCAGGGCGTCCTCCGCGCCCTCGCTCCTGGCATTGCCGGCGTCGGTGAAAAGCCCTGCCTCCCAGCCGCAGACCGGGCACGCCACGCAAGGGCCACTGCCGCCGGCTGCTGCTTTTGTCCCGTCCGTGCGCGCCAGGGAGAGGGTGCCAGCCGTTGCGCCGGTGCCGCCGAGGACGGTCGCAACGGGACGGGCATCCGCGCGTGCGTCCGTTGCTCCGGGCGCCCCGATCAAAACCGAAAGGCTGCGCTGGCCATATCTTTCGGATCATGCCTTCTTCGAGGCTATGGCACCCTATCTGGTCGACGTTTCGCCGCCGGCCCGGCAAACCGGTTCAGCGTCGCCTGCGCCGCTCGCCGCAGCGCCAGTCACCACTATGCCGATCGACATCCGTCCGACGACAGGGACCGATGCCACCGCCTTGTTTCGTGTCATCGACTGCCTGCCGGGCCAGGCCTTGAAGCCGTTGCCGGATGTTTGGCCGGCCAATTCGAACCAGGCCGTCGCCCAACCTGACGTGCCGGCGAGCAATGCGCTGTCGCCGGTCCAGCCTGTCGCAATTCCAGCCGCCAAAAGCGTCGCCGTTTCCGCACCGGCCGCGCCAAGTGCGAACGTCCCTGCCAAGGCCGTTGGCGCCCGCTCTGCACGCTTGCCTGGGGCTGGAAAGGTGGTGCTGTCAACCGCAGGCGATCCCTATGAGCTTCCCTCGGAAGAGCTGTTGCAGCAGCCACCGGAGGGACAAGGCTTCTACATGTCGCAGGAGCGGCTCGAGCAGAACGCGGATCTCCTGGAAAGCGTGCTCGAAGACTTCGGCGTGCGTGGCGAGATCATTCATGTTCGTCCCGGCCCGGTCGTCACGCTCTATGAATTCGAGCCGGCGCCGGGCGTCAAATCTTCTCGCGTCATCGGGCTTGCCGACGATATCGCCCGCTCCATGTCGGCGATTTCGGCGCGCGTCGCCGTCGTGCCCGGCCGCAACGTCCTCGGCATCGAGCTTCCGAACGAGATGCGCGAAACCGTCTATTTCCGGGAACTGATCGAATCCGAGGGCTTCCGCAAGACAAGCTGCAAGCTGGCGCTGTGTCTCGGCAAGACGATCGGGGGTGAGCCGGTCATCGCCGAGCTGGCGAAGATGCCGCATCTGCTCGTGGCCGGAACCACCGGCTCCGGCAAGTCGGTCGCCATCAACACCATGATCCTGTCGTTGCTCTATCGGCTGAAGCCGGAAGAATGCCGGCTGATCATGGTCGATCCCAAAATGCTCGAACTCTCTGTCTATGACGGCATCCCGCATCTTCTGACGCCCGTCGTCACGGATCCCAAGAAAGCCGTCACGGCGCTCAAATGGGCGGTGCGCGAAATGGAGGACCGGTATCGCAAGATGGCGCGGCTCGGTGTGCGCAACATCGACGGCTACAACGAGCGCGCCGCCCAAGCCCGCGACAAGGGCGAAACCGTCGTCATGACGGTGCAGACCGGCTTCGAAAAGGGCACCGGCGAACCGCTTTTCGAACAGCAGGAAGTAGACTTGGCGCCGATGCCCTACATCGTCGTCATCGTCGACGAGATGGCCGACCTGATGATGGTCGCCGGCAAGGAGATCGAAGGCGCCATCCAGCGTCTGGCGCAGATGGCGCGTGCTGCCGGCATCCACCTGATCATGGCAACGCAGCGTCCCTCGGTCGACGTCATCACGGGCACGATCAAGGCCAATTTCCCGACCCGGATTTCCTTCCAGGTGACGTCGAAGATCGACAGCCGCACCATCCTGGGCGAGCAGGGCGCCGAGCAGCTGCTCGGCCAGGGCGACATGCTGCACATGATGGGTGGCGGGCGCATTTCGCGCGTGCATGGGCCGTTTGTCTCCGACGCGGAGGTCGAGCACGTCGTGGCGCATCTCAAGGCGCAGGGCCGGCCTGAATATCTGGAAACCGTGACCGCCGACGAGGATGAGGAAGAAATCGACGAGGACCAGGGCGCGGTCTTCGACAAGGGATCGGTTGCAGCCGAAGACAGCGATGCGATCTACGACGAGGCGGTCAAGGTGGTGGTGCGCGACAAGAAGTGTTCGACCTCCTACATCCAGCGCCGCCTCGGCATCGGCTACAACCGCGCCGCATCCCTGGTCGAGCGTATGGAAAAGGAAGGATTGGTCGGCGCACCCAACCATGTTGGCAAACGCGAAATCATCATGGGCCGGCGCCAGCCGGCGAGCCCGCCCGAGGATGACGGGGCGGATTGAGCGGCAGTCTGCTTGGAGCGCACATGAAAAAGGCCGGTTGCCCGGCCTTTTTCATCACAAACGAATTGGCTTCAGCCGATCACCGTCGTCAGCCGATCTTCTGGCCGGTCTTGGCCCAGTCGGCGAGGAAGGCGGCGAGGCCCTTGTCCGTCAGCGGATGGTTGACCAGGGCCTTCAGGGTCGCCGGCGGCGCGGTCACGACGTCGGCGCCGATCAGTGCCGCCTGCTTGACGTGGTTCACGGTGCGCACCGAGGCGACGAGGATCTCGGTCTGGAAATCGTAATTATCATAGATCTGCCGGATTTCCTGGATCAGCTCCATGCCGTCGATGCCGATGTCGTCGATGCGGCCGACGAAGGGCGAGATGAACGAGGCGCCGGCCTTGGCCGCAAGCAGCGCCTGGTTGGCCGAAAAGCACAGGGTGACGTTGACCAGGCGGTTCATCTCGGTGCGGATCGTCTTGCAAGCCTTGAGACCGTCCAGCGTCAGCGGCACCTTGATGCAGACATTGTCGGCGATCTTGGCCAGAACCTTGGCCTGCTGCATCATCTCGGAATATTCGGTGGCGGTGACTTCAGCCGAGACCGGACCCTTGACGATGTCGCAAATCTGTTTGGTGACCTCGGCGATCTTGCCGCCGGATTTGAGGATCAGCGACGGATTGGTGGTGACGCCGTCGAGCAGCCCCAGATCGTTCAGCTCACGGATATCCTTGACGTCGGCGGTGTCGACAAAAAATTTCATGGCGGGTCTCCTGAAGATTTCATGTGCATGTCATGCACATTTGGGGTCGGCCTTTGATCTAGACCAAAGTCAGGGCAAGGTCACGCCTCATGATCGAAGATTCGCCCTTTGTCGCAGCCGCACCGGTGCTGGTGCCGATGCCCGCCGAACGCTCCTACACCTACGCCGTGCCGGCCGGCATGCGCGTGGTGCCGGGCTCGATCGTGCGTGTGCCGCTCGGGCCGCGCCAGGTCGCCGGCATCGTCTGGGATGGCGCGGTCGAGAAGGTCGACGCGAAAAAGCTGCGTCCTATCGAACAGGTCTTCGACTGCCCGCCGATCGACCGCGCGATGCGCCGTTTCGTCGACTGGGTGGCGCAGTACACGCTGTCGCCGCCGGGCATGGTGGCGCGCATGCTGCTTCGGGCGCCGGAGGCTTTCGACCCCGAACCGTGGATCGAGGGGTTGCAGCGCACGCTTCTCGCACCTGACCGGATGACGGGCGCCAGGCAGCGCGTGCTGGAGACGGCCGAAGGCGGCCTTGCCTGGACGCGCTCCGGCCTCGCTCACGCCGCCGGCGTGTCGTCGACGGTGATCGACGGCCTGAGGGCGCAAGGCGTGTTCGAGACCGTGATGATCCCGCCGCGCCCGGTGGTGGCCGCGCCCGATCCCGGCTACGCTATTCCGGAACTGATGCCGGACCAGGGCGCCGCGGCGCAGATGCTGCGCGCCAATGTCGCAGCCGGCGTGTTCAACGTCGCGCTGCTCGACGGCGTCACCGGTTCGGGTAAGACCGAGGTCTATTTCGAGGCGGTGGCGGCTGCGCTCGACCAGGGGAGGCAGGTTCTGATCCTGCTGCCGGAAATCGCGCTGACGCATGCCTTTCTCGAGCGCTTCCAGCAGCGCTTCGGCGCCAAGCCGGGCGAATGGCATTCCGACCTGCCGCCGCGGATGCGCGAGCGGGTTTGGCGGCAAGTGGCGGAGGGCGGCGTGCGGGTCGTCGCCGGCGCGCGCTCAGCGCTGTTCCTGCCGTTCAAGGAGCTCGGCCTTATCGTCGTCGACGAGGAGCACGACCCTGCCTACAAGCAGGAGGACCGCGTCTTCTACAATGCGCGCGACATGGCGGTGGTGCGCGGCCATATCGGCAGCTTCCCCGTGGTGCTGGCGTCGGCGACGCCGTCGGTCGAAAGCCGGGTCAATGCCAGCCAAGGTAAATATAACAGGGCGGTGCTTTCCGCTCGCTTCGCCGAGGCAGCACTTCCGCATCTGAAGGCGGTCGACATGCGGCGTGCGCCGCCGGCGCGTGGCGGCTTTCTGTCGCCGGTGCTGCTCGACCAGATGCGCCAGACGCTGGAGAGGCAGGAGCAGTCGTTACTGTTCCTCAATCGGCGCGGCTATGCGCCCTTGACGCTGTGCCGGGTCTGCGGTCATCGCTTCGGCTGCCCAGTCTGCTCGGCCTGGCTGGTCGAGCATCGCTTTCGCGGCCAGCTGGTCTGCCATCATTGCGGGCACAATGAGCGCCGCCCCGAAGCCTGCCCGGAATGCGGCACGCTCGATCATCTGGTCGCCTGCGGACCGGGTGTCGAGCGGATCGCCGAAGAGGTCGTTACGCATTTTCCCGACGCGCGCACCATCGTCTTGTCGTCCGACCTGATGGGCGGCGTGCGGCGGCTGCGGCTGGAGCTGGAAGCGATCGCCGATGGCGAAGCCGACATCGTCATCGGCACGCAGCTCGTCGCCAAGGGCCACAACTTTCCCAACATGACTTTGGTCGGCGTCGTCGATGCCGATCTCGGACTTGCCAATGGCGATCCGCGCGCCGCCGAGCGCACGTTCCAGCTGCTCAGCCAGGTCACCGGCCGCGCCGGCCGCACCGGCAAGAAGAGCCTTGGCCTGCTGCAGACTTTTCAGCCCGACCACCCGGTGATGCGGGCGATCGTCTCGGGCGACGCCGAGGCATTTTACGAACGTGAGATCGCCGAGCGCGAACGGGCTGCCCT
The DNA here is from genome assembly GCF_055811095.1 of Mesorhizobium sp. WSM4833. NCBI lineage: Bacteria > Pseudomonadati > Pseudomonadota > Alphaproteobacteria > Hyphomicrobiales > Phyllobacteriaceae > Mesorhizobium > Mesorhizobium sp. WSM4833. The sequence continues at coordinate 61,365 of NZ_JBVVQG010000010.1, forward strand.
GCCGCCCTTCGGCCGGCTCGCGGGTGTCATCGTCAGTGCGGTGACACGAGCGGAAGCCGAGGGCCACGCACGTGGCCTGCGCCGCGCCGCACCCGAGGCGTCAGATCTGTTCGTGCTGGGGCCAGCCGAGGCGCCGTTGTCACTGCTCGGCGGCCGCCACCGCTTCCGGCTGCTGATCCAGGGCGAACGGCGCGCCGACATGCAAGGTTTTATCAGGGCCATGCTGGCCAACGGGCCGAAGCAACGCGGCTCGGTCCGGGTGCAGGTCGACGTCGACCCGCAGAGTTTTTTGTAAGGTTGCGCTTTCAGCGATAGGTTGCCCGCAAGCCAGCGAGATGTGGAAACTCATATGAAGACCCTTGGCCTTCTCGGCGGCATGAGCTGGGAATCGACCGCCATCTATTATCGCCTGCTCAACGAGATCGTGCGCGAACGGCTGGGTGGGCTGCATTCGGCGAAACTGCTTCTGTGGTCGTTCGACTTTGCCGAAATCGCCGAGCGGCAGCATCATGGTGACTGGGACGGCGCCGGTGTGCTTCTCGTCGAAGCCGCACGCAAGCTCGAGGCCGGCGGCGCGGAAGGTCTGCTTTTGTGCACCAACACCATGCACAAACTGGCCGATCAGGTGCAGGCGTCGGTGTCGATCCCGCTGATCCACATCGCCGATGCCACCGCAGTGGCGGTCAAGCGTGCCGGAATGCAGCGTCCGGCGCTGCTGGCGACGCGCTTCACCATGGAGCAGGATTTCTACAAAGGCCGGCTCGCTGACAGATTTGGCTTGGACCCCGTGGTGCCGGATGCGGCCGGGCGCGACATGGTCCATCGCGTCATCTACGACGAGTTGTGCCAGGGCATGGTCAAGGAGACTTCAAAGGCGGCCTATATCGCCGAGACCGAACGCCTGCGCCGCGAAGAGGCGGCCGATAGCGTCATCATGGGCTGCACCGAGATCACCATGCTCATCGGCCAGCAGGATTTCGACATCCCGGTCTTCGACACGACGCGCATCCATGCCGAGGCGGCTGTGGAATTCGCGCTCGGTTGATGCGCGCTGCCTAAAGTACCTGGACCCATCTGGCGCGGGGGCTTTCCTCCGTTAGAATGCCCGGAATTTCAAAACAGGCATTTCGAGGGGACAAGATGGATTTTGCGCTTCCATGGCCGACGAGCCAGGGCGAATGGCTGGCGTGGTCGAGCGCCGTCTTCACGGTGCTGCTCGGGCTTTTGTTCTTCCTGGCGCCGGGTCTCGCCTTTCGTGCCCTGCGCCTGCAGGTCAAGCCAGAGAAGGCTGCGGCGATCGCCGAGGGGCGCGGCAGGATGTCGGGCTTTTATCTCGGTGTCGGCCTGTGCTGTATCCTGCTGGCGCAGCCGCTGATCTACATGGCGCTTGGCTTCTCCTGGCTGTTCACTGCCTTCGGCCGGCTGCTGTCGATGATGTCTGATGGCGCCAACACGCCTTTCAATTGGGTTTCCATTGTGCTGGAATTGGTCCTAGCGGCGTTGCCGCTCGCCTTCGCCTTCGGCTTTCTGCCTTGAATCATTGGGTATTCCGCGATGGAAGACGGGCGACTTTCGCCGGATGCGACAATAGTGCCTGAAAACCATGCGGAACGACGCATTGCGGTCTTAAAATGCCTGTGCTAGACGGCAATCGACTTTCGGCCGGGGATAGCGGAAGCCGCGCCTCCGTGCTCGAAAAAATGCAGTAAGGTCAAAGATTTAGCCAGAGTTTTTGCTCGCGCCAACAATCTACGGCCTGTCAGACAAGAGAAAAGACGGTCCGTGGCTCAATCGTCATCGCCAATCTCAGGTGTCGCAGAACGCTATGCGGGTTCGCTGTTCGAACTCGCCCTGCAGGCAAATTCCGTGGCCAAGGTCGAAGCCGACCTCAACAGTTTCGAAATCATGCTCGCGGGCAGCGCTGATCTCACCCGGCTGATCAACAGCCCGGTGTTCTCCAGCGAGGACCAGGCGAAGGCCATCGCGGCGATCGCTGACAAGGCCGGGATCACCGGCCTTACCGGAAATTTCCTGCGCGTCGTCGCCCGCAACCGCCGGCTGTTCGCCATTCCCGGCATGATCAGGGCGTTCCGCCAGATATCAGCCGAACACCGTGGCGAGACCGCTGCTGAAGTGACGTCGGCTCACGCGCTGACGGCTGTCCAGCAGACCGAACTCAAGGCGGCGCTGAAGAGCGTTGCCGGCAAGGATGTGGCTATCTCCGTCACCGTCGATCCGTCGCTGCTCGGCGGGCTGGTGGTCAAGATGGGCTCGCGCCAGATCGATACGTCGCTCAAAACCAAACTCAATTCGCTCAAGCTTGCACTGAAAGAGGTCGGCTGATGGACATCCGCGCCGCGGAAATTTCCGCAATTCTGAAAGACCAGATCAAGAATTTCGGCAAGGAGGCCGAGGTCTCCGAAGTTGGACAGGTGCTGTCCGTCGGTGACGGTATCGCTCGTGTCTACGGCCTCGACAATGTCCAGGCCGGCGAGATGGTCGAATTCCCCGGCGGCATCCGCGGCATGGCGCTCAACCTCGAAGCCGACAATGTCGGCGTCGTCATCTTCGGCGCCGACCGCGACATCAAGGAAGGCGACATCGTCAAGCGCACCGGCGCCATCGTCGACGTTCCCGTCGGCCCAGGCCTGCTCGGCCGCGTCGTCGATGCGCTCGGCAATCCGATCGATGGCAAGGGTCCGATCAAGGCAGTCGAGCGCAAGCGCGTCGACGTCAAGGCGCCCGGCATCATTCCGCGCAAGTCGGTGAACGAGCCGATGTCGACCGGCCTCAAGGCCATCGATGCGCTGATCCCGGTCGGCCGCGGCCAGCGCGAGCTGGTCATCGGCGATCGCCAGACCGGCAAGACCGCCATCATCCTCGACACGATGCTCAACCAGAAGTCGGTGCACGACAACGGCCCCGAGAAGGAAAAGCTCTACTGCGTCTACGTCGCCGTCGGCCAGAAGCGCTCGACCGTCGCGCAGTTCGTCAAGGTGCTGGAAGAGCGCGGCGCGCTCGAATACTCGATCATCATCGCCGCCACCGCTTCCGACCCGGCGCCAATGCAGTTCCTGGCGCCGTTCGCCGGCTGCACCATGGGTGAATATTTCCGCGACAACGGCATGCACGCGCTGATCAGCTATGACGATCTGTCGAAGCAGGCCGTCGCCTATCGCCAGATGTCGCTGCTGCTGCGCCGCCCGCCGGGCCGCGAAGCCTATCCGGGCGACGTGTTCTACCTGCACTCGCGCCTGCTCGAGCGCGCCGCCAAGCTCAACGACGATCTGGGCGGCGGGTCGCTGACCGCTCTGCCGATCATCGAGACGCAGGCCAACGACGTGTCGGCCTACATCCCGACCAACGTGATTTCGATCACCGACGGCCAGATCTTCCTCGAAACCAACCTGTTCTTCCAGGGCATCCGTCCTGCGGTGAACGTCGGTCTGTCGGTGTCGCGCGTCGGCTCGGCCGCGCAGATCAAGGCGATGAAGCAGGTTGCCGGCTCGATCAAGGGCGAGCTCGCGCAGTACCGCGAAATGGCGGCCTTCGCGCAGTTCGGCTCGGATCTCGACGCTGCCACGCAGCGCCTGCTCAACCGCGGATCGCGCCTGACCGAACTCCTGAAGCAGCCGCAGTTCTCGCCGCTGAAGACGGAAGAGCAGGTCGCGGTGATCTTCGCCGGCGTCAACGGTTATCTCGACAAGCTGCCGGTCAACCAGGTCGGCAAGTTCGAGCATGGCCTGCTCAGCCACATGCGTGCGGCCGGCAAGGACGTTCTCGACGCCATCCGCAAGGAAAAGGCACTGTCGGACGATCTGCGCGCCAAGCTGAAGGCCGAGATCGACGCTTTCGCCAAGACCTTCGCCTGAGCGAAGCGACAAGACGGGATCAGGTTTGAAGCATGCCTTCATTAAAAGACCTTCGTAACCGTATCGCCTCGGTCAAGGCGACGCAGAAGATCACCAAGGCGATGCAGATGGTCGCTGCGGCGAAGCTGCGCCGTGCGCAAGAGGCTGCGGAAGCGGCGCGCCCCTATTCGGAGCGCATGGGTTCCGTGCTGGCCAACATCACCCAGGCGATCGGCGGCGGTGGCGATGCCCCGGCGCTGATGACCGGCACCGGCAAGGATGATGTGCATCTGCTCGTCGTCTGCACCGCCGAGCGCGGCCTGTGCGGCGGCTTCAATTCGCAGATCGCCCGTCTTGCCCGCGACCACATCCGCAAGCTTTTGGCCGACGGCAAGCAGGTCAAGATCATCTGCGTCGGCAAGAAGGGTTTCGACATCCTGCGCCGCGACTACGCGTCGCTGATCATCGATCGCGTCGATCTGCGCGAGGTCAAGACACTCGGTTTCGTCAATGCCGATGCCATCGCCAAGAAGGTCATCCATCTCTTCAACGAGGGCGGCTTCGACATCTGCACGCTGTTCTATTCGCAGTTCAAGTCGGTGATCAGCCAAATCCCGACCGCGCAGCAGATCATTCCGGCGGGCGTTGCTTCGGCTCAGGCGGAAGTGACGGATGGCGGCAACGCTGTCTATGAATACGAACCGGAGCCGGGCGAAATCCTCTCCGATCTCATTCCGCGCAACATCTCGGTGCAGGTTTTCCGGGCACTGCTCGAAAACGCGGCCGGCGAGATGGGCGCCAAGATGAGCGCCATGGACAATGCGACGCGCAACGCTGGCGAGATGATTAACAAACTGTCGATCACCTATAACCGCCAGCGGCAGGCGCAGATCACCAAGGAACTGATCGAAATCATTTCGGGCGCCGAGGCGCTCTAGGCGCGGTCCGCGGGTTTTTTGCCCGCGACCGGACCGCGTGAGAAACAAAGGACGAAAAAGGGTAAAGACGATGGCGAAAGCAGCGACCCCCCAGAAGGCAGCCCCCAAGGCCGCAGCCGCGAAGGCAGCAGCCCCCGCGAAGGCGGCAAAGGCTCCAGCAGCAGCCGCGAAGGCGGCCCCGGCCAAGGCAGCAGCACCGGCGAAGACCGCAGCTGCCAAGACATCGGCAGTGGCCAGCAAGGCAACCGGCGTTGTCGGCAAGGTCCGCCAGGTCATCGGCGCCGTCGTCGACGTGCAGTTCGGCGATCACCTGCCGGCGATCCTGAACGCGCTCGAGACGACCAATGTCGGCAACCGTCTGGTGCTCGAAGTCGCCCAGCACCTGGGTGAAAACACCGTGCGCTGCATCGCCATGGACTCGACCGAAGGTCTGGTTCGCGGCCAGGAAGTGCGTGACACCGGCGCGCCGATCACCGTGCCGGTCGGCCCGGGCATGCTCGGCCGCATCATCAACGTCATCGGCGAGCCGGTCGACGAAGAAGGCCCGGTCGACGCGATCGAAATGCGCTCCATCCACCAGCCGGCTCCGACGTATGTCGAGCAGTCGACGGAAGCACAGATCCTGATCACCGGCATCAAGGTGCTCGACCTCTTGGCTCCCTACGCCAAGGGCGGCAAGATCGGCCTGTTCGGCGGCGCCGGCGTCGGCAAGACCGTGCTGATCCAGGAACTGATCAACAATATCGCCAAGGCGCATGGCGGCTATTCGGTGTTCGCCGGCGTCGGCGAGCGCACCCGCGAAGGCAACGATCTCTATCACGAGTTCATCGAATCCGGCGTCAACAAGAAGGGCGGCGGCGAAGGCTCCAAGGCCGCGCTCGTCTACGGCCAGATGAACGAGCCGCCGGGCGCGCGCGCCCGCGTCGGCCTGACCGGCCTGACGGTTGCGGAGTATTTCCGCGACCAGGGCCAGGACGTGTTGTTCTTCGTCGACAACATCTTCCGCTTCACGCAGGCTGGTTCGGAAGTGTCGGCTCTGCTCGGCCGTATTCCTTCAGCCGTGGGCTATCAGCCGACGCTCGCCACCGACATGGGCGCGCTGCAGGAACGCATCACCACCACCACCAAGGGCTCGATCACGTCCGTGCAGGCGATCTACGTGCCCGCCGACGACTTGACCGATCCGGCGCCGGCGACCTCGTTCGCCCACCTTGACGCGACCACGACGCTGAACCGCGCCATCGCCGAAAAGGGCATCTATCCGGCGGTCGATCCGCTGGATTCGACCTCGCGCATGCTCGACCCGCTGGTCGTTGGCGACGAGCATTACGGCGTCGCGCGCCAGGTGCAGTCGATCCTCCAGCGCTACAAGTCGCTGCAGGACATCATCGCCATCCTGGGCATGGACGAGCTGTCGGAAGAGGACAAGCAGACCGTGGCCCGCGCCCGCAAGATCGAGCGCTTCCTGTCGCAGCCCTTCTTCGTCGCCGAAGTGTTCACCGGCGCCCCGGGCAAGCTGGTCGACCTCGCCGACACCATCAAGGGCTTCAAGGGCCTCTGCAACGGCGACTACGATCACCTTCCGGAAGCTGCCTTCTACATGGTCGGCGGCATCGAGGAAGCGGTCGAGAAAGCACAGCGCCTCGCGGCTGAAGCGGCGTAATCAAGCGAATAGCGAATAGGGAGTAGCGAATAGGGAATATGGGCCGGCGAATTCTTCTTCTGACTACTCGCTGCTCGCTATTCGCTATTCGCTAAATTGATCATGGCTGAAGCTTTCAAGTTCGAACTGGTCTCGCCGGAGCGCCTGCTTGTTTCCGAGCAGGTTGAATCCGTCGTCATTCCGGGAGCCGAAGGCGAGATGACCGTGATGGCGCATCACGCGCCGGTCATGACGACGATCAAGCCGGGTGTCGTCACCGTAAAGACCGCAGCGGGCGGCGAAGAACGCTATGTGGTGTTCGGCGGCTTCGCCGACATCGTTCCGGCCGGCTGCACGCTGCTGGCGGAATCGGCTGTCGCGGTGAAGGATGTCGACCGCGCCGATCTCGCGCGCCGCATCCAGGAAGCCAAAGAAGACGCCACTGATGCCAAGGACGACGAGGCTCGCAGCAAGGCGGAACAGTTCCTTAGCCAGCTCACCACGCTGGAAGGCGCCATCCTGCCGGCTTGAAATTCGGTTCGATGAAAGAGTAAAAAGCGGGGCCTTGCCTCGCTTTTTTGTTCAAATGCCCAAGGCTGCGAAAGCCAATGTCGGGCCGTCTCGTCGCAGGTGGACGAGATGCACGGCCACGAGCTCGATCAAGGTCTGGCGCTCGGCATGGTCCCTGGCGAAGCCGGCGAGGTCGAACACCGCGGTCACGGTTTCGTTCGCCGGCAGTTGCTCGCCCAAAAGTGCCGTCAACGCCGCGTCGAGTGGGTCGGTGAAATGGCCCTCCGGCAAGGTTTTTCCTCGTGCGGCGCAAGCAGCGATCCAGGCAGCCACCACCAACGTGAGATGGACCAGCTCGGTACCGGCTTCTAGACATTCGATGGCGGAAGCGACGATGCGCTGCGGCAATTTCTGGCTGCCGTCATTGGCGATCTGAGCCGTACGGTGGGCAAGTGCAGTGTTGGAAAAACGCTCAGCGAGCTCCGCGGTATAAGCGCTCGTGTCGAGCCCGGCATCCTCGGGCAGGGTCGGGATGGCTTCCGCCCACAATGCATCGACGAATTGCCGGATCGCCGGGTCGGCGAAGGCGCGGTCGACGGTGGCATGACCGCTGAGCAGGCCAAGATAGGCGATGGCCGAATGCGAGCCGTTGAGCAGCCTGAGCTTCATGTCCTCGAACGGGCCGACGTCGCGAACCATGGTGACGCCGAACTGTTCCCAGTCCGGGCGGCCCGCTGGGAAATTGTCTTCGACCACCCATTGGCAGAACGGCTCGGTCATGACAGGCCAAGCGTCCTCGGCACCGAGTTCTTCAGCGATCCGCGCCCGATCGGCATCGGTGGTTGCCGGCACGATGCGGTCGACCATGCTTGAAGGAAAGGCGACCTGATGGGCGACGTGATCGGCAATTCCGACATCACTCGATTGGGCGAGCCCGGCATCTCGCAACTGGGCGAATTCAACCAACAGCCGATGCAGCGTGGCGCCGTTGGCCGGCAGATTGTCGCAACAGAGCACGGTAAAGGGCGGCGTGCCGGCGGCGCGTCGCCGGGCAAGCGCCTCGGTCAGGAAACCATGCGCTGTCTTCGGCATCTGCGGATTGGCCAGATCATGGGCGATATCGGGATGAGCAGCGTCCAATCCGCCGCCAGCCGCCCTCAGATAGGCCTTTTCGGTGATCGTAAGTGTGACGATGCGGGTGCGCGGATCGGTCAGCGCGGCCAGCACCGCGCCCGGATCCTCCGGCGCCACCAGCATCGCGGTAATCGAGCCGATGACCTGAAGTTTTTCGGTTCCACTGCTTCTGATCGCCAGCGTGTAGAGCCCATCCTGCGGCGTGAGTGCGTCGCGCGTGTCGGCGCTGCGCAGCGAAACGCCTGTTATGCTCCAATCCGTCTCGCCGGCCGCCAGGCAATCGTCGACATAGGCGGCCTGGTGGGCGCGATGGAAGGCGCCGACGCCAAGATGCACGATGCCCGGGACGATGCGGCTGCGGTCATACGAAGGCGTCGCGATCGAAGCCGGCAGTGCGCGCACCGTCTTCGTGGAAAGGCGTTCGGTCGTCGTAGTGCGACTGGTCTGGTCGGATGACATGAGTGGCCTCGGCAGGGATCGGCAAAGCGGCGTAACATTCGATTTCCCGCCACACAATGGGCCGAAAAGTCATCATACAACAATCTGGTTTTTGTATGTTGACATTATTTCTTGTCGCCCCTACCGATAGCGGCCCTGGGAGGATTGCCGTGCCACTGACCGATGCGGATCTGCTGTTTCCCGCCGATGCACATTCGCGCTCGGTTGCCCGCGATCTCTATGCCGGGATCAAGGACCTGCCCCTGGTCAGCCCGCATGGCCACACCGATCCGCGTTGGTATGCGCTGAACGAGCCTTTTCCGGATCCGGCGCAACTGCTCATCGTTCCGGATCACTACATCTTCCGCATGCTGTTCAGCCAAGGCATCCGCCTTGAGGATCTCGGCGTGGCGACGCTGGACGGCGCGCCTGTCGAGACAGACGGCCGGACGATCTGGCGTCGTTTTGCCGAGCACTATTATCTGTTTCGGGGCACACCGACCCGGCTGTGGTTCGATCATGTGCTTGCCGATCTGTTCGGCATCGACGAACCGCTGAACGCGGCGACCGCCGACCGCCACTACGACACCATCGCAACGCTGCTGCAGTGGGAGAATTTCCGGCCCCGTGCGCTGTTCGAGCGCTTCAACATCGAGGTCATCGCGACCACGGAAGGTGCGCTCGACGATCTCAAATGGCACCAGATGATCCGCGACAGCGGCTGGCAGGGCCGTGTGGTCACCGCTTATCGGCCCGATGCTGTCGTCGATCCCGATTTCGAAGGGTTTTCGACCAATCTCGACCGGCTCGGCGAAATTACCGCCTGCGACACCGGCAGCTGGGCCGGCTATCTCGATGCGCATCGGCAGCGGCGCGCCTTCTTCAAAAGTTTCGGCGCGACCTCGTCCGACCACGGCCACCCGACGGCCGAGACCGCCAATCTTTCGGATGCGGCGGCGCAAGAGCTGTTCAATCGCGTTCGCCGTGGTTCCGACGACGAGCGTGAGCGAAAACTGTTCCGCGCCCAGATGCTGACCGAGATGGCCAAGATGAGCCTCGACGACGGGCTGGTTCTGCAGATCCATCCCGGCTCCTGGCGCAATCATTCGTCGGCTGTTTTCCAAAAATTCGGCCGCGACAAGGGTTTCGATATCCCGACCCGGACCGACTATGTCACGGCGCTGAAGCCACTGCTCGACTGCGTCGGACTTGAGCGCGACCTCACAATCGTTCTCTTCACGCTCGACGAAACAAGCTATGCGCGCGAACTGGCGCCACTCGCCGGTGTCTACCCGGCGCTGAAGCTCGGGCCGGCCTGGTGGTTCCACGACAGCCCGGAAGGCATGCGGCGCTTCCGCGAGATGACCACCGAGACCGCCGGCTTCTACAACACCGTCGGCTTCAACGATGACACCCGTGCCTTTCCCTCGATCCCGGCGCGCCACGATGTGGCGCGGCGGGTCGACTGCGCGTTCCTGGCGCGTCTCGTCGCCGAGCATCGGCTGCGCGAGGACGAGGCGCATGAGCTGGCGCGGGAGCTTGCCTATACACTTGCGAAAAAGGCCTACCGGCTCTGAGCCGGGCGTTTTGGTTTCATAGGGAGGAAGTCATGTTGCATCTTTCGAAGTTGACGGCAGTAACATTCGTTTTCGGCTCGTTGCTGGTCGGCATCGCCAACGCCGAAACCGTGCTGCGGTCGTCCGATACCCATCCCGACGGCTATCCAACCGTCGAAGCGGTCAAATATATGGGCGAGCTGATCAAGCAGCGCACCAATGGCCGCTATTCGGTCGAGGTCTATCATTCGGCGCAGCTCGGCGAGGAGAAGGACACGATCGAGCAGACGCAGACCGGCGTCATCGATCTCAACCGCGTCTCGATGGGGCCGTTCAACGGCATCGTTCCACAGACCGCGGTGCCGTCGCTGCCCTACATGTTCCGCTCGGTCGAGCATATGCGCCATGTCATGGACGGGCCGATCGGGGACGAGATCCTGAAAGCTTTTGAGACTCACGACCTTGTCGGTCTCGCCTTCTACGATTCCGGGGCACGCTCCTTCTACAACACCAAGAAGGACATCACCTCGATGGCCGACATGAAGGGCATGAAGTTCCGCGTCATCCAGTCCGACGTGTTCGTCGACATGGTCAATGCGTTGGGCGCCAACGCCACGCCGATGGCCTATGGCGAGGTCTATTCGGCTTTGCAGACAGGCGTCATCGACGGCGCCGAGAACAACTGGCCGAGCTTCGAGTCCGCCAAGCATTTCGAGGTCGCCAAGCATTACACGCTCGACCAGCACCAGATCGTGCCCGAGGTTCTGGTGATGTCGAAGGCGAGCTGGGACAAGCTCGCCCCGGAAGACCAGGCGATCGTGCGGCAGGCGGCCAAGGACAGCGTCGTCAAGATGCGTGAATTGTGGGACGCGCAGGAGAAGAAGTCGCGCGACATCGTCGAGAAAGCCGGCGTCAAGGTCAGTGAGATCGACAAGCAGCCGCTGATCGATGCGATGAAGCCGGTCTACGAGAAATATCTCTCGACCCCCGAGTTGAAAGATCTCGCCGCGCGCATCCAGGCGACCAAATAATCCGTTCGCGGCAATGGTGGCGCGAGCTTGCGCGCCACCGTCCAGTGGGAAGCGCGCATATGAAACCATTCTGGCTGGCAATAGAACGGCTGCTGTCACGGCTGGCGAGGCTTGCGCTGTGGGTCAGCGGCATCGGCCTGACGCTGATGACGGTGATCATCTTCTGGCAGGTGTTCTCACGCTATGTGCTCAACAGTTCGCCAAGCTGGACGGAACCCTTCTCGGTGATTTTGATGGGGTGGTTCATCTTTTTGGGCGCGGCCGTCGGTGTCCGCGAACGCACGCATCTGGGCTTCGATGTGCTGCTCTATTTCCTGCCGCCCGCCGCAAAGGCGGTACTGCGCAGCATTTCGGATGTCGTCGTGCTCGCCTTCGGTCTCGGCATGATCGTCTACGGCGCCCAGCTCACCCGGCTGACATGGAACACGGTGATGCCGTCTCTCGCTTTCCCGGGCGGCGTCAGTTTCCTGCCGGTCATCCTGGGCGGCGCGCTTGTCTGCCTGTTTTCGCTCGAGCGGCTTGCCGGGCGGTTTGCCGGACTGCCGGTCGATGCCGATCAATACGCCACGGGCGAGGAGGGTCTCTAGATGGCATTGACGGTTCTGTTCGGCACCTTCGTCTTTCTTCTGATCATCGGCACACCGATCGCCTTCTGCCTCGGTGTCGCCAGCTTCGCCACGGTTCTGGTGCTGGGGCTGCCGCCGCTGGTGGTGTTCCAGCGCCTCAACTCCGGTGTCAGCGTGTTTTCGCTGATGGCCATCCCGTTCTTCATCTTCGCCGGTGACCTGATGGTGCGCGGCGGCATTGCCGCCCGCCTTGTTGCGCTGGCCGGGGCGTTGGTCGGCCACCTGCGAGGCGGGCTCGGCCAGGTCAACATCGCCGCCTCGACCATGTTCGGCGGCATTTCCGGCTCGGCGGTGGCCGATGCCTCGGCGGTCGGCGGGCTGATGATCCCGCAGATGAAGGCGCGCGGCTACGGCGTCGATTATGCTGTCAACATCACTTCGGTCGGCGCCATCATTGCGCTGCTGATACCGCCTTCGCACAACATGATCATTTATTCGATTTCGGCCGGCGGCCGGATCTCGATCGCCGATCTGTTCACCGCCGGCATCATACCGGGCCTGCTGCTGGCGCTATCTCTGATGGTCACGGCCTATTGGGTCGCCAGCCGCCGCGCCTATCCGACCGAGCCGTTCGCCGGCTTCGGCAGGGCGCTGCAATTGCTCGTTGCCGCAATTCCCGGGCTGATCCTGATCGGCATCATCTTCGGCGGCGTTCGCTCCGGCGTCTTCACCGCCACCGAAAGCTCCTGCATCGCCATCGTCTATGCTTTCCTGGTGACCCTGCTGATCTATCGCTCAATGAGCTGGAACGACTTCGTCACCGCGACCACCGCTGCCGTGCGCACAACCGCAATGGTGCTGATGATCATCGGCTGCGCCGCCGCCTTTGGCTGGCTGCTGGCCTATCTCCGGGTGCCGGCCGCTCTGGTCGCCTTCCTGCAGTCGGTATCCGACAACAAGCTGGTCATCCTGCTGTTGATCAACGTCGTGCTTCTCATCCTCGGCACGTTCATGGACATGTCGCCGCTGATCATCATCACCACGCCGATCTTCCTGCCGGTGGTCATGGCCTACGGCGTCGATCCGGTGCATTTCGGCGTGATCCTCATTCTCAATCTCGGCATCGGCTTGTGCACACCGCCGGTAGGGGCCGTGCTGTTCGTCAGCTGTGCGATCGGCCGGATCCCGATCTGGACGGCGATGCGTTCGATCTGGCCATTCTATGGGGCGGCTTTCGCTGTGTTGATGCTTGTCACCTACGTGCCGGAAATTTCGTTGTGGTTGCCGCACCTGTTCCACTAGAGCAGTTCACGGGAACGGCGAACTGCTCTAACCCTTTGTTTTGACGCAATTCCGGACGGAAACCGTTTCACATTTTTCCTGGAATTGCTTTAGGAGACCATCACGTGTCCGCTGCATCCGCCGATCTCAGGGTCGAGAGAAAACCCAAGCTGTCGGAGACCGTCGTTGCGGCGATCCGCAAGCAGCTGCAGGCGGGCGAAATCCTGCCTGGCCACAAATTGCCGACCGAGGGCCAGCTGACCGAGACCTTCGGCGTCAGCCGCACCGTCATCCGCGAGGCGCTGGCCAAGCTTGCCGCCGACGGCCTGGTCGAGCCGCGTCAAGGCGCCGGCGTCTTCGTCACCGAGCATATCTCGACGATGTTCGGAGCGCTTGCCGCCGACATGGGAGCCAAGGATTCGATCGCGCTCAACGTGCTCGAGGTACGCCTGGCAATCGAGATCGAGTCGGCCGGGATCGCCGCTATTCGCCGCAACGCCGCGCAGGAGGCGGCGATCCAGGAAGCCTTCTTCGAATTCGAGCGGCTGCTGCTTGCCAGCGAGCCGACCGGCCCGGCCGACCTCGCCTTCCACCGCGCCATCGCCAGCGCGACCAACAACCCGTTCTATGTCGAGATGCTCGACGTGCTCGGCCGGCGCGCCATTCCGTGCGACGTGACCTCGCCCTGGTCGACCGAACTGGCGCAATCCGACAGCTACCAGCGCGGGCTGCAGCGCGAACATCTGGTGATCCTCAATGCGATCACATCGGGCGATGCCGAAGCGGCGCGCGAGGCAATGCGCGCGCACCTCACAGCCAGCCAGCAGCGCTACCGCGAACGCCTGCATGCGCGGCAGGCTTTCTATGCCAGTTCGGTCAGGGCCGCCGCCGGCGAATGACCCATTTCAAGTCAGGACGAAAATGAGCCAGAGCCATACCGATTACACATCCCGCTTTGCCATAGACCCGGTTGCCGCCGCGGCGATGGGAAGCGATGAACTCCGTCACAATTTCCACATTGACGGCCTGTTCCAGTCCGGCCGCATCAGCCTGACCTACACCCACTACGACCGCATGATCGTCGGCGGCGCCGTGCCGATAGGCTCGCCGCTCCAACTGGAGGCGATCAAGCCGACCGGCACCAAAGGTTTCCTCGACCGGCGCGAGTTGATCGCCGTCAACATCGGTGGCGTGGGCGTCATCACGGCCGGCGGCCAGTCCTTCGAATTGCAGGCGCGCGACATGCTCTATCTCGGCATGGGCACACAGGATGTGTCCTTCGCCTCAGCGGATGAGGGGGCGCCGGCGAAGTTCTATCTGCTCAGTGCGCCGGCGCATCTGGCTCATCCCAGCCGGCTGATCCGCATCGGCGATGCAAAGCGCCTCGATCTTGGCAGCAAGGATGCCTGCAACGAGCGTTCGATCTTCCAGTTCATCCATGCCGATGGCGCAAAGACCTGCCAGCTGGTGGTCGGCATGACCCAGCTGGCGCCGGGCTCTATCTGGAACACCATGCCTTGCCATGTGCATGACCGGCGCATGGAGGCCTATCTCTATTTCGACCTGGCCGAGACGGCGCGCGTCTTCCACTTCATGGGCGAGCCGGACGAAACGCGCCATATCGTCATGGCCAACGAAGAGGCCGTGCTGTCGCCGGGTTGGTCGATCCACTCCGGCGCCGGCACTTCCAATTATGCGTTCATCTGGGCGATGGCCGGCGACAATGTCGACTACACCGATGTCGACCCGGTGGCGTTGGGCGATCTGCGGTGAGCGACCCCTTCAGCCTTGCCGGAAAACGTATCCTGGTCACCGGCGCCAACACCGGCATCGGCCAGGGCATCGCCGTATCGATCGCACGCGCCGGCGGCACGGTGATCGGCGTCGGTCGCTCGTCGATGGACGATACGGCCAGAAAGATCGCAACGATGGGCGGGCAATTCGAGGCGGTGAGCGCCGATCTTGCCGACACGTCAGCCGCCGGCCCCTTGCTCGACCGCGTCTGGGACGAAAGCGGCCCGCTCGACGGGCTGGTCAACAATGCCGGCATCATCCGGCGCGCCGATGCCGTCGATCTCAGCGAGGCCGATTGGGACGACGTCATGGACGTCAATCTGAAGACGGTTTTTTTGCTCTGCCAAAGCTTTGCCAGGCGTGCCTTGGCCGCTGAGCGGAAAGGCAAGATCGTCAACATTGCCTCCGTGCTGAGCTTTCAGGGCGGCATTCGCGTGGCGTCCTACACCGCCTCGAAGCATGGCGTGCTCGGCATCACCCGGCTGCTTGCCTGCGAATGGGCGCAAAAAGGCATCAACGTCAACGCTATCGCGCCAGGCTATATCGAAACCAACAACACGCAGGCGCTGCGCGCCGATCCCGACCGCAGCGCCGCTATCCTGGCGCGCATCCCGGCCGGTCGCTGGGGCGAGGCGGGCGACATTGGCGATGCCGCCGTCTTCCTGCTGGCGCCGGCGTCGAACTACATGCATGGCGCGGTGGTGCCGGTGGATGGTGGCTGGCTGGCACGCTAGGTTTTGACGCAATTCCGAACGGAAACCGTTTCACACTTTTCCTGGAATTGCTCTGAGGAGACGACGATGACCGCAAAGATCTTCGCGCATGCCGGCGAGGGCGCCTGGACGGCGACACCGGACGGCAACAGGCGCCGCATTCTCCTGCACACTGACGAGTTGATGCTGGTCGAATTCGGCTTCGACAAGGGTGGCGTCGGCGCCCTGCATTCGCACCCGCACGTCCAGGCAAGTTACGTCGCCGAGGGCCGCTTCGAGGTGACCATCGACGGCCGGAGCGAGATCGTTGGGACGGGCGGGAGTTTCATCGTGCCGTCGGGCCTGGTGCACGGGGTCAAGGCGCTCGAAGCGGGGCGGCTGGTCGACAGCTTTGCGCCGCACCGGGCCGATTTCCTCGGCTAGAGCATTTCACCGTTTCACGGAAACGGCGAGCTGCTCTAACTCTTTGTTTTGACGCAATTCTAGACGGAAAACCGCTTCACACTTTTCCTGGAATTGCTCTAACGAGGGGTAAGAGATCGAGCGGGAATGACCCGCACCCCAGAAAGAGGCGCGGGTCTGTTGCCTGGGCGCTTGTGGCGCCGCGGTACTCAAGACATCACCGCAGGATGAGGACCCTGCCGCACCGTGGTGAAGATAGTCTTAATGCACCGGGGCTGCGTAGCTCGGTCGGTCAGGTGATGTGCCGCAGGAGGCTGAAAAGCCGTTCGAACGTCTTGCCGTAGGGCGGGCGCAGCAGGCTTCCCGCGCTCAGCCGCGACTGCATGAAAACCGGTTTCTCCTTGCTGAAGGTGCGAAATCCCCATTCGCCGTGATAGGCGCCCATGCCGCTGGCGCCGACGCCGCCGAAGGGCTGGTTTTCCTGTACCAGATGCAGCATGCAGTCGTTGACGGTGACGCCGCCGGCAATTGTCTCGTGCAGGATGCGTTGACGGTTGCCGCTGTCGCGGCCGAACCAGTAGAGTGCCAGCGGGCGGTCGGCCCCGTTCACATGGGCGATCGCCTCGTCGATCCCGGTGTATTCTACGATGGGCAGCACCGGCCCAAAGATCTCTTCGCGCATCAGCCGCAGGTTGGAGCCGGCATTGCGGACCAGGGTCGGCGGTAGTTTCCGGCTGGTGGCGCCGAGTTCCTCGTGGGCCGGGTTGATTTCGGTGATATCGGCGCCGGCGTCACGCGCTTCAGTGACCATGTCGCGCAGGCGCTGGTGGTGCCGATCGCTGATGATGGCGGTATAGTCGGGGTTGTCGCGCAGGGTCGGGTAGAGCTTAGCGATCGCCGTTGCGAGCCTGGCAGCGACCGTGCCTGCTTGCCCCTTCGGCACCAGAAGGTAATCCGGCGCGATACAGGTCTGCCCGGCATTCAACAGCTTACCGTAGGCAATGCTCGATACTGCCGCGTCGAGGTCGCATGACGGATCGAAGATTGCCGGCGACTTGCCGCCCAGTTCGAGCGTGACCGGGGTCAGATTGGCGGCCGCGGCGATCGCGACCTGGCGTCCGACCGCGGTCGAGCCGGTGAACAGCAAATGATCGAAAGGCATCGACACGAAGGCCTTTCCCATCTCCGCATCGCCGCTGATGACGCCGAGCTCATCGGCTGCGAAATGCTCGGCAACGAGTTTGGCCAGCAGCGCCGAAAAAGCCGGCGTCAATTCGGAAGGTTTGATGAGCACGCGATTGCCGGCTGCGAGTGCCGCGATGACCGGCGCGACGGCGAGCTGGAAAGGATAATTCCAGGGCGACACGATGCCGATGACACCGAGCGGCTGCGGGATGAGGCGATTTCTGCCGGGCAGGAACGGCATGGTGGTGGCAACGCGGCGTTCGCGCATCCAGCCCCTGAGGTGCGACAGCGCGTGGCGGACGCCGGCACGTACGACGAACAGTTCCGCAAGACGCGTCTCATGCGCGGAACGGCCGCCAAAGTCGGTGTCGATGGCGGTGCAGATGTCGGCTTCATGCCGCTCGGTCAGCGCGAGCAGGCGTTTGAGGCGATCCTTGCGAACGTCAAAGTTGGGAAAGGCTGCGCCTCGAAGGCGGCGCGCTGCAGGTGGAACCGCTCGCCGAGAACATTCTGTCTGGTCTGCAGCATCACGCCCTCCCTGGCTTGCCGGACGGAGCTTACATCGTGGTGCGTGGCGGAATCCAGCGGGGGTGCAGGTGTCCTAGGGGAAGCCGCTTTCGGATGTGCACGGCATCCGGCTGGCAGGCGCCGATGGCCGCATCAACGACAGGTTCCTGCAAAGGGGGCGTTGTGGTTGGATGACGGCTGCGCTACTCCAAAGCGTCACGCCAGAGAGTCGTCTTGACCGGTTTCCACATCCTCTCCAGTCTACGAAATTCCAGCCCGGTGTCCGCCTGATGCTGATATCGGTGACAAGCATCTTGGCCATGGACCCCAAGCGGCGCGTTCCGCACCGCGCGGCCCAGCGGAATTGCGGATGAAGGGCGCTCACAGGCTTGAGGCTGCGTTTGGAGCGGCTGCGCGAAGGGTTGTGCGGGAGTTTCTGCGGTTCGTGCCGCTGTCTCTGAGACAGCGCATGCAAAGACGCAGATATGCACGCGCGACGCCCGCCAACAGAATTTTCATTTCGGGCTGCGCACGCAGCGGGACGACGCTGACACAGCGGCTGATGAGGTGTTTCGAGGACATTTTCGTCCATCCGCCCGAAGCGCGATACGCAATGCTGGACATGCTGGACCGGCCGGAATCGAACCTCGTCGTCAAGCGCGATGCGCGCGGTTTTGCGCATCTGGCGAAGCTACCGACCTCCATCGGCTTGATCTATTGCGTGCGCCATCCATTCGACACGCTGACAAGTTCGCATCCGCAAACACGCAACCAGCGTCGGTTCCACGTCACGCCGCAACGCTGGCTGACCGAATACGACGCGCTGATCCGGCTGAAGAAGGCACAACCGCACCGGCAGATCCTTTTCGTCCGCTACGAAGACATGATCGGCGCGCCCGATGCGCAGCAGGACAGAATCGCGCAGTCATTCGGACTGACACCGCGCATTCGTTTCAGCGAGGACCCGGACAATCCGATCCGGGTGGCTTCGTTGAGAAAATGGGAACGGAATGAAGAATTCAGGACCTATCTCGGCGGCCTGCCCCCGGCATTTCTCGCCCGCGTCCAACGTTTCTGCGCCGAGTTCGGCTATGACATGCCAATAAGCACGCCGACCGTGGACGCGCGGTGATGCAGGCACCGGCGGCCCTCGCGACAGAAGAGCTGGATCCCAAGCGGCGCGTGCTCAAGGACGTGTTCGGCTTCGATGATTTTCGCCCCGGGCAGGCCGATGTCATGGACGCGTTGCTGGCCGGGCGTCATGTGCTGGCTGTGATGCCGACTGGTGCCGGCAAATCGCTCTGCTACCAGGTGCCGGCGCTTGTCCTGGGCGGGCTCACCATTGTCGTTTCGCCGCTGGTGGCGCTGATGCAGGATCAGGTCGCCGCCTTGCGGCTTGCCGGCGTGGCCGCCGATACGATCAATTCCTCGATCGACCGCGATGCCAATATTGCCGCATGGCGTCGCGTCGCCTCGGGCCAGACGCGCCTGCTCTATCTCGCGCCGGAGCGGTTGATGACCGAACGGATGCTCGAGGCGCTGGCCAGGCTCGATATCAGCCTGATCGCCGTCGACGAGGCGCATTGTATCTCGCAATGGGGGCCGGCGTTCCGGCGCGAATACGAGGACCTGTCGCGTCTGCGCGGCATCTTTCCCAGTGTGCCGATCATCGCGCTGACGGCAACGGCGGACGAAGGCACGCGCACCGACATCGAATCCCGGCTGTTTGCCGAGCGCGTCGAGACCCTGGTGCTGGGCTTCGACCGGCCGAACATCAAGCTTGCCATCGAGGCCAAGCAGGACAGCAAGCGCCAATTGCTGCGCTTCGTCGAGCGCCATCCCGGCCGCAGCGGCATCGTCTATTGCCTGTCGCGCAAGAAGACGGAGGAGATGGCGGCCTTCCTCGAGAAGAACGGCGTCACCGCGCTCGCCTATCATGCCGGCATGAGCAAGGAGGCGCGTGACGCCAACCAGAACAGCTTCATGACCTTGTCCGGCGTCGTCATGGTGGCGACCATCGCCTTCGGCATGGGCATCGACAAGCCTGACGTCGCCTATGTCTTCCACACCGACATGCCGGGCAGCCTGGAGGCCTACTACCAGGAGATAGGCCGCGCCGGCCGCGATGGGCGGGACGCCGAGGCGCATATGCTGTTCGGCCTGGGCGATATCCGCATGCGCAGGATGTTCATCGACGACGAGGATGCGCCGCCCGAGCACAAGAGGCGCTCGCATGGCCGGCTCGACACGCTGATCGGCTATTGCGAGACGGCGCAGTGCCGCCGCCAGGTGCTGCTCGGCTATTTCGGCGAGGAAGCGCAGCCTTGCGGCAATTGCGACACCTGCCTCGACCAGGCACCGCGCGCCGATGGCGGGGCCGAGGGTCGGATCATCCTGACGGCGATCGCCCAGAGCGGTGAGCGTTTCGGTGCCGGCCATATCATCGACATCCTGCTCGGCCATGAAACCGAGAAGGTGCTTGCCAGGAACCACCAGAGGCTCACGAGTTTCGGCAGCGGTCTGGCGCACAAGAAGGATTTCTGGCTGTCGCTGATCCGGCAACTCGTCGCCGGCGGGTTCCTGATGCCGGATCCGGCCGGCCATGGCGGCCTCGCCATCGCCGAAAAGGGTCATGCGCTTGGCCGTGGCGAGGTGCCGTTCCATTATCGTGTCGAGGTACGCAGCCGCGCCTTGCGCGGCAAGATGCGCTCCTGGCAGGATCTCGGGCAGTCGGCTGTGGACACCGGGCTACTGGCCGCGCTCAAATCCTTGCGCCTGCGGCTCGCCAAGGAGCGCCAGGTGCCGGCCTATGTGGTGTTCTCGGATCGCACGCTGATCGACATGGCCGAGCGCCGCCCGCACGACCTCGACGCCTTCGCCGAAGTGAATGGGGTTGGGGCGGCAAAGCTCAAGGAATTCGGCCAGGTTTTTCTGGCCGCAATCGCCGCGCACCAATCCGACGGCCCGGCCTGAGTCAGATCAGCGACTGGTCACGTGCCCTGAAGCAGAAGGATTTTCGAAGAAGGGATTCGTTCCGAGACCTCCTGTGCCGCCGCCGCCCATTCCTCCACCGCCCATGCCCCGCAGGGACCGATCAGTTCAGTGTTCTCTGGCCGGCAGTCGACAAATCAGGCCCAGACCGAGGCGTGCATCGACTTCATGGCCGAGCATCTGCAACCGCAATAGATGCCGCTGTCCGCTTGCAGGCACCTATCCACTGCAAGCGTCGCGGGCGACCCGCCGGGCGTCAGTCGCGCGATATGGACAGTCCCGCGAGAAGCGGAGCGTAGGCGGCGAGCCTGCGGGATACGAACTCAGTGAAGAGCCGCACGCGCTTCGTCTTGCGTGTCTCCCCATGTGTGAGAAGCCAGAGCGTTCCGTACAGGTGCAGGTCGGTGCCCGGCACCCTCACCAGCAGGGGGTCGGCATCTCCGACGAAGCACGGCAGTGTCGTGATCCCGAGACCTTGCCGTACGGCAACGATCTGCGCCTCGGCGTCCGTGATCCTGAATGGAACTCCCGTGGTGCCAACCTCACCCGCGCTCGCCCACTCTGGAATTCCATGAACGCTTATGACGATCCACCGGATGGCATCAGGTGCGCCCGCACGCCACGCGGCCAGGCGGTCGCGGGACATGTAGACGCCGCCAAACACCTCCGCTCCCTTCAGGCCGTGAAGATTGAGCGGCAGGGTTTTGCGGTCGTAGACGACGCGGATCGCCACGTCGGCCTCTCGGTTGGTCAGATTTGCCAGCTCGCCGGACGACAGGATTTCCATCTCGATGTCTGGATGCAGGTGCGCGAAATCGGCGAAGTCCGGCATGAGCAGGTGCGTCGCGAGGGGCGGTGCCAGCGTCACCCGCAGAAGCCCGCGTACGCTCTGGTCGCGCCCGAAGACGCGCGTCTCCAGCTGGTGCGACGACGCTTCCATCTGGTTCGCGAGCTCGAGGACCTCCTCGCCCGCAGCGGTCAGGCGGTAGCCCGAAGGCAGCTTTTCGAACATTTGCGCCCCGAGGCGTTCCTCAAGCTGTGCGATGCGTCGTAGCACGGTCGAGTGATTCACCCCGAGCTGCGCGCCGGCAGCCCGCACCGAGCCTCCGCGTGCGACGGCTAGAAAGTAGCGAACGTCATCCCAGTCGATCATGGTGCAATCCGGCACCGCGCGGTGCGCCTTCCAAAGCCCGTATCTAACACATCCTACAGCAGTAGGGGCGGGATATCGAGGCTTGTGTCGACAAGGGCGACGCTATTCCGAACGGCGGACACGGATCGTCGCGGGCTGGCGTCAATCCTGAAGCGGATCGATTCTGCACCACCGATGTGCGCGCTTCCGCACTCACCGCGCGACCCCGGCGGGCCCATCTAGAGGTTCTCGGGGCGTCCCCGAACGACCAAGGACAGAGCCTGGAAGGATTAAGTCATGGGAAAACTGGACGGTAAGGTTGCGGTTATTACGGGTGGTGCCACCGGCATCGGCCTCGCCGCTGCAAAGCGCTTCATCGAGGAGGGCGCCTTCGTCTTCATCTTCGGCCGCCGGCAGAAAACGCTAGACGCCGCTGTGGCCGAGCTCGGGCCCAATGCCCGCGCGGTGAAGGGCTCGGTCTCGGATGAGGCCGACCTCGATCGGCTCTACGCGGCGGTGAAGGCCGAGCGCGGAAGCCTCGACATCATCTTCGCCAACGCCGGGGTGGGAAGCCTGCTTCCGCTCGGCAAGCTCACTGCCGAGCACATTGACGAAACCTTCAACACCAATGTGAAGGGTACGATCTTCACGGTCCAGAAGGCGCTGCCGCTGATGGGCGAGGGCGGTTCGATTATCCTGACCGGATCGAGCGCCGGCACCACGGGCGCGCCCGCATTCAGCGTCTATAGCGCGAGCAAAGCGGCGGTGCGCAACCTCGCGCGGACCTGGGCGGAAGACTTGAAAGGCACCGGCATCCGGGTAAACGTGCTGTCGCCCGGGCCGACGGCGACCGAACTCGCGAAGGCAGCGATAGGCGAGGAGGGCCTGAAGGTCTTCGCCTCGATGAATCCGCTTCAGCGTATGGCCGATCCAGCGGAGATCGGGGCGGCGGCTGCGTTTCTCGCGTCGCCCGACAGCAGCTTCATGACTGCCAGCGAGGTCGCCGTCGACGGGGGCTTGGCGCAAATCTGACCCGCTACGCCCCGCCGTTCATTCCATTCGATATCCCGAGCCCGCAGGGCCTGGTAAACTGAAGGAGAGTATACATGAGCTACGCAATTATCGGCTTCGGCAAGATCGGCCAGGCTCTTGCCAAGGCATTTGCCCGCAAGGGCCTCGAAGTGTCCGTGGCAACCACGCGCGACCCGGAAAGCTTTGCATCCGACGCGGCCGCGATCGGACCCATGATCATCCCGAAAACACTGGCGGACGCCGTCAAGGCGGACATCATCTTTTTGGCTGTCCGCTTTGAATCGCACCCGGATGTCGCGAAGGCGCTGCCAAGCTGGGAAGGCAAGACGATCATCGACGCGACGAACGTGTTTCCAGTCCCCGAAGAGCTGGACGGTCTGCCGTCCTCCGCCTTCGTCGCGAAGGCGTTCACCGGCGCCAAGCTCGTCAAAGGCTTCAATCACCTGATTGCGGCCACCCTGGCTGCCGATCCGATCGTCGAGGGCGGGCACCGGGTCGTCTTTCTGTCGAGCGACGACGAGGACGCGATCGCTCCCGTGGCGGCCTTGGCCAGACAACTCGGGTTCGCACCGGTCAAGCTGGGGAAGCTCAACGAGGGCGGCACGCTGGTGCACGCACGCGGCCGCACTTGGGGCCAGCTGATCTTCCAGGACCTGTTCAAGAAGGAGCAGTAACGGATTTATCGTGCGCCGACAGAGTGGCAGGCGTTCGATGCCGGCCACATCGTCGGCAAAGGGCCAAGCGCGCGAAGGGACGTGCTTGAAAGCTTACATCTGCCTGGGATCCTTCGGCCGACATGTGCCTGCCACCCAGGAATCGTAGTTGCAATAGCTGATGTCCCAGCCGGCATCGCGCCTTTTGGAAATTGCCTCACGGCCGCCCGCGCGGATGGGTCCGAAGCCACCCCAACTGCCATCCGAGCCTTTGTAATTTCCGATGACGCGATAATTGCAGTTGTTCACGACGACGTTGCCGTCCATCGACACGCATGCCTATGCAACAGTGGCAAGGCTGAAGAAAGCTGCGATGGCGAGAGAGGCTTTGCGCATCGTGGTCTCCTAACTGGGTTCGGCGAACCAACCGTTACGAGATCGTGGGCCGGGCCTCTTCCCCATTTGGGCTAAAGCGGCTGGTAAAGCGGCATGGCTGCGCTTGCGGACAGAAGCGATGTGCGGAGATGCCGGATGGGCCTGCCCATCGCCGAAGCTTTACGGCCTCCGCGAAGGCCAGAGTGTCCCGGCTTGGGCGGCTTTGTCCTATTGGCTGCGCGATATGCGGCAGGCGGCCCAGGAAATGTCCGGTTTTCTCGGGATTGAATGGCGGAGAGGGAGGGATTCGAACCCCCGATGGGCTTGCACCCATGCCGCATTTCGAGTGCGGTGCATTCGACCACTCTGCCACCTCTCCGCGGTCATGGTCGGCCGTTGCCGGCGCGGCGCACTAGATAACGGCTGAACGGGCAGGTTACAAGGCCAATCCGTCAGTTATTTGGCTTGCCGGACAAGCAGCGGATTCGCGACGGTTCAGCTGCGGCGAGGCCTGGGCAGGTCGGAGAGCAGTCACGCGTGCTTGCCTCCACTGCGGCAACGTGGTGCGGTATCTGCCGATACGGCCAGTGCCTGCCCGCCAACAACAGTTCCCGACAACAGCTGTTTGCCTTGACTCGCACTCAACCTTCGGTTAGGGACAGCGCGCAATCGGCGTGGAGGGTTCTTCCGCGCCGCTTGTTTTTTGAACCCGCAGACTGACAAAAAGACGGCTGAACCGCCAGAGGCGGCTCATCAAGGCCGACCGAACAGCGAAAGGCAAAAAATGTTCGCAGTCATTAAAACGGGTGGCAAGCAGTATCGCGTTGCCGCCAACGATCTCCTGAAGATCGAAAAACTCGAAGCCGCTGTCGGCGATATGGTCGAGATCGGCCACGTCCTCGCACATGGCGAAGGCGAGAATGTCACGTTCGGCGCGCCGTTCGTCGACGGCGCGGTGGTCACCGCCGAAGTCGTCGAGCAGGGCAAGAACCGCACCGTCATCGCCTTCAAGAAGCGCCGCCGGCAGAATTCGCGCCGCAAGATCGGCCATCGCCAGCTTTTGACCACCGTGCGGATCTCCGAGATCCTGCTGGGTGGCGCCAAGCCGACGAAGACGGCAGCGGTCAAGGCGCCGAAGAAGGTGAAGGCCGAGGCCGCCACCGAGGTGCAGGCGGAAGCCGCGCCGAAGAAGGAGCCCAAGGCCAAGGCAGCCGAGACAAAGGCAGCCGAGACCGCGGCAGCGCCGCTGTTCAAGGCGCCCAAGGGTGAGCCGGACGATCTGACCGTGATCAAGGGCATCGGCCCGGTCGCGGCCAAGGATCTCAACGAGCAGGGCATCATCACCTTCGCGCAGCTCGCCAAGCTGACCGACAAGGATGTCGCCAAGATCGACGAGCACATGCCCTTCAGCGCCGACCAGATCAAGGACTGGCGCGAGCAGGCCAAGGAATTGGCGGCGAAGTAATTTTCTGGCGACCAGGTCGCCGGATCGGACTTGAAACGGAACGCGAACGCGTTCATAAGGCCTTTTAGGCGCCTTGCGGCGCAACGGAGTTAGTTAGATGGCACACAAGAAAGCTGGCGGCTCGTCGCGCAACGGTCGCGACTCGCATTCCAAGCGTCTGGGCGTGAAGAAGTTCGGCGGCGAAGCCGTCATCCCGGGCAACATCATCATTCGTCAACGCGGCACCACGTGGCATCCCGGCGTCAATGTCGGCATGGGCACGGACCATACGCTTTTTGCGCTCGAGACCGGCGCCGTGACGTTCAACAAAAAAGCCAACGGCCGAACCTACGTATCGGTCAACCCGATTGCCAAAGCCGCGGAGTAGCCGGTTCCGCACTAGAACACCGGCGCCCATCTCGGGAACCGGTGTCTGGCAAAGCCAGGAAAAGGATCAGGGGAGATGGGTTTCCATCTCCCCTTTTTCTTGTGCCTGGAGGACTTTCAAATGGTTGCCGAAGCGGAAGACTCAGAAGACGAAAGTTACGCGATAGACTGCCCGGTGCTGGTCACCGAGCGGCTGGTGATGCGGGCGCCACACGAGGGCGATATCGCGCAACTGGTCGAGCTTGCCGACAACCGCCATGTCGCCGAAATGCTGGCACGCATGCCGCACCCCTATGGCGAGGCCGAGGCGCGCTCTTTCCTTGCCATGACCAAATCGCGCCGGGCCGGCATTGCTTATGCCCTGACGCTGGCCGGCACCGACACGTTCGTCGGTTGCGCCGGCCTCAACACCACCGATCGCGGGCTGGAGCTCGGTTACTGGATCGGCGAGCCGCACTGGAAGAAGGGCTATGCGACGGAAGCAGCGCACGCGCTGGTCGATCTCGCCTTCCAGAGGACGTCGATCCAGGTCCTGCATGCCTCGACGCGGGTCATCAATCCGGCCTCGCGCCGCGTCATCCACAAATGCGGGTTCCAGTATGCCGGCCAGGGCATGCTGAACTCGATCGTCGCCGGCCAGGTTCCCGTCGAGCGCTACCGGCTCGATCGCAAGACCTGGACCAGCCTGCGGAACTGGGTGCATTTCTGATGGATGACGACGGTCAAACCAATGGTCGACAGCAGCGATATTGAAACGGCCGCGATCGCGCCGATGACGCCTGGGGATATCGAAAGCTTTCATCGCGCGCTCGATGTCGTAGCGCGTGAGCGAAAGTACTTGTCCTTCCTTGAGGCGCCACCGCTGGATCAAGTCAGAAGTTTCGCAATGGATCGTATCGGGAGAGGCGATCCGGGGTTCGTGGCCGTTGTTCGTGGCGAGGTCGTCGGCTGGTGCGACATCTCACGCCATGATCGGCTCATCCATGCCCATCGCGGCTCCCTCGGGATGGGGATTGTTCCTCCCTATCGGGGGCGTGGCCTTGGACTGCGGCTCATCAATGCAACCTTGGCGCAAGCGCGCAGGGCCGGTTTCGTCCGCATCGAACTCTCCGTGCATTCCGACAATGCTCGCGCCATCTCTCTCTACGACAAGGTCGGGTTTGTCAGGGAGGGCGTGCAGAGCGATGCCGTCCATGTCGACGGGGAATACCGCGATACGATCATGATGGCGATCGTCGAACGCGAAAACGCCGCCAGATGAATGGCCATCAGCCCAGCTCGACCCACACTGGCAGATGGTCCGAGCCGACTGCCTTTCGGTCGACCCATAGACGCTGCAGGGATCTGGCAAGCGAAGCGCTGGTGAAGATATAATCGATGCGCTTGTGCCGGCTGGGATCGGTGGGTTGCTTGGGATCAACCCAACTGATGAGATCGTCGCCGGTGGCGTTCAGCCGCAAGGCGGCATCGACGGCGAAGTCGGCGGTCAGCGGCATGCCGAATTCATGGTCCGGCCGGCCGGCGAGTTCGACATATTCGGGTGAGCCGGCCAGCATGTTGAAATCGCCCATTCCGACAAAGGCTTCGGGATGCGGCAGTTCCGGCAGGCCGATCTCGGCGACGCCGGACAGTGCTCCGCCTTCGAGCGCATAGTTCAGCATGCGTTGGCGCAGGAACTGGATCTGGCTGGCGCGTTCGAGGGGGCTGCGGTGATCGAGATGGATGGAATAGAAGCGGATGAAACCAAGCGGCGTCTCGATCAGCGCTTCCAGCGCGCCGCGCTGGAAGTTCATCATCTCGAAGCTGCGGCTGCGCGGCAAAAGCAGGTTGCGCGACAGATGAATGGGCGTCCTAGACAGCACCATGTTGCCGAGCTGGAAGGTTTTCGTCACGGCACGGCCGTTGTCGATGTGCGAACCGATATTGGCCTCGAAATTGCTGCCATAGACGGCGAAATAGTCGGGCAGCGCCTCGCCGATCTCGGCGACCATGTCGCGGCCGCCATTCCGAGGATTGTTGCGGGTCACCTCCTGCAAAGCGATCACGTCGGCGCCGCGCACGGCATCGGCGATGCGCCCGACATCGTACTGCCCGTCGAGGCCGATGCCGTACTGGATGTTGTAGGTTACAAGCTTCATTCCGACGTCTCTCCGGCCAACCCCACATGGCCATTGTCACAAAACGGCCTCGCCCTTCGCCGCGCCTTGGTTTAGAGCAAGGGCCAAGGTTTAGAGCAATGCCGCAAAGCCACTAGTAGAAACTGTACAATCTCATGAAATTTCTCGATCAAGCCAAGGTATACATCCGCTCCGGTGACGGCGGCGCCGGTTCGGTGTCGTTCCGGCGCGAAAAATTCATCGAGTTCGGCGGGCCGGATGGCGGCGACGGCGGCCGCGGCGGCGATGTCTGGCTGGAGGCGGTCGACGGGCTGAACACGCTGATCGACTACCGCTATCAGCAGCATTTCAAGGCCAAGACCGGCGTCCACGGCATGGGCCGCAACATGACCGGCGCCAAGGGCGCCGACGTCACGCTGAAAGTGCCTGCCGGAACGCAGGTGTTCGAAGAAGACAACGAGACGCTGATCTGCGACCTGACCGTGGTCGGACAGCGCTTTCTGCTGGCCAAGGGCGGCAATGGCGGTTTCGGCAACCAGCATTTCAAGACCTCGACGAACCAGGCGCCGCGCCGCGCCAATCCCGGCCTGCCGGGGCAAGAGCTCAACATCTGGCTGCGGCTGAAGCTGATCGCCGATGCCGGGCTGGTCGGGCTGCCCAATGCCGGCAAGTCGACATTCCTGGCGGCGGTCACCGCAGCCAAGCCGAAGATCGCCGACTATCCGTTCACGACGCTGCATCCCGGCCTCGGCGTTGCCCGCATCGACGCGCGCGAATTCGTCATCGCCGACATTCCGGGCCTCATCGAAGGCGCGCATGAGGGCGTCGGCATCGGCGATCGCTTCCTTGGCCACGTCGAGCGCACGCGTGTGCTGCTGCATCTGGTTTCGGCGCAGGAGGAAAATCCGGGCAAGGCCTACAAGACCGTGCGAGCCGAGCTCGACGCCTATGGCCATGGCCTCACCGACAAGGTCGAGATCCTGGCGCTTTCCCAGGTCGACACGCTCGACGCCGATGCGCGCAAGAAGAAGGTCGCCTCGCTGAAACGCGCTGCCGGCCGCGCGCCGATGCTGTTGTCGGCGGTCACCGGCGAGGGCGTCGAGGCGGTGCAGCGGGCGCTGATGGCGGTGATTGCTGAGGCGCGCGCGCAGATCGCGGCGCCGGTCGAGACGCGCTGGGACAAATAGGGTCATGCAGTCGCTGAGAAAATATCGGCGCATCACCGTCAAGATCGGCTCGGCGCTGCTCGTCGACCGCACGACGGGCCTGAAGCGCGACTGGCTGGCTTCGCTCGCCGACGACATTGCCGGGCTGGCCCAGGGCGGCGCTGAAATCCTCGTCGTGTCGTCCGGCGCCATCGCGCTTGGCCGCACCATCCTTGGCCTCGGCAAGCGAGCCCTGAAACTGGAGGAGAGCCAGGCGGCGGCAGCCGTGGGACAGATCGCGCTGGCCGGCGCCTGGTCGGACGCGCTCGGCAAGGGCAGCCTGAAATCGGGCCAGATCCTGCTGACGCTCGGCGACACCGAGGAGCGCCGCCGCTATCTCAACGCGCGGGCGACGATCTCGACACTCTTGAAGATGAAGGCAGTGCCGGTCATCAACGAGAACGACACGGTGGCGACTTCCGAAATCCGCTACGGCGACAATGACCGGCTGGCGGCCCGCGTCGCCACCATGATGGGCGCCGATCTTTTGGTGCTGCTTTCCGACATCGACGGGCTCTACACCGCGCCGCCGGCGCGCGACCCCAACGCCAAATTCATTCCGGTGGTCGACCGCATCACGCCTGATATCGAGGCGATGGCGGGTGCGGCCGCTTCCGAGCTGTCGCGCGGCGGCATGCGCACGAAGCTCGATGCCGGCAAGATCGCCACCGCCGCCGGCACTGCGATGATCATCACGTCGGGCACTCGGCTGTCGCCGCTGATGGCGATCGAACGCGGCGAGCGCGCTACTTTCTTTCGGCCGAGCAGCAACCCGGTCAAGGGCTACAAAACCTGGATCGCCGGCCAGCTCGAGCCGGCCGGCCGGCTTACGGTCGATGCCGGCGCCATCGGCGCGCTGCTGTCGGGCAAATCGTTGCTGCCGGCCGGCGTCAAGCTGGTCAGCGGCAATTTCTCGCGCGGCGACACGGTGGCGATCCTGTCGCCCGAGGGCCGCGAGATCGCGCGCGGGCTGGTTGCCTATGATGCCGCCGATGCCGTAAGGATCGCGGGCCTGAAGACGGCCGAGATCGAAACCGTGCTCGGCTACGAGGCGCGTTCGGCGATGATCCACCGCGACGACCTTGTGGTGAGCCATTCGGGTGACCAAGTACGGGCCGGCGACCAAACAGGGGCCGGTGACCAAGTCACGGTTGGTGGCGATGTAAGCGGAGGATGAGCCATGCTGAAACTGCATGAAAAATCCGGGGATGACACTGTCGCGCTGATGGCCGATATCGGCCGGCGCGCCCGGGCTGCCGCCCGGCCGCTGGCCATTGCCACGACCGCCGCCAAGAACGCCGCACTGCTGGCCATGGCCGAGGCGATCGTGGCCCGTGAGCAGGACATTCTCGACGCCAACGCCATCGATGTTTCG
Organism: Mesorhizobium sp. WSM4833; assembly: GCF_055811095.1. Lineage (NCBI taxonomy): Bacteria > Pseudomonadati > Pseudomonadota > Alphaproteobacteria > Hyphomicrobiales > Phyllobacteriaceae > Mesorhizobium > Mesorhizobium sp. WSM4833. Next base: position 91,624 of record NZ_JBVVQG010000010.1, read on the forward strand.
AATGGTCATGAATCCGGGCTTTCCACCTCCTTCATGGACCGGCTGAAGCTCGATCCGGCGCGCATCCGCGCCATGGCCGACGGCATCCGCGAAATCGCCGCGCTGCGGGATCCGGTTGGCGACGTGATCGCGCAGTGGGACCGGCCGAACGGTCTGCATATCGAGCGCGTGCGCACGCCGCTCGGCGTCGTCGGCGTCATCTATGAGAGCCGCCCGAACGTCACCGCCGATGCCGGCGCGCTGTGCCTCAAGGCCGGCAATCCGGTGATCCTGCGCGGCGGTTCGGATTCGCTCAATTCCTCGGCCGCCATCCACGCCTGCCTGGTCGAAGGGCTGAAGCAAGCGGGCCTGCCGGAGGATGCCATCCAGCTGGTGCCGACCACCGACCGCGCCGCCGTCGGCGAGATGCTGAAGGGGTTGGGCGGCAACCTCGACGTCATTATCCCGCGCGGCGGCAAAAGCCTGGTCGGACGGGTGCAGGCCGAGGCGCGGGTCCCGGTCTTCGCGCATCTCGAAGGCATCTGCCATCTCTACATCGACCGTTCGGCCGATCTCGAAATGGCGGTGCGGATCGCCGTCAACGCCAAGATGCGGCGCACCGGCGTCTGCGGTGCCGCAGAGACGCTGCTGGTCGACCGGGCGGTTGCCTCCACGCATCTGGTGCCGATCCTTGATGCACTTCGCGCCGCCGGCTGCGAAATCCATGCCGATGCCGAGGTGCTGAAAGTGTTTTTCGACGCCAAGCCGGCGACCGATGCCGATTGGGTGACAGAATATCTCGATGCCATCATCGCGGTAAAACTGGTCGACGGTATCGGTGGTGCGATCGAGCATATCGAGACGTTTTCCTCGCATCACACCGAGGCGATCGTCGCCGAGGATGCGCGAGCCGTCGAGCGGTTTTTCAACGAGATCGATTCGGCGATCCTGCTGCACAACGCATCGACGCAGTTCGCCGACGGCGGCGAATTCGGCATGGGCGCCGAGATCGGCATCGCCACCGGCAAGATGCATGCGCGCGGACCGGTGGGCGTCGAGCAGCTGACGTCGTTCAAATACCGTGTGCGCGGGTCGGGACAGGTGAGACCTTGAGCGCTGGTCTTACCCTCCCCCTTGTGGGGAGGGTGGCGAGCATAGCGAGCCGGGTGGGGGGACGACGCTGAATTCCGCGATACCCCCACCCCGCTCCGCTTCGCGGATCGACCCTCCCCACAAGGGGGAGGGTAAGGAGGCTATCCCCTCCCACTATCTCAAAATGCCGCACGCCGAGAAAGGCCTTGCCGTTGGCCTGTTCGGCGGTTCGTTCAATCCGCCGCATGCCGGCCATGCGCTGGTCGCCGAGATCGCGCTCAGACGCCTGGCGCTCGACCAGTTGTGGTGGATGGTGACGCCGGGCAATCCGCTGAAGAACACCAGGGAGTTGGCGCCGCTGGGCGAACGGCTGCAGCTGTCGGAACAGATCGCCAAGAACCCGAAGATCAAGGTCACCGCTTTCGAAGCCGCCCATCACGTCCGCTACACCGCCGATACGCTGGCGCTGGTCAAGGCGCGCAACCCCGGTGTCGATTTCGTCTGGATCATGGGTGCCGACAGCCTGCGCGATTTCCATCGCTGGCAGCGCTGGCGCGAGATCGTCATGACCTTCCCGATCGCCGTCATCGACCGCCCGGGCGCGACGCTGTCGTTCCTGTCCTCGGTCGTCGCCAAGACCTTCGACTATGCCCGCATCGACGAGGGCGATGCGCCGCGGCTTGCCCGCATGAAGGCGCCGGCCTGGACCTTCATTCACGGCCCGCGCTCGTCGCTGTCATCGAGCGCGATCCGCAAGCTGGCGAAGGGGTGAGCCCGGCCGCCCGGCCATGTCGCTTTTATCGCTTCCTTTGCCCGTTCCATGGGCAATCCTGAGCAGGCATGTCGATTCCCAGGAAAAACCGCAGCGAAGCCGAGCAGGGCGCCGAGCCCACGCCGCTGATCGCGATTGCCAGCGTCATCGTGTCGATGGCGCTGATTGCCGTCGGCAACGGGCTGATGTTTGCCTACATCCCGGTCCGGCTTGGCGCCGAGGGTTTCGATCCGACCTGGGCCGGGCTGATCATCACCGGGCTTTCGGCCGGCGGGCTCGCCGGCTGCATCTTGACCGGACCGCTGGTGCGAAGGGTCGGCCATGCCCGCGCCTTCATGGTGCTGTCGGCGCTGATCGCGCTGGCCAACGCCGCTGTCGGCGCCGGGGTCCTTCCGCTGCTGTGGATAGCCGCCCGCGCGCTCTACGGCTTTGCCATATGCGGCCTGTTCATCGTCGCGCAGAGCTGGCTGAACGATGCGGTTGCCAACGCCATCCGCGGCCGGGTGATGGCTTTCTTCTACGTTGCCTATGTCGCCGGGCTCGGCGTCGGCTACGCGACGCTAGCGCTGGTCGATATCAGGACAGCGGATGCGCCGCTGATCGGCATCGTCTTCACCGCGCTGTCGATCCTCCCTGTCGGGATGACCAAACTTGCCCAGCCGCCGGCGCCGCAGGCGGCCTCGGTGGCGCTGCGCCGTGCCTGGCGGGTTTCACCGGTCGGCGTCGCCGGCATGCTTGCCGTCGGCGGCCTGTCCATGTCGATTGCGGGCTTCGCGCCGATCCACGCCACGGCCAAGGGCTACAGCCAGGCCGACGTGGCGCTGCTGCTTTCGGCGATGCCTCTCGGCACGCTGATCCTGCAGATCCCGCTTGGCTGGATTTCCGACCGAACCGACCGCCGCTATGTGCTGATCGCCGCATCCGCGCTCGCCATGGTCGCCGGCCTGTTTGCACTCGGGTTCGATGGCGGCGCGCTGACCGCGTTGGTTGTGATCTATATCGTGTGGGACGGCGCTTCGGAATCGATCTATTCGCTGGCCAGTGCGCACGCCGCCGACCGCGCCGGCAAGGACGACATGGTGGCGCTGTCCAGTTCGCTTTTGTTTGCCTGGTCGCTGTCGGGCTTCGTCGTGCCCGGCATCGTGACGGCGCTGTCGGCCGTCTTCGGAACGCAGGCTTTCATCTATGTGGCTGTTCTCATCGCCGCAGCCTTCTGCCTGTTCGTGCTTTTGCGTGTGTTCACGACGCGTGCGGTCCCGGTCGGCGAAACCGGCAGTTTCGCACCGATGACGGCGCAGGCGCCGTTACCGGTCGAACTCGCCTTCGCACCGGACGATGAGGGCCGGCACTGAGCCACCCGACTATTGTCGACGGGCTTCCGGCGACGGGGCTTCCGGTGGCGGCAGCGGGATCGATATGCCTTCGCTATCGAATTCCTGTTTGGCGCGCTTGGTGAGATCGGTCTGGGTGGCGAAGAAGTCCGCCGACGATGTCCAGTAGCGCAAGGCAATCGAAACGGTGCTGTCGCCCAATGTCGCGACGAAAGCGATCGGTGCCGGCTCACGCTTGACCCGCCGTTCGGCGGCGGCAATGGCAAGCAATGTCTTTTGAGCGCGGTCGATGTCGTTCCAGGAGCCGATGCTCAGCGTGATGTCGCTGCGGCGCACGCCATTGCGCGAAAAGTTGCGCACCGGCTGGTTCCACAGCGTCGAGTTGGGCGCCAATATGTAGACCCCGTCGGCCGTCCTGAGCTTGGTTGCGAACAGGCCGATCTCCTCGATCGTACCGGCAATCGAACCGACCTCGACGGACTCGCCGATGCGAAACGGCCGCAGTGCCAGAAGCATGATGCCGGCCGCGATGTTCTGCAGCGTGCCTTGCAACGCCAGGCCGATGGCGAGGCCAATGGCACCGATCGCGGCAATGATCGAGGCCGTCTGCACGCCGAACTGGCCGAGCACCATGATGGTGACGAGGATCAGGATGGCATAGCGGACGATCTTGGAGAAGAAATGCCGCAACGTCGCGTCGAAACCATGGATATGGCCGAGACCGGCGAAGATCGAACGTTCGGCAAGGCCGGCGACGATATAACCGACGATCAAGAGGATAACGGCACCGATGGCCGAGAAGGAGTAGGAAACAATCAGCGTGCTCAGTTGGGCGAGGCCAGCCTGGACGCTGAGGAAGGCGTTTTGCGGGTCGATCGGCATGGGGGAAATCCGGTTGGTCGGTGAGCCGATAACCCATGCCGACGGCGAGGGTTCCGATCTTTTCCGGTGTGCGGCGGAACCACAGGAGCGACAATACGTTCGTGCGAGGCAGGGTCCCGTCTTGAAACTGTCAGGGAACTCTGCCTATCTAAGTGGTGTCACCTGCTTCAAGGGGTGATTTGGTTGTTCTTGCTGCGAAAGGAAATACACTGAGAACAGCACTGCGGAAGAAGGCCGACATCATGCCTTCGCCGGCCAGGATCAGCGTAGACGACGCCGTGTCCCGCGCCATCAAGACAGTCCTTGCCAGTCTGGAAGACTCCAAGGCCGAAAACATTGTCTCCATCGACATCCAGGGGAAATCGAGCCTCGGCGACTATATGGTCGTCGCTTCGGGCCGATCGCACCGTCATGTCGCGGCTGTCGCCGATCATCTTCTCAAAGCGATCAAGGATGCCGGTCTCGGCACCGCGCGCGTCGAGGGGCTGTCCGGCGCCGACTGGGTCCTGATCGATTCTGGCGACATCATCGTCCATGTCTTCCGCCCCGAAGTCCGCGAATTCTACAATCTCGAAAAGATGTGGCAGGCGCCGGACCTCGAGGAAGAAACGCTCCACTAAGTCGTTCGCGCGGCTTACAAGGCAAGGATGAAGATATCAGTTCATGCCGTGGGCCGGATGAAAGCCGGCCCCGAGAAGCTGCTGGCCGACCGCTATTTCGAGCGCTTCGCCAAGAGCGGCCCGGCGGTGGGGCTTGAATTTGGCGGCATTGCCGAAATAGCCGAGGGGCGCGGCCAGACTGCCAACGAGCGCCGGCGTGAGGAAGGCCAGAAACTGCAGACGCAGTTGCAGCCCGGCACCGCCCTGATCCTGCTCGACGAACGCGGCAAAAGCTTTTCCTCGGAAGATTTCGCCGGGCGCCTCGGCCTGTTGCGTGACGGTGGCCGCAAGGCGCTGATCATCGCCATCGGCGGCGCCGACGGCCACGATCAGTCGCTGCGCGACCAGGCCGAACTGGTGATGTCGTTCGGATTGCTGACATGGCCGCATCAACTGGTGCGCGTGATGCTGGGAGAGCAGCTTTATCGTGTGGCCACCATCCTTTCGGGACATCCCTACCATCGCTCGTAAGCCGGTGAATTGGTGCGACACACCCGGATTTCCGCCCCAATGCCAACGTAACATTGCATCGAGTGGGCGGTTTCGAACATGGTTGATTGTTCGTTAACGAAGCCACGCATAGAGTCGGGCTTCAATGTCTGAAGACAGAAAATCAAGAACGGGCTCATGGCGCGCGCGCTGCGGCATCGCGGCGGCGGTGCTTGTGCTGTCGCTGCATGTGGGGCGGGCGGAAAACACGCTCGACATGGCTCCCGATCCGGACCAGAGCCGGGCCGAATACGAACGGGTCTCGAAGGAGATCTCGCTGTCGTCGGAACGATTGGCCAAGCTCTCCGCCGACATCGCGACGATCAAGAAGGATCACGCCTCGATCACCGCCGCATTGATCCAGTCGGCGATGACCGAGCAGAAGCTCGGCCAGGACATCGAGGACATCGGCGCCAGGCTGGAAGGGTTGAAGGGCCAGGAACAGAAGATCCGCGCCTCGCTGATGGCGCGGCGCGACGTTCTGGCCGAAGTGCTGGGCGCGCTGCAGCGCATGGGCCTCAACCCGCCGCCGGCGATCCTGGTCAAGCCCGAGGACGCGCTGTCGTCGGTGCGCAGCGCCATCCTGCTCGGCGCGGTGGTGCCGGAACTGCGCCAGCAGACCGATAGCCTGCTTGCCGATCTCAAGGAACAGACCAGGATTACGGCGTCGATCGAGGCCGAACGGGCGCGGCTGACGGCGGCGGTCGGCGACCAGACGGCGGAAAAGAAGCGGCTCGGCATGCTGCTGGAGGCCAAGCAGAAGCTCGAAGCCGACACGCAAACGCAAATGGCCGCGGAAAAGCAGCGATCCGAAGCGCTGGCGGCCAAGGCCGGCAGCCTGAAAGAGTTGATCGCCTCGCTCGAAGCGCAGGCCGACAAGAGCCGCAAGGCCGCCGATGCCGCCAAGGCCGCTGAGCAGAAGACGGCGGATGGCGACAAGACATCCGCGACGGCGGAACTGGCGTCGCTGCCCGTTCCGGAAAGCAACCAACTTGCCGCCGCGGTGCCCTTTTCGGCGCTGCAGGGACAGATCGCACTGCCGGTGACCGGCCGCATCAAGCGGCGATTCGGCGCCGACGACGGTAACGGCGCGGTGATGCTAGGCGACATGGTTGCGACACAATCGGGAGCCATCGTTACCGCGCCGGCGGATGGAAATGTGCTTTATGCGGGGCCGTTTCGCTCTTATGGTCAACTCTTGATCCTGAACGCAGGCGACGGCTATCATGTCGTTTTGGCGGGGATGAGCAGAATCAGCGTCGCGACCGGTCAATCAGTGCTTGCAGGAGAGCCGATCGGTGCGATGGGAGAGGCCCGGGTGGCGAGCACCTCGGTTTCGAAGAATGGAAATGCCACGCCGGAACTCTATGTCGAGTTCCGCAAGGATGGAAAACCCGTCGATCCGGCCCCATGGTGGGCGGACCGTTTTTCTGGAAGGACGTGAATAATGCGGAAACTGTCGCTTCTGTTTGCCGGTGCGCTGATGGGCGCGTCCGCCATGAGCCTGGTCTATGGCGCACCCGGCTCGGCGGCGAACGCTGCAGGGTCGGAGACCTACAAGCAACTGGCGATCTTCGGCGATATCTTCGAGCGCGTGCGGGCACAGTATGTGACGCCGCCCGACGACAAGTCGCTGGTCGAGAATGCCATCAACGGCATGCTGGCTTCGCTTGACCCGCACTCCTCCTACATGAATGCCGAGCAGGCGCAGGATATGCGCGTCCAGACCAAAGGCGAGTTCGGCGGCCTCGGCATCGAAGTCACCATGGAGAACGATCTGGTCAAGGTGATCACGCCGATCGACGACACGCCGGCCGCCAAGGCAGGCGTGCTGGCCGGCGACTACATCGCCAAGATCGACGGCGAAGAGGTTCGCGGCCTGACCCTCAACGATGCGGTCGACAAGATGCGCGGCCTGGTCAACACGCCGATCAAGCTGACCATCCTGCGCCAGGGCGCCGACAAGCCGATCGAACTGACGGTCGTGCGCGACATCATCAAGGTCAAGGCGGTCAAGTTCCGGGTCGAGAACGACATCGGCTACATGAAGATCACCTCCTTCACCGAAAAGACCTACGACGACCTCGAGAACGCCATCGACACCATCAAGAAGCAGATTCCCGACGACAAGCTGAAGGGCTACGTTCTGGATCTCCGCCTCAATCCGGGTGGCCTGCTCGACCAGGCGGTGAGCGTGTCCGATGCCTTCCTCAACCGCGGCGAGATCGTCTCGACGCGCGGCCGCGACCCCAAGGACGTCACCCGCTTCGACGCCAAGCCCAAGCAGGTCGACGACATCAACGGCAAGCCGATGATCGTCCTGGTCAATGGCGGTTCGGCCAGTGCCTCGGAAATCGTCGCCGGCGCGCTGCAGGACCTGCGCCGCGTCACGGTGGTCGGCACGCAGTCCTTCGGCAAGGGTTCGGTGCAGACCATCATTCCGCTCGGCGAGAATGGTGCGCTCAGGCTGACGACGGCGCTCTATTATACGCCGTCCGGCAAGTCGATCCAGGGCAAGGGCATCACGCCCGACATCAAGGTCGAACAGCCACTGCCGCCGGAACTGCAGGGCAGGGATCTGACGCGTGGCGAATCCGATCTCAAGGGCCATATCAAGGGCGCCGACGAGAGCACGACGGGTTCGGGCTCTGCGGCCTATGTGCCACCGGATCCGAAGGACGATCTGCAGCTCATCTATGCCGAGCAGCTGCTGCGCGGCCAGAAGACCGATCCGTCCTTCCCGCCCAATCCGCAAAAGGCGGTTCTCAACCAGTAAGCATCTGGAGCGGCGCACGCGCCGCTCCATCTTTCTGTTTGAGCATGATGGAAGCAATGCGATGCTGCCGGGACCGAAAGGTTCCGGCAGTTTGATTCGGGGGCGAGGCAAAGCTCCCAAGGCATGGCGCGGGGGTGCGCCGGGATTGATGAATTCGCGCATGCCGTTTCGAAGTGGCTTCGCCTTCGGAGCCATGCGCCCGGGGATTACGCTTGACTGATATCGGCAAGGACATCGAACGCCCGCTCGGACAGGCAGTCCGGCCGCCGCGCGCCGCCGGCAAGCTCAGCGGCGGTGCGATCATGGCGACAGTGGCCGTGCTGGTGGTGGCAGGCATCTCCGGCGCGATCGCGCTCAGGGAAAAGCCGTTTCGTAAGCCGCAACAGGTTGCCGTTTCAACGCCGAAAGTGACCGCGGCGGCCGAACCTGCCGCCGCGCCGCCTGCATTGGCCCCGGCGGCACCGAAGCCGGAGGCGCCGGTCAAATCAGGTGGGCCGCAGATCATCCATGTGCAGACGGAGGAGGGCGATGGGCCGCCCAAGGCAGCGATCGTCATTCGCGACCCGTCGACCGTCGGCCAGAACCTGAAGGTCGCGCATATTCCAGACAAGGCGCTGATCGAGGCCAGCGAGACCGGGCCGTTGCCGGTGCGCGCCGCCGATGGCAGGCGGCCATTCGACGTCTATGCGCGGCCCTGGTCGGGCGGGCGCGGCGCACGGGTGGCGATCGTCATCGGCGGGCTTTCGGTTTCGCAGACCGGCACCCAGGCGGCCATCGCCAAGCTGCCGGCGGAAGTGACGCTGGCCTTCGCACCGCAAGGCAACAGCATCGGCCGCTGGATGCAGGCAGCCAGGCAGAGCGGCCACGAGATCGTCATGCAGGTGCCGCTCGAACCGTTCGATTATCCCAAGGTCAATCCGGGACGCAACACGCTGACGGTGGCGGCGAGCGCGGACGAGAACCTGAAGAGCCTGCACTGGGCGCTGTCGCGGACGACCAACTATACCGGCGTCATGAACTATATGGGCGCCCGCTTTTCCGCTGACGCGGCGGCGATGGAGCCGTTCATCGCCGAGCTCGGCAAACGCGGCCTCGCCTATATCGATGACGGCTCGTCGGCGCGCAGTCTGGCGCCGGATCTGGCGCTGAAGGACGGCGTGCCCTTCGTCGCCGGCGACATGGCGATCGATGCCGTGCAGGATCGCGGCGAAATCCTGAAGAAGCTCGACAGCCTGGAGGCGACCGCGCGGGCCAAAGGCACTGCCGTCGGCATCGGTTCGGCCTTCGACCTGACGGTCGATACCGTGTCATCCTGGGTGGTCGAGGCCAAGAAGCGCGGCATCGAGATCGTGCCGATTTCAGCGGTGGCTATCGATCCGCAAAAAGGCTAGCCCTCGGAAGACGGCTGGAAAGAGTGACTGATGCCAAAGACGAACAAAATCGACCGCGAAACGCTGCCTTACCGACCCTGCGTCGGGCTGATGATCCTCAATGCCGAGGGCCTGGTCTGGGTCGGGCACCGCATTGCCGAACCGGACAGCGAATTTGCCGGCACGACGCAGCTCTGGCAGATGCCACAAGGCGGCATCGACGAGGGCGAGGAGCCCCTGCAGGCGGCCGAGCGCGAGCTCTATGAGGAGACCGGCATGCGCGGCGTCTCGCTACTGGCCGAGGCGCCGGACTGGATCAACTATGATTTGCCGGAGCATCTCGTCGGCATCGCCTTCAAGGGCCGGTATCGCGGCCAGACGCAGAAATGGTTCGCCTTTCGCTTCCACGGCGATGTCAGCGAGATCCAGATCAATCCGCCGCCGGGTGGCCACACCGCCGAGTTCGACAAATGGGCATGGCGGCCGATGCAGGACCTTCCCGACCTGATCGTGCCGTTCAAGCGCCATGTCTATGAGGATGTGGTGGCGGCGTTCCGGCATCTGGTGCGATAGTAGGGGAGTAGGGGAGTAGGGTTGAATGTTCTGTTGCGGTCCGCGCCAATTTCTACTGACTACTGACTACTGACTAACCCATCCACCACAAGAACGGTCGCCATGAACGACGCCCCCCAAAAATCGCCGCCAGAAGAGGTCACCGCCACAAGCGAAGTGGCGGCTGGGGCCATCCTCACCATCGATCTCGGTGCAATCCGTGAAAACTACCGCCGGCTGAAGACGCGGTTGGGCGATGTTGCCTGCGCTGGTGTGCTCAAGGCGGACGGCTACGGCCTTGGCGCCGGCCAGGTCGGGGCGGCACTGCTGCGCGAAGGCTGCGATATCTTCTTCGTTGCGCTTCTGGGCGAAGGCGTCGCCCTGCGCCGCTCGCTTGGGGCGGACCCTGCCATTTTCGTGTTGAACGGCATTCCGCCCGGTGCCGAGCCGGACGCTGTGGCAGCAAACCTTTGCGCTGTTATCAACAGCCACGAGCAACTGGCAGCCTGGCGTGCTGCGGCCCGCCGCGCCGGCCGAAAACTGCCGGCCGCGGTCCAGGTCGACAGCGGCATGTCGCGGCTCGGCATGGCGCCTCGGGATGTGGATCGCATCGCCGCCGATCCGCAGGCTTTCGACGGCATCGACATCCGTTACGTGATGAGCCATCTGGCCTGCGCCGACGAGCCGGAGCATCCGGCCAATGAGAAGCAGCGGTCGGTGTTCGAGCGGCTGCGCGCAATGTTGCCGAAGGCGCCGGCGTCGCTGGCCAATTCCTCCGGCATCTTTCTTGGGCCGTCCTTTCACTACGATCTCGCCCGCCCCGGTGCCGCCCTCTACGGCATCAATCCGACGCCGCCAAAGTCCAATCCGATGCTGCCGGTGGTGCGGCTGCAGGCAAAGGTGGCACAGACGCGCAGCGTCGAAAAGGGCGCCGGCGTCGGCTATGGCCACACCTATCATGCGCAAGGCCCGCTCAGGCTGGCGACGATTTCGTTCGGCTACGCTGATGGCTGGCAACGCCGCGCCGCGTCCGCCGCCTGGTTCGAGGGCGTGCGGCTACCTTTCGTCGGGCGGGTATCGATGGATTCGATCATTCTCGACATTTCCGCCCTGCCGGCCGGCAGGCTGCGCGAGGGTGATCTGGTCGAACTGCTCGGTCCCTCGCAAAGCGTCGATGACGCTGCCGGCCATGCCGGCACCATCGGCTACGAGATCCTGACCAGCCTCGGCCCGCGCTTCCACCGGCGCTATGTCGGCGGTTGAGCGGTTTGGCCGCGCTTGACAAGCGGACGCCTGTCGGCAAGGCTCCATGCATGAGCAACCCAGCTTATATCAGAACCTTGTTCAGGGTCTGCCCGATCGCGGGATCGTAGCCCCGGCGCGGTCGCCTTTTGGCGTCCGTCCGAACCGGGGCATTTCTACCTGACATTATCATTCCCGAGCCAGACAGCTTCGCGGCTGCCGGTTTTTCATCAAGCCACCGTTTGCGCGGCGGCAGGCGCGCGTCTGTTCGATGCGCCAAGTCATGAGGTTTGCCATGCAACATGCAACAGGATTGCGTCCACCGAGTCGGCTTCTGGTCACCGATGCCGACCATCTCAGGCTGACGGGCCTGGCGCGGGCGTCGCTCGACCGCGTGCCCGAGACGGCCGAAGAATTGCTTTCGGAGATGGACCGTGCCGTTGTCACGGCAGCGGCTTCCATGCCGGCCAATGTCGTGCGGATGGGCTCGGCGGTGACAATCCGCAACGATGGCGGCAACATCCAGCGCGTCACGCTGGTCTATCCCGGCGAAGCAGACATCAGTGAAAACAGGATCTCGGTGCTGACGCCGATGGGGACGGCGCTCATCGGCGCGACCGCTGGGCAGACGGTGTGCTGGAGCAGCCGTGGCGGCCGGGAACTGTCGGCGACCATCGAAGTGGTCGATACGCCGGCCTGCGGGCGGGAGGGGTCTTGATCATGGAGAGGGCGATGACAGGCGCGAATTTCCAGCTGACGACAAAGGACTTCGCCGTCCTCGAAATCATGTTGGAGCGTCGGCGGGCTTTCGCGGATCCGATTGTTCCAATGCTTGAAGACAAGCTTTCCAAGGCCGAGGTCGTCGCGATCGATTCGGTCGGATCCGATATCGTGACGCTGAACAGCAGGCTGGTGTTCCGTGTCGATGCCGGCCCCGCCCAGACCCGGACCCTGGTGCAGAACGAGGTGCGCGGCCCGGTCGGCTCCAGCCTGTCGATCATGACAAGGCGGGGGCTTTGCATGCTCGGCATGGCCGAGGGCCAGACTGCATGGATCGAACAGGCCGACGGCAGGCGGGAGTCGGTCCTGATCGCGACCGTGCTCTACCAGCCGGAGGCCGCGCGGCGTGCCGTTAGGGAGAAATCCCAGGCCGAGGCGCGACGGCCGCATGGGCTCACCCTCGTCTACAGCGCCGCAGCCGATTGGCGGCCCCTTGGCGAAAGGGCCGGAATGCGGCAGACAGGGGACGACGACCCCGGTCCTGCGGCGGCGTGAACAGGCAACACTGCATGATCTCGAAAATCGGCATCGATTTTCGCCGGGGATCATGCGCAAATCGGAATGCGCCGCGTCCAGGCGTCCTCAAGGGCGTGCGACGCGGCAAGGAGTGAACGATGAAGATCATGGTGCTGGGCGGCGGCGTCATCGGAGTGACCACGGCGTACTTTCTCGCCGAGGCCGGCCACGAGGTGACGGTTCTCGACCGCCAGAAAGGCCCGGCGCTGGAAACCAGCTTCGCCAATGCCGGCGAAATTTCGCCCGGCTACGCCTCGCCCTGGGCCGGCCCCGGCATTCCGCTGAAGGCGATCAAATGGCTGCTGATGAAGCATGGCCCGCTGGTGGTGCGGCCGGCCTTCGATCCGCATATGTGGACATGGCTCATCAAGATGCTGCGCAACTGCACGGCCGAGCGCTATGCGATCAACAAGGCGCGCATGGTGCCGCTGGCCGAATACAGCCGCGATACGCTCAAGGCGCTGCGCGAAGCGACCGGCATCGCCTATGACGAGCGGACCCAGGGCACGCTGCAGCTGTTCCGGACGCAAAAGCAGCTTGACGGCACCGGCGGCGATGTCGAGGTGCTGAAGAAGTATGGCGTGCCTTACGAGATCCTCGACCAGGACGGTTGCATCGCGGCTGAGCCTGGCCTTGCCGGGGTGCGCGAAAAGTTCGTCGGCGGCCTCAGGCTGCCGCACGACGAGACCGGCGACTGCAAGATGTTCACCGACAGGCTGGCCGAGCTTTGCGTGGCGCGCGGCGTCAAGTTCGAGTACGACGTGACGATCTGGCGCGTCATCCGCAGCCGCAACCGCATTGCCAATCTCAGCACCAGCAAGGGCTGGAAGACCGCCGACGCCTATGTGATGGCGCTGGGCAGTTATTCGGCGGGTTTCATGCGCCGAGTGAAGCGGCCGATCCCGGTCTATCCGGTCAAGGGCTATTCGATCACCGTGCCGATCAAGGACGCGGCGGCGGCGCCGGTCTCGACGGTGATGGACGAGACCTACAAGGTGGCGATCACCCGGCTTGGCGACCGCATCCGGGTTGGCGGTACGGCCGAGATTTCCGGCTTCGACCTCAGGCTGCACGAATCGCGGCGGCGCACGCTGGAACACTCGGTCGGCGATCTCTTTCCTGGCGCCGGCGCGATGCGGGACGCGACGTTCTGGTGCGGGCTGCGGCCGATGACGCCGGATGGTCCGCCGCTGATCGGCCGCACCGAGCTCTCCAATCTCTATCTCAACACCGGCCACGGCACGCTCGGCTGGACCATGGCTTGCGGCTCGGGCAAGGTGCTGGCCGACATCATCTCCAACCGGGTGCCTGACATCGACGTCCGCGACCTCGCGCAGGAGCGCTATCTGCGCTAGAGAGTCAGAACGCCTGCCGGACCCAGTCCTCGTCGAACAGCAGCCGATACGCCCACGGGATCGTCACATTGGTGGCGACCGGATTGGAGTGGGCGACATAGTCGTCATAGATCGGCTTCATCCTGGTGTAGAAGGCCGGATCGAGCATCATCATGCCGTTCTCACTGTCGTGGAAGAAGCTGCGGTTGTTGAGATTGACCGACGAGATGGCGACCAGCCTTTCGTCGATCATCATGATCTTGGAATGCAGCACCACGTCAGGCGCCTTGAATTCGCGGATGTTGATGCGGTCGCCATATTTCTCGACGAACAGCTTGTTGAGCGCGGTGAGGAACTTGCCGCCGATATCGCCCTTGAGATCGATGCGGCCGGCAATGTCGATCCTGACGCCGCGCGCGAGCGCCCGGTCAACAGCCTGGGCAAGCTTGGGCGTCAGGTTGAGATAGGGGTTGACGATCTGGATATGGTGCTGGGCGGCGTCGACCAGCTCGACGAAATAATCCTCCAGCGCATGGCCATCCTCGTAAGGCACCGAAATGAAGTGCCGCGCCGTGCCTGAGGGGCGGCCGCCGGCGGACCGGGCCGGAATGGAGAAGGGGCGCGCCAGATTGGTGTCGGCGTCGCGCAGCCACACTGTCGAAAGATGCGCGGCAAGGGTCTCGACCGTGGCCGGATCGGCGAACTCGATGTCGAAGTCGCTCCAGTTCGAATAGTAGTTCAGCGAGAACCCGTCGGTCTTGCCGTATTGCTCAAGGTCTGGATACCGCGACAGATCGATCGGCTGGTGGAACAGGAAGCCGTCATGGATGTTGCGGCCGCCGACGATGGCGCGCGACCGCCGTGGATCGTCGGCAAGCGTCGCCAGCATCTTGACGTGATGGACCTTGTGCAATTGTGAAATCTGCTCGTCGATCGGCGCGCCCCGGTCCGCCCGCCAGCGATATTCCTGCAGCCCGACATTGGGGAATTCGGCCGCCAACCGATGCAGCATGGCGTCGTCCTTGTCGCGCTCCAGCACGTCGGTGACCAGGATACGCACCTTGGTGCCGAGGGCTGCATGATGACGGATCAGCCGTTCGATGATGCGGCCGGAGAAGTCGGCCTTGAACTCCAGGGATGACAGATAGATCAGCTTCAGTTTTGGGGCCCTGGAGAAGTCGAGCGGCAGCTCCGGGTCGCCCTTGTCGATGGCGCTGTCGGACAGCGGCGCTCCCATCAGCGCCTCGACCTTGGCGTTGAAGCCATCGCGCGATTTGCGCAGCAGGCGCGGCTTTCCGATCGGCAAGGCACAGGTCTGCGACAGCCAACGGCTGGCATAGAAGGCGCGGCTGAGAGGATCGAGGCCGGTCGGGTCTGGCGTCGGGCAACGCTCGTAGCGACTGTCGAAAGCGGCAAGCGCCGGATCGGCGGTCTCTTCGCGCCGGATGGTGAGCGGCGCGCCGGCCGGAGCAAGGCTGGAGCGGATTCTTGCCGCGCAGCGGTTCAGGCCGTCACTTGGAAACAGGCTGACCGTATCGTCCTCGCCGGACAGGCGAAAGCGAAATGCCGTGCCCGTGGCGATGGTGCGTGAAGCGCCGCCGGCACGGATCGCCAGCGTGCCGTCGCATGTGCCCTCGATGTCGGCCGGTTGCTTGCCGGCCTGGCGCAGCACGATCTCGACGCCGCGCGCTTGCAGGCCGGAGAAATCGAAGGTCTTGGGCGCCGAAGGCCGCGCCGCTGCATCGATGTAGAGCGTCTGTCGCGACACCCGCCAGCGTCCGTCAAAATGACCCTCGCCGCTGTTGGCGTCGGCCGGCGGCAGATGCGTTTCGGCAACCGGCCCGGCCAGTTTTTGCAGCGTCCGGTAGGTCGCCTGGAAATCGCTGTTGGCGATCTCATGGCGGTCGTGGCCGAAAGGGCCGGTGCCGTTGACGCGGTCCATGGCGCCAAGCTGATGGCGGGCGAGCAGCGCCAGGAAGCGTTTTTCGTAGTCGCTGGTGCCGGCGTCGCCGAAAAACTGCGCGGCGGCGATCCGCGGCCCAGCTGTCTCCGCGGAGAGCGCGGGTCGCGCGCAAGCGCTCTGGCCTTGCAGGAGATCGCAGGCATTGCGACCAGTACCGGCACAGCCGGCAAGGACAGCCAGCCCGAACAGAACGACGGCGATGAATGCGCGACCCTTCACCCGGCCGCTCCGGTCTTCAGGGCGCTCAATTGCGCCGGATCGCGCGGCGGCATGAAGCCCTGGGGGAAGACCTTGCAGACGGGAATGGCGAAGGTGGCGATCAGCAGTTCGGCCTCGCCGCGCATCTTGCGCGGCGTTGCGTTGTCGTCGCGGATCGCTTTCGCCGAGGCGACCAGGGCGCCGTCGCAGTCGCAATGGTTGTGGCGGGCGATGTAACAGGCGTCATGCGTCTGGCAGGCCGCGTCGAGGCGGTCGACCGGCCGGGCCGACAGATCGCCGGTGCGGGTGCCGGGGCCGCAATAATTGCCGAAGACGAAAGGCGAAGGCCGCGCCATGGCGTAGCGGATCGGTTTGGGCAGTTCGGCCTCCGGAACCTTCGTCCACGGATTGGCGCAAGCGGAAACGAAAAGCAGCGGCAGGATGGCAAGAACGGCTCGCATGTCTATCCGCGCCAGCTTTCTGAAAGGTTCCCCACCCGGCGACCTGCCCGTGGCCGGCGACCGCACGCCTGATGCCACACTGGCCGGTTTTGTGGCAAGGAAAAGGCGGCGCGGCCAAAGCGTATCGCGTTTGATCGGCTTCATGCGATGCGCTTTAGCGTCTTAGTTTATGCATGTCGTTCGCCCAAAACCGAGATCACTTTTGGGCGACATGCCTCAGACGAACAGGTTCCGCTCCCGCTCCACCATCTTGGTGATGAAGCTGGCGACGATCTGGACGCGGCGCAGCGGCCTGACCGATTCGTGATAGACCAGCCAGTAGGCGCGGCGGATGGGTGCCACGACATCGACCGGCACGAGTTCCGGCATCGAGCGGGCGACGAAGGTGTGCAGGATGCCGATGCCGGCGCCTGAGCGCACTGCTTCGGCCTGGCCGAGCGCCGAGGAGATGGCGAAACTGGTGCGCCAGTCCGCGCTGAATTCGGCCGCGTAGTCGAGCGAAGGGCTGACAATGAGATCCGGCACATAGCCGATAAGGGTGTGCTGGCCGAGTTCGGCCGCTGTTTTGGGCAGACCATTGGCATCGACATAAGCGCGCGAGGCAAACAGGCCGAGCGAATAGTCGACCAGCTTTCCCGCCACCAGCCGGCCTTCGGTCGGCCGCTCGACAGTGATGGCGATGTCCGCCTCGCGGCGCGACAGGGAGAAGGAGCGCGGCACCGGCACCAGCTGGATCGTCAGCTCGCGGTGCAGGGCGGTCAGCGCGCCAAGGCGCTTGGCCAGGAAGGCAACGCCAAAACCGTCCGGGGCGCCGATGCGCACCGTGCCGGAAACATCGTCGCCTTCGCCTGATATGGTCGAGCGCGCGGCGATCATGTCGCCCTCCATGCGCTCGGCAATGTCGAGGAAGCGCTCGCCGGCGGGAGTCAGCTCGCTGCCGGTGGTCAGCCGGCGAAACAGCTTTGTCCGCAGCGCATCCTCGAGTGCGGCGATGCGGCGTGAGACGGTGGCGTGGTTGAGCTCCAGCCGTTTGGCGGCGCCAAGGATCTGGCCGGCACGCGCCACGGCAAGGAAGATGCGGACGTCATCCCAGTTCATGGGGATGGTCCAGATGACAATCGCTGACGCCGCGTCCTGTGGTGGGAACTCAATCTCTCAATCCCTGCTGCTATCAGACGGGGTCTCCGCATTTGCGAGAATTGATGCTCGTCCGTCAACCGCTATCTACTTTCCGCACAACGGTTGCGTTCTCCGTCGCGTTGCCATCCGCCGGCCAAAGGCGGACAATGCAGCATCACAAACAAGGGAGAGAAATCATGATCGACTATGGTCATTTCATCGGCGGCAAGCATGTCGCCGGGACCAGCGGCCGCAAGCAGGATGTCATGCAGCCGATGGATGGCTCCGTGCGCGGCACGGTGGCGCTGGCATCACAGGCGGAACTGCGCGCTGCGGTGGAGAACGCCAAGGCTGCGCAGCCGAAATGGGCCGCAACCAACCCGCAGCGTCGCGTGCGCGTGCTGATGAAGTTTCTCGAACTGGTCGCCCGCGACTATGACGAACTGGCCGACATCCTGGCGCGCGAGCACGGCAAGACGATCGCCGACGCCAAGGGCGACATCCAGCGCGGCCTCGAAGTGGTCGAAGTCTGCATCGGCGCGCCGCACATGATGAAGGGTGAGTTCACCGACGGCGCCGGCCCCGGCATCGACGTCTATTCGATGCGCCAGCCGCTCGGCGTCGTCGCCGGCATCACGCCGTTCAACTTCCCGGCCATGATCCCGCTGTGGAAGATCGCGCCGGCGATTGCTTGCGGCAACGCCTTCATCCTGAAGCCTTCGGAGCGCGATCCGGGCGTGCCGATGCGCATCGCCGAACTGTTCCTCGAAGCTGGCCTGCCGGCGGGCATCCTCAATGTCGTCAACGGCGACAAGGACGTGGTCGACGCCATCCTCGACGATCCCGACATCAAGGCCATCGGCTTTGTCGGCTCGACGCCGATCGCCCACTACATCTATTCGCGCGGCACGGCCGCCGGCAAGCGCGTGCAGTGCTTCGGCGGCGCCAAGAACCACATGATCATCATGCCCGATGCCGACATGGACCAGACGGTCGACGCGCTGATCGGCGCCGGCTACGGCTCGGCCGGCGAACGCTGCATGGCGATCTCGGTTGCCGTCCCGGTCGGCAACGACACCGCCAACCGGCTGATGGAAAAGCTGATCCCGCGCGTCGAAAGCCTGAAGGTCGGTCCTTCGACCGACTCGTCCGCCGATTTCGGCCCGCTGGTGACGCGCCAAGCCCTGGAGCGGGTCAAGGGCTATGTCGACACCGGCGTCAAGGAAGGCGCCAAGCTGGTGGTCGACGGCCGCGGCTTCTCCATGCAGGGCTATGAAGACGGCTACTATATGGGCGGCTGCCTGTTCGACAACGTCACCGCGGACATGCGCATCTACAAGGAAGAGATCTTTGGGCCGGTGCTGTCGGTTGTGCGCGCGCCGACCTATGAGAGCGCGATCAAGCTCGCCAACGACCACGAGATGGGCAATGGCGTCGCCATCTTCACTCGTGACGGCGATGCCGCGCGCGATTTCGCAAGCCGTGTCCAGGTCGGCATGGTCGGCATCAATGTGCCGATCCCGGTGCCGATCGCCTACTACACCTTCGGCGGTTGGAAGGCGTCTTCCTTCGGCGACCTCAACCAGCACGGCCCGGACGCGTTCCGTTTCTACACCAAGACCAAGACGGTGACCTCCCGCTGGCCGTCCGGGATCAAGGACGGTGCCGAATTCGTCATCCCGACGATGAACTGACCGGACAACAGATTGATTTTGAATTTGAGGCCCGGGCGCTCGCGCCCGGGCTTTTTTGCAGTCCGGTGACGACCCTATCTGCGTGAACGCTAATGTGATGGAACCAAGTGGGCATCTGCCGTCTTGGTTTGCAGTCCTGCCGCAAGGAGGTACGGCAGATCAAGCAACGGCGCTGGCGACAGCTTCGGGGACATCGTCTGGCGCAAGGAGGTGTCAGATGACCCGTCTTGTGGCAACGCTATTTTTCGCGGCGGTTTCCGCGTTTGCCGCCGTCCCGGCGATGGCGGAGCAATGCGCAGCCCGTGCGGATATGATCAAAGCGCTCGGGGAAAAATTCCACGAAAGCGAGGCTGCGCACGGCCTGGTCAACCCGAGCGTCATTCTTGAGATATTCGTCTCCGACCAGGGCACCTGGACGATCCTTGCCACCGACACCCATGGTCAGAGCTGCGTCATCACGGCGGGCGAAGGCTGGGACGGTTCGTTGATGGCGGCGGCTGCCTTGCCAGGGACCTGATCCGAGTTTCGAGGAAGCACCGGCGGCGAAAGCGCATCGGATTAAAAGACGTTCAGCGCGTCGCCGCCGTTTCGGCGTGGCCGCGCAGCAGCGCCATCAGGCGTTTGGCATCCTTGGCCGCGGCCTCCTCGTCGCCGGCAAGGATCGAGCGGATCAGCGCGACATGGTGCTCGGCGGATTCGGCAAGACCGGTCTCGGCCTTGTAGCGGAACCAGAAGCGGCGGCTGTGGGTCTGCAACGGGGCGGCCAAACGGACGGCGAAGGGATTGTCGGCAGCCAGCGCCAACGCTTCGTCAAGTGCCTTGTCGGCCTGAATGAAGGCAAGCACGTTGCCAGAGATCACCGCTTTCTGCATGGCAAGCGCTGCTTCGTGAAACAGGTCGGCGGCCTCGCGGGTGACGAAGCGGGCGGCCGAGCGGGCCAGCACCACCTCGACGCCGCGACGCGCGTCGAGCACGCGCAGCCAGTCGCCGGGATGCAGCGGGGCGATGGCGATGCCGGCGCGCGGCCTGATGTCGAGCAGCCCTTCCCAGGCCAGCCGCTGGATCGCCTCGCGCACCGGTGTCCTGCCGAGCCCGAGCCTGTCGATCAGGGCGCCCTCGGTGACGAAGCTTGCCGGGGCCAGTTCGAGCGTGACGATCATGTGCTCGAGCACATGGTAGGCCCTAGTCGCGGCCGGCTCCGCCGAGGTGCTTGCTGCCGTGGATATCAAATGCGCTCTCCTGATATATCTTGAATATATCATAACGGATTCCGCATTGACAGCGGGTTTGTTAATAGATATACCAGTGATATATCAGATGGAGAGACGATCATGTGGACCGGAGTTTTTCCTGCCGTCACGACCAAATTCACCGCGGATGATCGCCTCGATCATGCCGAGATGGAGCGCTGCTTCAACCTGCAGATGGAAGCTGGCTGCGACGGCATCATCGTTTGCGGATCGCTCGGCGAGGGGCCGATGCTGTCGCCCGATGAGAAGATCGAGGTGCTGAAGACCGCACAAAAGGTCGCCGGCAAGAAGCCGGTGCTGCTGACGGTCAACGAGGCCGGCACACGCGAGGCCGCCAGCATCGCCAAGCGCGCGAGCCGGGAAGGCGCCAACGGCCTGATGGTCGTGCCGAGCCCGATCTACCACACCAATGCGGAAGAGACGGTCGCGGCGCTGCGCGCGGTCGCGCAGGCTGGCGACCTGCCGGTCATGATCTACTCCAACCGGCTTGCCTACCGCGTCGACGTCAGCGTCGACCAGATGGAGGAGCTGGCGTCGGACGAGCGCTTTGTCGCGATCAAGGAATCCTCCGACGACATCCGTCGTTCGACCGAGATCATCAATCGCCTGGGCACTCGCTACGACCTGTTCACCGGCGTCGACAATCTGGCCTTCGAGGCGCTGTCGGTCGGCGCCATCGGTTGGGTGGCCGGACTGGTCACCGCGTTCCCGCGCGAGACGGTCGCCATCTACCAGCTGATGAAGCAGGGTCGCCGCGAAGAGGCGCTCGGCATCTACCGCTGGTTCCGGCCGCTGCTCGATCTCGACGTCTCGACCTATCTGGTCCAAAACATCAAGCTTGCCGAAGTGTTCGCGATCAACACAAATGACCGCGTTCGTATGCCGCGACAGCCGCTGTCTGGCGATCGCCGCAAGTCCGTCGAGAAGATCGTCAAGGATGCGCTCGCGGTGCGACCGACACTGCCGCAGTTCTGAGGCTTCTTCTTCTTGTTCGCAGGGAGAAGATGGTGGCAGCCAGATAAGGGGCAGCGCCCACGTGCAAGGAAATTCCAGGTCGACAGAAGCGGGGCGCAGCCCCTCATCCGCCCTTCGGGCGCCTTCGCCCCGTGAACGGGGAGAAGGGTTGGACATAGCCATCGTCGGTGGCGGCATCATCGGTATCTGTGCCGCTGCTTCTCTCGCTGAGGCGGGACGCAGGGTCACCGTCTTCGATCGCACAGGCATTTGCGAGGAGACGAGCTCGGGCAATGCCGCCGCCTTCGCCTTCTCCGACGTGCTGCCGCTGGCGCACAAGGGCATGATGCGGCAGCTGCCGAAATGGCTGGCCGATCCGCTCGGCCCGCTCAGCATCCCGCCCGCCTACCTGCCGACGCTTCTGCCCTGGCTGATCCGCTTCTGGCGCGCCGGTGCGCCGGGGAAATACGAGGCGAGCCTTGCCGCTCAAGCAGGCATGATGAAGCTTGCCGAGGCGGAGTGGATGGGCTTGCTCGATCGCTCCGGCACGCGGTCGATGCTGCGCGAGGATGGCTCGCTCGAGCTTTACGAAAGCGAAGCCGAATTTCAGGCCGGGCTGCCCGGCTGGGCGGCGCGTAAGCGTTTCGGCATCGGTTTCCGCCACGTCGAGGGCGAGGAACTGGCCGCCTTGCAGCCGGGCCTGTCGCCGCGCTTCATCAAAGGCACGTTCGTGCCGGGATGGAAGACGGTCGCCGACCCGAAACTGCTGGGCAAAGCGGTGTGGACCTATGCGCAGGCCAAGGGCGCTCGCTTTGAGCTGGTCCGGATCAGCCAAGTCGCGGCGGATCAGGATGGAGCGACGCTGACGTTGGCAGACGGCACGACCAGACAGGCCCGGCACCTCGTCGTCGCCGCCGGCGCCTGGTCGCACCTGCTGGCTAAGCAACTCGGCGATCGCATTCCGCTGGAGACCGAGCGCGGCTACAACACCACCTTGCCCACGAGTGCCTTCGACGTGAAGCGGATGCTGATCTTCTCCGGCCATGGTTTCGTCGTCACGCCGCTCGAAACGGGCCTGCGCGTCGGCGGCGCCGTCGAACTCGGCGGCATCGAGCGGCCGCCCAATTATGCCAGGTCGAAGGCGCTGCTGCAGAAGGCACAGAAATTCCTGCCGGGGCTCGATCCCTCGGGTGGGCGCGAATGGATGGGGTTCCGCCCCTCGCTGCCGGATTCAGTGCCCGTCATCGGCGGCGCGCCGGGAAAGCGGTCGGTGGTCTATGCCTTCGGCCATGGCCATCTCGGCCTGACCCAGGCGGCGGCCACCGGACGGTTGATCAGGGATCTTGTCCTGGGGCAGACTCCGCCGATCGATCTGGCCCCCTTCAGTCCGCAACGATTTTGATTTTTTCGGGTTTTTGATTTTCGAGGAGCGTCATGGCCAAGAAATCCTTCTTCTGCATAGACGGCCACACCTGCGGCAATCCTGTGCGGCTGGTCGCCGGCGGCGGCCCGCTGTTGCATGGCGCGACGATGATGGAGCGGCGTGCGCATTTTCTGGCCGAATATGACTGGATCCGCACCGGGTTGATGTTCGAGCCGCGCGGCCACGACGTGATGTCCGGTTCGATTCTCTATCCGCCGACGCGCGAGGATTGCGACATCGCCATCCTGTTCATCGAAACCTCCGGCTGCCTGCCGATGTGCGGCCATGGCACGATCGGTACGGTGACGATGGCCATCGAGCACGGACTGATCAAACCAAAGACGCCGGGCGTGCTCAGGCTCGACACGCCGGCCGGGCTGGTCGTCGCCGAATACAAGCAGGTCGGCGACTATGTCGAGGAGGTTCGCATCACCAATGTGCCATCCTTCCTCCATGCCGAGGGGCTGACGGTCGAATGCCCCGGGCTCGGTGAAATCACCGTCGACGTCGCCTATGGCGGCAACTTCTACGCCATCGTCGAACCGCAGGAGAACTATCGCGACATGGCCGATCATTCGGCGGGCGACTTCATCGCCTGGAGCCCGGTGGTGCGGCAGCGGCTCAACGAGAAATATTCCTTCGTGCATCCGGAAAATCCAGGCATCAACCGGCTGTCGCACATGCTGTGGACCGGTGCGCCGACGGTGGATGGGGCGGATGCCCGCAATGCCGTGTTCTACGGCGACAAGGCGATCGACCGCTCGCCCTGCGGCACCGGCACCTCGGCGCGCATGGCGCAGCTTCATGCCAAGGGCAAACTCAAGGCCGGAGACAGCTTCGTGCATGAATCGATCATCGGTTCGCTGTTCAAGGGCAAGGTCGAAAAGGATGTCAGCGTGGCCGGCAAGCCGGCCATCATTCCCTCGATCGGCGGCTGGGCGCGCATGACCGGACTGAACACCATCTTCATCGACGACCGCGACCCGTTCGCGCACGGGTTTGTTGTCAAGTGATGGGAATCCTGCCCTTGCGGAAAGCAACGACCTGAAAAATGGATCGTGCCAAAAACGCAAGGATTCCTTTCATCACCTAATTTTGACGGCGATTTCTTCGAAACGGAGCGCATGATGCGGTCGAATCGTCAAAGACATTGCGTTATGCCAATGGTAGGGTCCGCGATAGTCCAGGGGTCGGATGATGGAAAACGGGCAATCGGACGGCGTGCTTCGAAAACACGCATGACGATTGAAAAATGACGTTGCAATCCGGGCTCGAAACTTTACGACTAGGGGAAATACGAAAAGGAATGCGTCTGCATGGGCGACATTCCAGGGGAGCCATGTACACATGCAGTACTTTGTCCAGCAGCTTATCAACGGGCTGACGCTGGGATCGATCTATGGGCTGATCGCGATCGGCTACACGATGGTCTACGGCATCATCGGTATGATCAATTTCGCCCATGGCGACATCTTCATGGTGGGTGCCTTCACGGCACTGATCGTCTTCCTCGCCCTTGGCGCGCTGTTCTATTCCGTGCCGGTTGTGCTGGCGCTGCTGATCATGATGATCGTGGCGATGCTGCTCACCAGCCTCTACAACTGGACGATCGAAAAGGTGGCCTACCGGCCGCTGCGCGGTTCGTTCCGACTGGCCCCGCTGATCACTGCCATCGGCATGTCGATCGCGCTGTCGAACTTCGTCCAGGTGACGCAGGGTCCCCGCAACAAGCCGATCCCGCCGATGGTCAGCCAGGTTTACAACATCAACGGCATCAGCGTGTCGCTGAAGCAGATCATCATCGTCGTCGTCACGGCGCTGCTGCTGGCGCTGTTCTGGTATCTGGTCAACAAGACCTCGCTTGGACGAGCGCAACGGGCCTGTGAGCAGGACCGCAAGATGGCGGCGCTGCTCGGCATCGATGTCGACCGTACCATCTCGATCACCTTCATCATGGGTGCGGCCCTTGCCGCGGTCGCCGGCACTTTGTTCCTGATGTATTACGGCGTCATTGCCTTCTCGGATGGTTTCACGCCGGGCGTGAAAGCCTTCACGGCGGCGGTGCTGGGCGGCATCGGTTCGCTGCCGGGCGCGGTGGTCGGCGGGTTGATGATCGGCTTCATCGAGAGCATGTGGTCGGCCTATTTCTCGATCGACTACAAGGATGTCGCGGCGTTCTCGATCCTGGCCATCGTGCTGATCTTCCTGCCTTCCGGCATATTGGGCCGGCCAGAAGTCGAAAAGGTCTGAGACTATGGCCGTCACCGTATCTCCGGAGCGCGACACCGTCGCCACCCCCATGCAGCGCGCATTGCGCGAGGCGCTCTATGCCGCTGCCATATCGTTTGGCCTGTTCGTGCTGTTCATCGGCCTGAAGACCGGCCAGAACATTTCCAATGAACTGGTCCTGACGACACGCTGGGGCCTGCTTGCCGCCGTGGTTATCGCCACGGCTGTCGGGCGCTTCCTCTATGTCGCCTATGGACAGCCCTTCCTGGCCAACCAGAAGATCACCGACGTCGCCACCGGCCTGCTGCCGGCCAGCGTGGCGTCACGCTTCTTCCAGTTGCCGGCCTTCATCGTGGCCTTGGTCGCGGCGGTGGTGTTGTTTGCGGTCAACAGCTCTCTCGTCGGATGGGTGGGAGCGGAGCCGGCGGGCTATCTGCAGTTCCTGCGCGCCTTGTCGGTCATCTATGTGCTGGCCTGCGTGATCTATTATTTCCGCGGCTTCATTCATGCCAACTTCACCAAACTCGGCATTGCCGCGCTGATCCTCTATCCGATCCTGGTGGTGGCGATCCTGTCGCTGATGTCCTGGTCGTTCGTCGGCGGACTGCAAGGCTCGCTGAAATGGGTCGACAATTTCGGCATCCAGATCCTGATCTATGTGATGCTGGCCTGGGGCCTGAACATTGTCGTTGGCCTCGCCGGCCTGCTCGACCTCGGTTATGTCGCCTTCTACGCGGTCGGCGCCTATGCCTATGCGCTGCTCGGCACGCAGTACGGCCTGTCGTTCTGGATCCTTTTGCCGGCCGCCGGCGCCATGGCCGCCTTCTGGGGCGTGCTGCTCGGTTTCCCGGTGCTGCGCCTGCGCGGCGATTACCTGGCGATCGTCACCTTGGCTTTCGGTGAGATCATCCGCCTGGTGCTGATCAACTGGCGGGAGGTCACCAACGGTTCAGCCGGTATTTCCGGCATCCCGAAAGTCACCTTCTTCGGCCTGATGACCTTCAACGTGTCGGACCCCAATTACGTCGCCAAGGTGCTGCATCTGGCGACATCGAGCGCCTACTACAAGATCTTCCTCTATTACCTGATCCTGGCGCTGGCGCTGCTGACAGCCTTCGTCACCATCCGGCTGCGGCGCATGCCGGTCGGCCGTGCCTGGGAAGCGTTGCGCGAGGACGAGATCGCCTGCCGCTCGCTCGGCATCAACACCACCACCACGAAGCTTACGGCCTTTGCCACGGGTGCGATGTTCGGCGGCTTCGCCGGCGCATTCTTCGCCGCACGGCAGGGCTTCGTCAGCCCGGAATCCTTCGTCTTCCTGGAATCGGCCATCATCCTGGCCATCGTGGTTCTCGGTGGCATGGGCTCGCTGGTCGGCATAGCGGTCGCCGCAATGGTGATGATCGGCGGCACCGAGGCGTTGCGCGAACTCGACTTCCTCAAGCAGGTCTTCGGACCGGACTTCACACCGGAACTCTACCGCATGCTGCTGTTCGGCATGGCCATGGTCATCGTCATGCTGTGGAAGCCGCGCGGCTTCGTCGGCAGTCGTGAACCAACCGCCTTCCTGAAGGAGCGAAAGGCCGTCTCAAGCTCCTTCACCAAGGAAGGACACGGCTGATGAATGCGAACCCTGTTCAGAAAGCCGCTTCGGGCATGAACGACGCTATCCTTCAGGTCGATCATCTGTCGATGAAGTTCGGTGGCCTGGTGGCCATCGGGGATCTGTCTTTCGCCGCCAAGCGCGGCGAGATCACCGCGCTGATCGGCCCCAACGGCGCCGGCAAGACCACGGTGTTCAATTGCATCACCGGCTTCTACAAGCCCTCGGAAGGCATGATCACGCTCAACCGGAACGATGGTTCGACCTTCCTGCTCGAGCGGCTGCCCAACCATGAAATCCCGGCGCGCGCCAAGGTGGCGCGCACCTTCCAGAACATCCGCCTGTTCTCCGGCATGACCCTGCTGGAGAACCTGCTAGTCGCCCAGCACAACAAACTGATGAAGGCATCGGGCTACACGGTGCTTGGCCTGTTCGGCTTCAGCGGCTATCGCAAGGCCTCGGCCGAATCGGTGGAGCTCGCCAAGCATTGGCTGGAAAAGGCCGATCTTGTCGACCGTGCCGACGACCCGGCCGGCGACCTGCCCTATGGCGCGCAGCGCCGTCTCGAGATCGCTCGCGCCATGTGCACGGGACCCGAGCTTCTGTGCCTCGACGAGCCGGCGGCCGGCCTCAATCCGAAGGAATCGGCGGCGCTCAACGAGCTGCTGATCGACATCAAGAACACATCCGGCGCCTCGATCCTGTTGATCGAGCACGACATGTCGGTGGTCATGCAGATCTCCGACCATGTCGTGGTGCTGGAGTATGGCCGCAAGATCTCCGACGGCAGTCCGCAGTCGGTGCGCACCGATCCGCGCGTCATCGCCGCCTATCTCGGCGTCGACGACGAGGAAGTCGAAGCGGTCCTTACCGAAGTCGGCGACGAAGATGTCATCGAACAGCTCGATACGGGGCCGGATGCCGCGCACGGTCCGGGAACATCGTCGTCCTATCTCGCCGGGCCGGTGACCGACACGGTCGGCCATAGTTCGGGCGAGCGGGTTACGGTGGCCAAGGGAGCGTCAAAGGCCGGTCAGGTCGACGCCAGGTCGCTCGCCGCGGCAAACAAGGCAGCCTCGCAGGCAGCCGTGCCGCCGGCGAAGGCAAAGCCTGCTCCGAAAGCGACGTCGAAGGCGGCAACCGGCACGGCGGCGAAGTCGACCGCATCCGCCAAGCCTGCGGCGAAGACTGGAGAGATCTCCAACCGGCTGGCTGCGCCTCGCGGCGGCAAGGCCGACAATTTGACCCGCATAAAGGGCATCGGTACGGTCAACGAGAAGAAGCTCAACGATCACGGCATCTTCCACTTCGACCAGATCGGCGCCTGGAAAAAGGCCGACGTCGAGGCCGCCGAAGCCTATCTTGCTTTTGACGGACGTATCGCGCGCGAGGAATGGGTCAAACAGGCCAGGCTGCTCGGCCAGGGCAGGGACACGGAATTTTCGCGCCGCGTGGATGCGGGCAAGGTGGCGACGAGCCATGCTTCCGCAAAGACTGCAAAGGCAGCCTCCGGAAAGACCGCGAGCAAGACCGCTGCCAAGCCCGTGGCGGGCAAGCGTGGAGGGGGCAAGTGATGGCCGCGACAACGCTGCTCGATATCAAGGGCGTGCAGACCTATTACGGCAACATCCGGGCGCTGAACGGCGTCGATGTCACCGTCAAGCAGGGTGAGATCGTGGCGCTGATCGGTGCCAATGGCGCCGGCAAGTCGACGCTGATGATGACTATTTTCGGTGCGCCGCGGGCTCGCGCCGGGACTATCACCTTTGCCGGCACCGACATAACCCAGATGCCGACGCACGAGATCGCGCGCATGCGCATTGCCCAATCGCCCGAGGGCCGGCGGATCTTTCCGCGCATGACGGTGATGGAAAACCTGCAGATGGGCGCCAGCCTCGACAACCTCAAGCACTATGACGAGGACGTCGAGAAGGTGTTCACGCTGTTCCCGCGTTTGAAGGAGCGCATCACCCAGCGCGGTGGCACGCTGTCGGGCGGTGAGCAGCAGATGCTGTCGATCGGACGCGCGCTGATGGCACGGCCGAAGCTGCTTTTGCTCGACGAGCCGTCGCTGGGTCTCGCGCCGCTGATCGTCAAGCAGATCTTCGACGCCATCCGCGAACTGAACCGCACCCAGGGGCTGACCGTGTTCCTGGTCGAGCAGAACGCCTTCGGCGCGCTCAAGCTCGCCACGCGCGGCTACGTCATGGTTAACGGCAATGTGACGATGAGCGGCACCGGCAAGGAACTGCTCGCCAATCCGGAAGTGCGCGCCGCCTATCTCGAGGGCGGACACCACTGAGTTCGAAGCGGAATGCGTGCACCGCTATTCCGCTCCAGATTGTTTGTTTGTCGCATGATCTTTGTCCGGAAAGTCCGCAACTTTTCGGGATCATGCTAGGGAGACTTCACCATGCAGGGCATTCTTTACGAGGAACCCTCGATCTGGCAGTTCTTCTTCGTCACCTGTCTGCTCGGCGGCTGGGCGGCGTGGATGACGGGCAAGGCCAGTGCCCAGACGTGGCGCAGCTTCATCCAGCTGTTCGCCTATGTGCTGGGCCTCGGCATCGCGATCCGCTTCATCCATCACGCGCTGTTCGGCGGCACCATGTTCTCGCTGCATTATTATGTCGTCGACACCGTCGTGCTGATGATCCTCGGCTTCGTCGGCTATCAATACACGCGCACCAACCAGATGGTGACACAGTATAATTGGCTCTACGAAAGAGCTTCACTCTTGAGCTGGAAACCGAAAGGTTGACGTTCATCATTAACGCCGTCTCGAAATTGAATCGGCGTGACAAGTGCCTGAAAATCGGCAAACTATGCTTTCTGCGATAAGGGTGGGCATCGCATGAAAGCTTCATCCACGCCCACTCCGTTAATGGGAGCGTTTAAATGAAAAAGTCACTTTTGTCCGCCGTCGCCCTGACCGCGCTTGTCGCGTTCGGCGGCAGCGCGTGGGCTGACGTAATGATGGGCGTCGCGGGCCCGATCACCGGTCCGAACGCCGCCTTCGGCGCGCAGCTGCAGAAGGGGGCGGAAGCTGCTGTCGCCGACATCAATGCCAAGGGCGGCATCAACGGCGAGCAGATCAAGCTCGAAGTCGGCGACGACGTCTCCGATCCGAAGCAGGGTATCTCGGTCGCCAACAAGTTCGTCGGCGACGGCGTCAAGTTCGTGGTCGGCCACTTCAACTCCGGCGTCTCTATCCCGGCATCTGAAGTCTATGCGGAAAACGGCATCGTCGAAGTGACGCCGGCCGCGACCAACCCGCAATTCACCGAGCGCGGTCTGTGGAACGTGTTCCGCACCTGCGGACGCGACGACCAGCAGGGCAGCATTGCCGGCGCGTATCTCGCCGCCAACTTCAAGGACGCCAAGATCGCTGTCGTTCACGACAAGACCACCTACGGTCAGGGCCTTGCCGACGAAACCAAGAAGGCGATGAACGCCAAGGGCGTGACGGAAGTCATGTATGAAGGCATCAATGTCGGCGACAAGGACTTCTCGGCGCTGATCGCTAAGATGAAGGAAGCCGGCGTTTCCATCATCTATTGGGGCGGCCTGCACACCGAAGCCGGCCTGATCATCCGTCAGGCGGCCGACCAGGGCCTCAAGGCGACGCTGGTTTCCGGCGATGGCATCGTGTCGAACGAACTGGCTTCGATCGCTGGCGACGCAGTTGCGGGCACGCTCAACACGTTCGGCCCGGATCCGCGCCTGATCCCCGCCAACAAGGAACTCGTCGAGAAGTTCCGCGCGCAGGGTTTCGAGCCGGAAGCCTACACGCTCTACTCCTACGCCGCCGTGCAGGCGATCGCGGAAGCAGCGACCGCTGCCAAGTCGAACGACCCGCAGGCAGTTGCCAAGGCGCTGCATGAAAACGGCCCCTTCAAGACCGTTCTCGGCGACCTGTCCTATGACGCCAAGGGCGACCCGACGCTGCCCGGCTACGTCATGTACGAATGGAAGAAGGGCGACGACGGCAAGTACACCTACGTCCAGAAGATGTAAGCTCGTCAGTCTCCAGACCATTTACGGATGCCCGGCGCCTCGCGCCGGGCATTTTCTTTTGCCATCGTCATGTTCAGGGGCGGCCGGTGGAGCCGATGCTTAGCCGGGCAATGATCGTGCATTAACCGGAAAGCCGGCTCTTTTTTGGCTGTTCGGAGGAATGGGGAGGGTCCTTGGCGCAACGATTCCATTTCAATCGGTTTAAATGCGCGTCAATTTCGTTTGCACTGCAGCATTTTCACGCTAATCATTGCGCCGATTTCTCTTCCTTCCGTCGCTGGAGCCCAGTCCTTGGCCATCACGAAGATCCTCGTCGCCAACCGGTCCGAAATCGCCATTCGCGTCTTCCGCGCGGCCAAC
This sequence comes from Mesorhizobium sp. WSM4833, assembly GCF_055811095.1. Taxonomy (NCBI): domain Bacteria; kingdom Pseudomonadati; phylum Pseudomonadota; class Alphaproteobacteria; order Hyphomicrobiales; family Phyllobacteriaceae; genus Mesorhizobium; species Mesorhizobium sp. WSM4833. Next base: position 122,669 of record NZ_JBVVQG010000010.1, read on the forward strand.
GAACTCGGGCTCAAAACCGTGGCGATCTGGGCGGAGGAAGACAAATACTCCCTGCATCGCTTCAAGGCCGACGAGAGCTACCAGGTCGGACGCGGGCCGCATCTGACCAGGGACATGGGGCCGATCGAAAGCTATCTGTCGATCGAGGAGGTGATCCGCGTCGCCAGGCTGTCGGGTGCCGATGCTATCCATCCCGGCTACGGATTGTTGTCGGAAAGCCCCGAATTCGCCGACGCCTGTGCCGAAGCCGGCATTACCTTCATCGGGCCGAGGCCGGACACAATGCGGCGGCTCGGCAACAAGGTCGCGGCGCGCAATCTCGCCATCGAGGTCGGCGTGCCGGTGATCCCCGCCACCGATCCGTTGCCGGATGACATGGAGACGGTCAAGACACTGGCCAAGGAAATCGGCTATCCGGTGATGCTGAAGGCATCATGGGGCGGCGGCGGCCGCGGCATGCGGGCCATCCGCGCCGAAGCCGACCTTGCCCGCGAAGTCACCGAAGGCAAGCGCGAGGCGAAAGCCGCCTTCGGCAAGGACGAGGTCTATCTCGAAAAGCTGATCGAACGCGCCCGTCATGTCGAGGTGCAGGTGCTGGGCGATACCCATGGCAATGCCGTGCACCTGTTCGAGCGCGACTGTTCGATCCAGCGCCGCAACCAGAAGGTCGTCGAGCGGGCGCCGGCGCCCTATCTCGAAATGTCGCAGCGCGAGGAGCTTTGCGGCCATGCGCTCAAGATCGCCCGCGAGACCAGCTATATCGGCGCCGGCACGGTCGAGTTCCTGCAGGATGCCGACACCGGCAAATTCTATTTCATCGAGGTCAACCCGCGCATCCAGGTCGAGCACACCGTCACCGAGCAGGTGACCGGCATCGATATCGTCAAGGCGCAGATCCATATCCTCGACGGCTTTGCCATCGGCACACCGGAATCAGGCGTGCCGGCGCAGAAGGACATAAGGCTGAACGGCCACGCGCTGCAGTGCCGTATCACCACGGAAGATCCCGAGCACAATTTCATTCCCGATTACGGCCGCATCACCGCCTATCGCGGCGCAACAGGCTTCGGTATCCGCCTCGACGGCGGCACCGCCTATTCGGGCGCGGTCATCACCCGCTTCTACGATCCGCTGCTGGAGAAGGTGACGGCGTGGGCGCCGACGCCGGCCGAGACGATCGCCCGCATGAATCGGGCGCTGCGCGAGTTCCGCATCCGCGGCGTCGCCACCAATTTGACCTTCCTCGAAGCGATCATCAACCATCCGAGCTTCGCCGACAATTCCTACACGACCAAGTTCATCGACACGACGCCGGAACTGTTCCAGCAGGTCAAGCGCCAGGACCGCGCCACCAAGCTCATCAACTATCTCGCCGACGTCAGCGTCAACGGCCATCCTGAGACGCGCGGCCGGCCGCAGCCGAAGGCCGACGCCGCGGCACCCGTGGTGCCTTACCTCAACGGCAATGTGCCCGGCGGCAGCAAGCAGAAGCTGGATGTGCTGGGCCCGCAGAAGTTCGCCGCCTGGATGCGCGATCAGAAGGAGGTTCTGGTCACCGACACGACGATGCGTGATGGCCATCAATCGCTGCTGGCGACGCGCATGCGCACGCATGACATTGCCGGCATCGCCGGTACCTATGCGCGTGCCTTGCCGCAGCTTCTATCGCTGGAATGCTGGGGTGGCGCCACCTTCGACGTCGCGATGCGCTTCCTCACCGAGGATCCGTGGGAGCGGCTGTCGCTGGTGCGCGAGGCGGCGCCCAATCTGCTGTTGCAGATGCTGCTGCGCGGTGCCAATGGCGTCGGCTACACCAACTATCCCGACAATGTCGTGCAGCATTTCGTCAAGCAGGCAGCAAGCGGTGGCATCGACCTGTTCCGGGTCTTCGATTGCCTGAACTGGGTCGACAACATGCGCGTCGCCATGGATGCGGTCGGCGCCGAGGGCAAGCTGATCGAAGCGGCGATCTGCTACACCGGCGATATCCTCGATCCGGCGCGGGCGAAATACGACCTCAAATACTATGTCGGCCTAGCCAGGGAATTGCAGGCGGCCGGCGCCCACATCATCGCCGTCAAGGACATGGCCGGCCTGCTGAAGCCTTCCGCAGCACGCGTGCTGTTCAAGGCGCTGCGCGAGGCGACCGACCTGCCGATCCATTTCCACACCCACGACACGTCGGGCCTGTCGGCGGCGACGGTGCTGGCGGCGGTGGAAAGCGGCGTCGACGCCATAGACGCGGCGATGGATGCCTTCTCCGGCAACACCTCGCAGCCATGCCTTGGCTCACTCGTCGAGGCGCTGAAGGGCACCGAACGCGACCCCGGTCTCGACCCGCAATGGATCAGGAAGATCTCGTTCTACTGGGAAGCGGTGCGCAACCAGTACGCCGCATTCGAAAGCGACCTCAAGGGGCCGGCCTCGGAAGTCTATCTGCACGAGATGCCGGGCGGGCAGTTCACCAATCTGAAGGAACAGGCTCGCTCGCTCGGATTGGAGACGCGCTGGCACGAGGTGGCGCAGACCTATCACGACGTCAATCTGATGTTCGGCGACATCGTCAAGGTGACGCCGTCGTCCAAGGTTGTCGGCGACATGGCATTGATGATGGTCAGCCAGGACCTGACCGTTGCCGATGTCGAAAACCCCGACAGGGATATCGCCTTCCCGGACTCGGTCGTCTCGATGCTGCGCGGCGATCTCGGCCAGTCGCCAGGCGGGTGGCCGGCGGCGCTGCAGAGGAAGGCGCTCAAGGGCGACAAGCCGATCACGGTGCGGCCTGGCTCGCTGCTCAAGCCAGCCGACCTCAAGGTCAACCGCAAGGAAATCGAGGAGAAGCTCGAGCGCAAGCTGTCGGAGTTCGAATTCGCCTCGTGGCTGATGTATCCGAAGGTGTTTACGGATTTCGCCGGCGCACAGGAAACCTATGGGCCGGTCAGCGTGCTGCCGACGCCGACCTATTTCTACGGCATGAAGCCGGAAGACGAGATTTTCGTCGACATCGAGAAGGGCAAGACGCTGGTGGTGCGGTGCCTTGCCATCGGCGATGTCGACGAGAAGGGCATGGTCACCGTGTTCTTCGAGCTCAACGGCCAGCCGCGCCGTGTCAAGGTGCCCGACCGGGCGCATGGCGCGTCCGCCGCCAAGGCCCGCCGCAAGGCCGAACCCGGCAACGAGGCGCATATCGGCGCACCGATGCCGGGCGTCGTTTCTGCGCTTTCGGTGGCTGCCGGCCAGGCTGTGAAGGCCGGTGACGTGCTGCTTTCCATCGAAGCGATGAAGATGGAGACGGCGCTGCATGCCGAGCGCGACGGCACGGTCGCCGAGGTGCTGGTCAAGGCAGGCGACCAGATCGATGCCAAGGATCTGCTGATCGCTTTCAGCTAATTGATACCTTCCTGGGGATCGCTGTCCGCATCGTGGCGGCAGCGTCAGTTCGATCATCGATAACAGCTTGACCCGCCGCCGCCGGTCGGGCATCGAGCCCGCTCAATTCGCCGCTGCATGCATCCCGAGTCGCGGCGCAGAAACGATGTGGAGAAAAATATGGCCGACGATATCACCGATACCAGCCAGACTGTTGCCGCCGGCCAGCTGCGTGCCTTCATCGAGCGCATAGAGCGGCTCGAGGAAGAGAAGAAGACCATTTCCGACGACATCAAGGAAGTGTTCGCCGAGGCCAAGGGCACAGGCTTCGACACCAAGGCGATGCGCACGATCATCCGGCTGCGCAAGAAGGACCAGGCCGAGCGTCAGGAAGAGGAAACCATCCTCGATCTGTATAAGGCCGCACTCGGCATGGTGTAGAGACCGTCTGGAAATTCTACTCCGGCGGCCATCTGGTGGCGTTTTCTGCGCTTCCCTAGTTCTACTGCAATGCAGTAGAACTGAGCTCACGTACTTTAAGTACGCTCCGCTCCGGTTCTCGAAACCACCACCATATGACTCGCCGGAGCGAATTTCGAAACAGTCTCCGGCCGAGCATGATGCCGGAGCGAGCATCGAGCCATGAGCGAATTCGACTTCGGCGCCCGCCGCGCCTCTGAATTCCGCCAGCGCGGCTTCTGGACGCTGTTCGCCGAGCGGCATCCGGAAGAAAGGGCTCTGATGGCGAGGCGCGGACCCTGGTTCTGGCAGCGCGGGCTGCCCGATTTCGCCTTGGTCCTTTCCATGTATGTCGCGCCGGCGCAGAGCCAGGTCGGCGTCTTCTTCGGCCGCAACGAGAAGTTCGGCGCCACGCAAGCGTTGTCGCGGTTGAAACCGTTCCAGCCTGATATCGAAGCCAGGCTGAAGCTCAGGCCGGAACAGAGTTGCGAGGATCTCGGCATCAATTCGATGTGGCGGGTGAACTGCTATGCCGAGGACAACTGGCCAGCCATGGCCGACTGGCTGGTGACCGAATGTTCGCGTTTCGAGCGCGCGGTAACCGAAGTCCTGAGGCAGGGATAGACATCCGGTGTTGCCAGAGGGTATCGGCTCCTTTTTCCGCTCACGCTGGCAAGGCCAGGTGCCGCTCGACCGGCTGTTCTGGCGCGACCTTGTTCTTGTCGGCACGGCGCTCAACGTAGCATCTCTGGTGGCCGCGATCGTCCTGCTCGGACTGAAGCTGCCGCTCGCGCTGGTTCTGGCGGTGCATTTCGCACCGGTGCCCTACAACCTCTTTCTGACCTTTTCCGTATGGCGAACCACGGAAAAGGCCGGTGGCGCCAAGGCCTCACTGATGACGCTCGGCGCCACATTATGGCTGATCCTGACGGTCGTGGTCTGAGAGCGGACACGGGCGCCCACCGCGTTCGCCGGGTTCGGCCGGGGGGCAATGAAAAGGGCGGCCGCAGCCGCCCTTTTCATTCATTCAATCGAATTTCGGTTCAGGCCGCCGGCTCGAATTTCAGCGCCACGCCGTTGATGCAATAGCGCAGGCCGGTCGGCGGCGGGCCGTCCTCGAAAACATGGCCGAGATGGCTGCCGCAGCGGGCGCAATGGCATTCGGTGCGAACCATGCCGTAGCTGCGGTCGACGGTGTTTTCGACCGAACCCTGCACCGGGTCGTTGAAGCTCGGCCAGCCGGTGCCGCTCTCGAACTTCAGCTTGGATTCAAACAAAGGCTGGTCGCAGCCGACGCAGGAAAAGGTGCCGGCGCGCTTCTCGTAGAGCAAAGCGCAACTTCCCGGCCGCTCGGTGCCGTGGCCGCGCATGACGGCATACTGCTCCGGCGTCAGCCGGGCGCGCCATTCGGCGTCGGTGCGGGTTACAGGGTAGGTGTGGGTGTCCATGTGATCTCCTCAGCCTTGCCGGCTCGCCACCACAGCGCCGCGCGCCCATCGGACGCGCAAAGGACGCTGTAGTACTTTGGTTTTGCGCATAATCCTTTCCGAACCGGAGGTTCGGGATCATGCGCGGATTGCAACCTCATATTCGCACCAAGATAGGCATTTGTTACGCGATTTGCCCGCATTTTCGATCGCGATCTTTATGCGATCGCCCTGAGATAGCGATCGACCGAAGCAGCCAACGCCGCTTTTGCGCCCCCGATGACATTCTGGTTCCACCATGCACCATAGATATGGTCGAACGCGAATGGCTCCAGTGCCGCCGCGATGCGGCGCACGGCCGCTGCATTGAGCGGAATGTAGTTCGGATAGCTGTACATGAAGCTGACATGGCGGCGCGTCGGCGTCACCTGCAAGATATCGCCGGCCAGCAAGACGTCGCCGACATCGCGTTTCCAGTGCAGCACCTGACCGCCGGCAAAGTGGCCGCCGCAGCGGATGAGCGTCAGCGAAGGGTTTATGGCCAGCGTCTCGCCTTCCCAACTGACGATCGCCTTGTGCGGTCGCATGATCCATTGGCGGTCATCGGCATGGAGATAAATCGGCACGCCGCCAAACGCCTCGCTCCAACTGGCCATCACCGAATAATAGTGGCAGTGCGAGATGGCGATCGCCGCCAGGCCACCGCGGCGGTTGATCTCGGCCACCGCCTCGTCGCTGACCATCGAAACGCAGTCCCACAGCACGTTGCCGTGCGGCGTATGCGCCAGCAGCGCCCGTTGGCCGATGGCGAAGCGCGGCTCGATGCCGAAGGCGAGAACGCCGGCATCGTCCTTCATAACAAGCCGGTGTCCTTCGGCAAGTTCCTCCGGCGTGATCCACGCTTGGCCCTCCCAGCGCACATATTGGCGCTCGTCCTCGCAGATCGGGCAATGTTCTGGCGGCGTCTCTGTCGCCGCGAACTGGACGCCGCATTGCAGGCAGAGGAAGCAGGTCATCGGATCTCCTGTCGGTCTTTCAGTGCTTTCTTGAAAGCTGCTTGGTCGCGCCCTCCAGCCCGGCCAGCGTCAGCGGGAACATGCGGCCGCCGAAAATGTCGCGGATCATCGCAACCGAATGGGTGTAGCCCCAGTTCTTGGGATTTTCGGGGTTCAGCCATACCGCGTTCGGCCATTGCTGCAGCAGACGGCCGAGCCAGACGCTGCCCGCCTCCGGATTCCAGTGCTCGACCGAACCGCCGGGGTGAGCGATCTCGTAAGGGCTCATCGAGGCGTCGCCGACGACGATCACCTTGTAGTCCGGACCGTATTTGTGAAGCAGGTCGAAGGTCGGAATCACCTCGGCATGCCTGCGGCGATTGTCCTTCCACACGCCCTCATAGAGGCAGTTGTGGAAATAGAAATATTCGAGCTGGCGGAATTCGGCGCGGGCGGCCGAGAACAGCTCCTCGACGCTTTTGATGTGGTCGTCCATCGAGCCGCCGACATCGAAGAACATCAACAGCTTCACCGCGTTGCGCCGCTCTGGCCGCGTCTGCACGTCGAGATAGCCGTGTTCGGCCGTGGCGTGAATGGTGCCGGGCAGGTCGAACTCCTCCTCGGCACCCTCGCGCACCCAGCGGCGCAGGCGCTTCAGTGCGATCTTGATGTTGCGCGTGCCGAGCTCCACGGCATCGTCGAAATTTTTGAACTCGCGCTTGTCCCAGACCTTCACCGCGCGGCGGTTGCGGCTTTCATGCTGGCCGATGCGCACGCCTTCGGGATTGTAGCCATAGGCGCCGAATGGCGAGGTTCCGCCGGTGCCGATCCATTTCGAGCCGCCCTGGTGGCGACCTTTTTGCTCCTCGAGTCGCTGTTTCAAAGTCTCCATCAGCTTTTCGAACCCGCCGAGCGCCTCGACCAGTTTTTTCTCCTCGTCGGTCAGGTGCTTTTCGGCGAGGCGGCGCAACCATTCCTCGGGGATATTGGCGACGTCCAGCGCGTCCGGTCCGCCCAGCGCTTCAATGCCCTTGAAGACATGCGCGAACACCTGGTCGAAGCGGTCGATATGGCGCTCGTCCTTCACCAGCGCCGCACGGGCGAGGTAGTAAAAACCTTCGACGTCGTAGTCGACCAGCCCGGCTTCCAGCCCTTCCAGCAGCGACAGATATTCCCTGAGCGAGACGGGAACGCGTGCAGCCTTCAGTTCAAGGAAGAAGGGGATGAACATGGCCGGTTACAGCAAATCATACTCGATGAAGCCCGTGCGGCGGGCGACGTGGTCGTAAAGCTTGCGCGCGGTGGCGTTGGTCTCGTGCGTCATCCAGTAGACATTCTTGACGCCGATCTTTGCCGCCTCTTCCTTCACTGCGTTGATAAGGGCGGCGCCGATCCCCTTGCCGCGCACATCCGGGTCGGCGAACAAATCCTGCAGATAGCAGTTGTTTTTCTCCGACCAGCCGGAGCGGTGGTACAGGTAGTGCGTGAGACCGACCGCCTTGCCGTCCAGTGTGGCGATGAAGCCTTTTGGCTCGAATTCGCCCGGAGTGAACAGCCGCTTCCAGGTGATGGCGTAGACCTCTTCCGGCAGCTTCGTCTCATAGAAGGTGAGATAGTCGGTCCACAGGCGCCGCCAATCGGCGTGGTCGGACTGCGCGAGCGGGCGGACGATTATCTCGGACATTTCGTTCCCTCTGAAGTCTGGAACCCGATCCATACCAATAGAATCGGGATCAGGAACACCCTTGCCTATTCGGCAGGCGAATTATATTCGCGAAAAGCGGTCGCGAGCATGTGCAGCGCCTCCCGCGCCCGCGGCGGCAGAGCGTGCGACTGCAAAACGATCTCGGACGGGGGAATTGGTGGCAGGCCGAGTTTGCGGCCCACCTCGATCAAGCCCGGGGGCACAACCCGGTAAGCGAGGGCGGAAAGGGCAAAGCCCGCCGATACCGCGATGTTGACGGCAGCGCCGCCGCCGCCGACGAAAGCCTCATTCCAGGCGATGCCTGCCCGGTCCAGCGCCTCGACCGCTCTCATACGGTCCGGGCAATTGCATCTGGTGCTTAAAAGAGCCAGGCGCAGGGGCATGCCTTGTCGCCATTCGAAGCCAGGTGCCGCGAACCAGCCATAGTGGGTGCGCGACAAAGCTTCACCGCGTCGACTGTCATCTTCCTGGTGCACAATCACCGCATCGAGTTCGCCGCGATCGAAAGCTTCTTCCAGCATGGAGCTGGTATCGATCCGTATGTTGAGCGCGAGCGACGGATCGTGGGCATGAAGCTGGGCGATCAGCGTGGAAAGCTCAGGCCCCGCGACATGATCGACGAAGCCGAGCGCAAGCCGACATGGCGCCGCGGAAAATTCCGCGACGGCGCGTTCATGGGCGGCAAGGAATTCGCGGGCCACGGGCAGGAAGACAGCCCCCCTTTCCGACAGTGCCACGCGGCGCGGGGTTCGTTCGATCAAACGTGCGCCGAGCTTTTCCTCGAGCCGCCGCAACTTGACGCTGATCGTCGCCTGGGTGCTGCCAAGTGCTGCAGCCGCCCGGGTGAAGCTCTGCAGGTCGGCCACCATGACGAAAGTGCGCACGGCATCGACATCGAGACTGGCCATCTCCGGCATTCCATTTTGTTATCTCTGAAATAGAAATGCATAGTCTTTTTTCATGGTCAAGCCTCGTCTATGTCATCTCGACCGCAGTTTGAAGAGCCAGCCCGGTTCCAGAATGCTTCGACAGAAAGTGATCGACATGACGTTTCAAATCGACCGAAACACCGTTGCGCTTGCCGGGGCCTGCCTTGCCTCGCTGCTGTTCGGCCTCGAAATCTCCAGCGTCCCGGTGATCCTTCCGAAACTGGAAAGCGTGCTCGCCGCCGACTTCAAGGATCTGCAATGGATCATGAACGCCTACACCATTGCCTGCACCACGGTGCTGATGGCGACAGGAACGCTGGCTGACCGCTTCGGCCGCAAACGGGTGATGGTGATCGCCACCATCGCCTTCGGCCTGGCCTCACTGCTGTGCGGCCTCGCGCCGAGCGCTTCGCTCCTCATCATTGCACGCTTCCTGCAAGGCCTGGCGGGAGGGGCGATGTTCACTTGCAGCGTGGCCGTCTTGTCCCACCAGTTTCAGGACGGCAGCGAACGCGGCAAGGCTTTTGTGGCCTGGAGCGTCGTCTCGGGGATCGGGCTTGGCTTTGGTCCCGCCATCGGTGGATTGATCGTCGCGTTCTCGAGCTGGCAGTGGGTGTTCCTCATCCATGTGCCGCTTGCCATCCTTGCGCTGGTCTTCATCGGTGCCGGTGTCACCGAATCACGCGACCACAAAGCCCAGAAGCTTGACCGTGCCGGTATCCTGACGCTCTCGTTCGCGGTGTTCGGCTTCTCCTATCTGATCACGCAAGGGGCCGATCTCGGCTCTGGCGCCCGCATCGGCGTAGCAAGTGCTGCCGTGCTGGCCTTCGCCGCGTTCCTCGTTGCCGAGAAGATCAGCCCCTACCCGATGTTCGATTTCTCGGTGTTCCGGATCCGTCAATTTTCGGGAGCGATCATGGGCGGCATCGGCATGAATTTCAGTTATTGGCCGTTCATCATCTATCTGCCGATCTATTTTTCGGGTGTGCTCGGCTACGACAGCACCACGACCGGCCTGCTGCTGCTCGTCTACACGCTTCCCCTGATGCTGATGTCCTCGACCGCCGAGCGCCTGCGCGCCCGCTATCAGGCGCGGGTGGCGATCCCGCTCGGGTTGCTGACATTTGGGGTCGGCTTTATCGCCATGAGGATAGGTTCGAGCCTTGAGGGAGCCAGCTGGCTGACCATGCTGCCCGGTACGCTGATCGCCGGTATCGGTATCGGCCTCACCAACTCACCGACCACCAACACCACGACGGGTTCGGTGTCGCCGGATCGCGCCGGCATGGCTTCGGGCATCGATATCAGCGCGCGGCTGATCACGCTCGCCATCAACATCGCGGTGCTGGGCCTGCTGTTGACGCAGGGAATTGCTTCCTATCTCAAAACCGCATTGGGCACGGCCCTTGACCCGGACGAATTGCGCGCGTTGGCGGAAAAGATCGCCACCGGAAATCTCGATGGCCTCTCGCAATATTCGCCCAGGCTGGCGACCCTCGACCCGTCCGGCGCGCTTGCGCATGCCGCCTTGGTCAACGGTTTTGGCTGGGTGATGCTCTATAGCGGGATCGGCGTTCTTGCCCTTGCCGTCATCAGCTTCGTCGTCTTCGGCCCCAGAAACGTCGCGCCGCAAGAGGCAAGGGACCGTCATCGTGCTCAGGGCGCAAGCGAAGCTCGATCATAGCCAGTGCCCGGCGCCTCACCCTTGCCTGCGCGCCATGAAGGCAAGCCGCTCGAACAGATGGACATCCTGTTCGTTCTTCAACAATGCGCCATGCAGCTTGGGCAACGCGTTCTTCGGGTCGGCGCGCAGATCCTCGGGCGCGATATCGTCGGCGACCAGCAGGCGGATCCAGTCGAGCGCCTCGGAGGTCGACGGTTTTTTCTTCAGCCCCGGCACTTCGCGGATCTCGTAGAACTGGGTGAGGGCTGCCCGAACCAGGTTCTGCTTGATGCCGGGATAGTGGACGTCGACGATTCTGTGCAGCGTGTCGACGTCGGGAAAGCGGATGTAATGGAAGAAGCAGCGGCGCAGGAACGCGTCCGGCAACTCCTTCTCGTTGTTGGAGGTGATGATGACGATCGGCCTGACGGCGGCGCGGATGGTTTCGCCGGTCTCGTAGACGAAGAACTCCATCCGATCGAGTTCCTGCAGGAGATCGTTTGGGAATTCGATGTCGGCCTTGTCGATCTCGTCGATCAAGAGCACGACCTTCCTGCCGGCGGCGAAAGCCTCCCAGAGTTTGCCGCGCTTGATGTAGTTCCTGATGTCGTTAAAGCGCTCGTCGCCCAACTGGCTGTCGCGCAGCCGCGAGACGGCATCATATTCATACAGGCCCTGCTGCGCCCGCGTCGTCGACTTGACGTGCCATTCGATGAGGTCGAGGCCGAGTGCAGCCGCCACCTGGCGGGCCAGTTCCGTCTTGCCGGTGCCGGGCTCGCCCTTGACCAGCAAGGGCCGCTCCAGCGCGATCGCCGCATTGACGGCCACCATCAGATCCTTGTCGGCGACATAGGCCGCCGTGCCTTCGAAACGCATTCTTGCTCCTCGGTTGGTCATCGCGACCGTAAGGACGAGGCCGTGCCTGTGCAAGGGTGAGGTGTTGGCGGCGCGAGGGCCTGAACCCAACACGGAAAGAGTGCCCGTCTCACTGGCGCTTAGCCGGCCGGCAGCCTATATTGGGCGGGACGGTCTGTGCTTCACGGCAGGAGAACATTTTCCCCGGGGCCTTAACGATCCTTAGGGAGCTGTCCCTGGGAAGACCCGTGGGTTTTCTCACACGGCGCCCACCTACTTTGTAGGTTCCCGGGATCGCTCTCTCCACCGGTTGTGTGGATCGTCACTTATTGCCACGCGTCCCGCATTTCGGTGGATGATTGCGGTGGAAAACGTCGCTCCCAACACTCCATCCAGATCTGACCTTTTCTACCCTGACTGCATGACCTCTCTCAAAGACCTCAAAAAGCAGCTTCGCCGCGAGGCCCTCGGACGCCGCGATGCGCTCGACGAATTCTGGCGGGTGGAGGTCGCGCTTGAAATGGCAGAGACGGCACGCGATCATCTCCATGTCGAGCCGGGCCAGATCGTTTCCGGCTTCTGGCCGATGCGCTCGGAAGTCGACGTCAGGCCGCTGATGTTTGCCTTGCGCGAAAGGGGCGCGCGGCTTTGCCTGCCGGCCATTCTCGACAAAACCACGATCGTCTTTCGCGAACTGGTGCGCGGCGTGCCGATGGTCGAGATGGGTTTCGGCACGGTCGGCCCGCATGAAGAAGCAGAAGTGCTCGACCCCTCGGTGATGCTGGTGCCGCTCGCCGCCTTCGATGCGCGCGGCCATCGCATCGGCTATGGTGCAGGCTATTACGACCGCGCCATCGCCAAGCTGATCGACAAGGGACAGCCGCCGCGGCTGGTCGGCATCGCCTTCGACTGCCAGGAGGTGGCAATGGTGCCGGATGAGGAACATGACGTCGTCATTCCGGAAATACTGACCGAGAGCGGGTTGCGCCGCTTCGCGTCAAAATTGTAGATAAAAGGACGCATGATCTTTCACAGACGTCATGCAGCTTTTGCTTCGCTGACCTTCGGTGCGGGATCATATGAGACTTCTCTTCCTCGGTGACATGGTTGGAAAGACAGGACGGACGGCGGTGTGGGAACAGCTGCCCGGCTTGATCTCCGACTTCAAACTCGATTTCGTCATCGTCAACGGTGAGAACGCCGCCGGCGGCTTCGGCATCACCGAAGATATCTTTCGCGAGACGATCGCGGCCGGTGCGGATGTCGTCACAACCGGCAACCATGTCTGGGACCAGCGCGACGCACTCGCCTTCGCGCCGCGCGAAGAGCGCTTCCTGCGCCCCTCGAACTTTCCCAAGGGCACGCCCGGGCGCGGCTCCGGCGTCTACATCGCCAGGAGCGGCGCGCGCGTGCTGGTCGCCAACATCATGGGCCGGGTGTTCATGCATCCCGAACTCGACGATCCCTTCCAGGCCGGCGAACGCGAGCTTGCCGCCTGTCCGCTCGGCGAGCAGGCGGATGCCGTGATCATCGACTTCCACGCCGAGGCGACCTCGGAAAAGATGTGCTTCGCGCATTTCGTCGACGGCCGTGCCAGCCTCGTCGTCGGCACCCATACCCACCAGCCGACCGGCGATCACCAGATCCTCAATGGCGGCACCGGTTATATGTCCGACGCCGGCATGTGCGGCGACTATGATTCCTCGCTCGGCATGGACAAGGAGGAGCCGCTCAACCGGTTCCTGTCGAAAGTGCCGAAAGGCCGCTTCGAAGCGGCGACCGGACCGGCGACCTTGTGCGGCGTCGGCGTCGATATTTCCGACCGCACCGGGCTGACCGAGCGGATCGCGCCGTTTCGTCGCGGCCCGCGGCTGGAGGAAACCGCACCGTCCTTCTGGTCATGACATTGATATAGGCACGCTTAGTACCTAACTGCCGGCGACACTGCTCTAGATCGTTAAAAGAGGGGACGACCTCCATGCAGCTCATCGAATTCCTGGCGCCGCATTTTCAATTTGTGTCCGATCCAACCGCCTGGGTCGCGCTGCTGACGCTGATTGTGCTCGAGGTCGTGCTCGGCATCGACAATCTGATCTTCATCTCGATCCTGACCAACAAGCTGCCGGAAGCACAACGGGCCCGCGCCCGCCGGCTCGGCATCTCGGCGGCGCTGATCATGCGGCTGGTGCTACTGGCCACCATTTCGATCATCGTCCAGCTGACCACACCGGTGTTCACGGCCTTCGGCCACGGTTTTTCCTGGCGCGACCTGATCCTGATCGCCGGCGGCCTGTTCCTGGTCTGGAAGGCGACCAAGGAGATCCATCACACGGTCGATCCCGACGACCACAAGGATACGATGATGGGCGAGACGCTGCAGATCAGCCTCGCCGGCGCGATCTTCCAGATCCTGCTGCTCGACCTGGTCTTCTCGATCGATTCGATCATCACCGCCGTCGGCATGACCGACGAGATCGCCATCATGTACATCGCCGTGATCGTGGCGGTCAGCGTGATGATGCTGGCGGCCGGGCCGCTGGCCAACTTCATCGCCAAGAACCCGAGCATTGTCATGCTGGCGCTGGGCTTCCTTTTGATGATCGGCATGACACTGATCGCCGACGGCATGGGCTACCATGTGCCCAAGGGCTACATCTATGCGGCGATGGGCTTTTCGGCATTGGTCGAGGGGCTCAACATGCTGGCGCGGCGACGCAAGAAGCCGGGCGGCGGGCATTGAGGCATGAGCAGCAGGGACCTTAGCCAGGATCAGCGCGATCAGTTGGCCAAGCTGGCTGAATTGCCTGAGCGAGATCGATATCTTGGACATTCCGGAAGCTCCGGCCGAGAATTGGGCTCAAGCTCGTCGTGAGCAGGAAAAGCGGCGATCCCAAGCCCGCCGGTTCAGTTAGCCGGCACGCCCTTCGGGTGACGGTCGCCGATCAGGCCGAGCGTCAGGCCTTGTTCCAGCCACGCCTTGGCACCGGCCAGCACCAGCGTGAAGCCGCCGGTTGAGCCGACGGCCTCTTTCACCTGCCCGTCGCCATCGCCGGCGAAGCCAAAATTGCGAACCTCGAGAAAAGTTGTCTCGCCAGGCATTTCGGTGAAAGTCCAGACCACGGTGGTCGGTGGATCGCTCCACTGCATGACGATCTTTTCGTTCGGAACGATCTCGCCGACGTCGACCGTCGTCGAGACGCCGTACATGCGCCATTCCCAGTGGATCTGCTCGCCGCTGTCCAGCCGGCCGCTGCCATGGGTAAACCAGAATTTTGTGGTGATGGCCGGGTCGATGAAGGCCTCGAACACTTCGGCGACAGACCGCCGGATCAGCATGCCGGCTTCGGCGGTCGGTTTTTCGTGGATGTCCATGGAATGCTCCTAATGGTCAGATATTGGTCTCGTTGGCGGGTTCGCCTTTCATCTCGCTGCGGTAGTAGCCGTCGCGCAAATTGATGCCGTACTCGACATAGGCCTTCATGCAGGCCAGCATCTGCGACCAGCCCTCGCAATTGAGGTAGGACTTCTTCAGGCCGACCGCGCCTTCCTGCCAGCCGCTCTCGGCGATGGTGACGAAGGTGCCGCCATCGTCCAGTGGTTCGAAGTTCATCTCGATGCGGGTTTTGTAGGCCGGCTTGCCGTCCTCATCGGTGGCATCCCAGCGCAGCACGATGCGGCGGTCCTTGACCACTTCGTCGACCTCAACCGGCACCTTGCCCCACCAGACGACGCCGGCGCCGGCTTCCAGCGGGGCGCTGGCGCCGCCGATCGTGGTGAAATAGCCGCTCAGTTTCTTCGGATTGGCGACTGCGTCGAAGACGTCGGCGACCGGCTTGCTGATGCGTCCGGAAACACTGAATCCAAGTGACATACCCACAGCTCCTTCCCTTGATCGGTTCAACAATATGTTATATAAACATAACATGTCAAGCCGATCGCAAGACGACAATGTTTTCAAGGCGCTGGCGCATCCGCGCCGGCGTGAAATACTGGATCAGCTGAAGGACGCGCCGAAGACGACCGGCACGCTGTGCGAGGCCTTTCCCGATATCGATCGCTGCACGGTCATGCTGCATCTGAAGGTGCTGGAGGAGGCCGACCTGATCGTTGCGCGGCGCGACGGCCGCGAGCGCTGGAACCATCTCAACGCGCTGCCGATCAAGCAGATCCACGACCGCTGGATCAGCCAGTATGCCGGCCATGCGCTCAGCATCATCGACCGACTGAAGTCGGACCTCGAGGCGTGAGCCGCCGCAGCAGGTCACGTCTTGCGCCGCATGCGCGGTGCGGCTGGACGAATTGAGCCGATTTATCTATAAGCCGGCCATTCCGACAGAGAACGCCGTGCTTCCAAGAGGTGCACCTGGGACGCTCTGAAATTTTGAATTCGAGCATTGCGGAAGACGAGGTCAGATCACTTCGCTTCGCGATGCTCTAGCCGAGAAGACGACAGGGGTGCCATGGCTGGCCATTCACAGTTCAAGAACATCATGCACCGCAAGGGCCGCCAGGATGCGGTGCGGTCTAAAATGTTTTCCAAGCTGGCGCGCGAAATCACCGTCGCCGCTAAAAGCGGGACGCCCGATCCATCGATGAACCCGCGCTTGCGGCTGGCGATCCAGAACGCCAAGGCGGTGTCGATGCCGAAGGACAACATCCAGCGCGCCGTCAACAAGGCCTCGATGGGCGATGCCGAGAATTACGAAGCCGTGCGCTATGAGGGCTATGGCCCGGGCGGCGTCGCCGTCATTGTCGAGGCGCTGACCGACAACCGCAACCGCTCGGCGTCCAATGTGCGTGCTGCCTTCACCAAGGCCGGCGGCGCGATGGGGGAAACGGGCTCGGTTTCCTTCATGTGGGACCGCGTCGGCGAGATCTATTATCCGGCATCGGCCGGCAGCGCCGACAAGGTCATGGAAGCGGCAATCGAAGCCGGCGCCGACGACGTGGAAACCGACGAGGAAGGCCACACCATCTATTGCGCCTTCGAGAATCTCGGTGAGGTGTCGAAGGCTCTGGAAACCTCGCTCGGCGAGGCAGAATCGGTGAAGCTGATCTGGCGGCCGCAGAACAACGTTCCGGTCGACGAGGAGCGGGCACAGTCGCTGATGAAACTGGTCGCCACGCTCGAGGACGACGACGACGTGCAGAGCGTCTACGCCAACTTCGAAGTCGACGACGAGACCATGGCCAAGCTCAGCGCGGCATGAGCGGAGCTCAGCCCGGCATGAGCGAAAGCGTGCTCCCCGCCATCCGCATCAGCTACTGCACGCAGTCCCAGTGGCTGTTGCGCGCCGGCTGGATGGCGCAGGAGCTGCTGTCGACCTTCGGCACGGACCTTGGCGAAGTAACGCTAGTGCCGGGCACCGGCGGCATCTTCACCATTTCCTGCAATGACGTGCTTGTCTGGGATCGCAAGCGCGACGGCGGTTTTCCGGACGCGGCCAAGCTGAAGCAACTGGTCCGCGATGTCATTGATCCGGACCGCGACCTCGGTCATTCCGATCGGAAGACAAAGGCGTAGAGGCCGCCGCTGCCGTCACTTGCGTCGCCACGCTCCGAAGGCGGCGCCAATCGCAATACCCACGGCGACGCCCATCGGAAGGTCATCCAGAGCGGTGCCGACCGCGGCACCGACACCAACGCCGATCGCCATGCCGAAGGACATATTCGAATATTGATCCTTCATCGGCGGCTCCATCCATCCTTTTCAACGCGCGGCGAACCAGAAGGATGCCAGCGCGGCTATGCCGCTGATGGTGCGGACATGGTTCCACATCACCCATTCGTCGAGGTAGCGCGTCCACAGGCTTGCGCCATTGCTGCTGGCCGGATCGAGGGCGGCGAGCGCATCGTTGAGCGGGACGTTGAAGATCATCGTCACCACCACGATGCCGATGAGATAGAGCAGGCTGCCGGCAACCAGCCAGAGCGAGCCTGGCTGGTTCCAGCCGATCACCGCACCGATGGCGACAACGATGCAGACGAGAGCCGTGCCGAACAGCGCTGTCATGAACAGCGGCGTCACCGCTGTGACGTTGATGGAATTCATCGCGGCAATGCCGCTTGCGGCTGGCATGCGGGCGAGGCCCGGCATGACGAAGCTGGAGAAAGCAAAGAAGACGCCGCCGACGACGCCTGAGCCAAGTGCGGCAATGAAGATGAGAGTGGGAAGAAGTTTCGCGATCATGTCAGTTGCTCCAGATGCCCATTGTGCTTTCCTCCGCATAAACGTGATTAATCCTCACATTTGCAAAACGTGATAAACCCTCGTATTTTTCGAGTCAAGTGAGTGTGGCGGCATTTGGAGTCAGGTATGGAAGACGCGGCAACCCCCGTTTCCGCACAGAAGCAGGCTGCTTCACCGCGTCGGGCGCCGAGCCAGCAGCGCAGCCGCGAGCGGGTCGAGCGCATGCTGGCGGCTGCCTCGGCGCTGATCGCCGAGCAAGGCAGCGATGCCATGCGCATGGGTGAGGTGGCGGAGCGCGCTGGGGTGTCGATCGGGTCGCTCTATCAGTTCTTTCCGGACAAGCGGGCGATCATCTGGGCGCTGGCCGAGCGCTACACCGCCGAAAGCCAGTCCTGCATTTCGGCAGCACTGGCTGGCATCAGCGACGCCGAAGGCCTGCAGTCCGCGTTTTCAGAGTTGGTCGACATCTATTACCGGCTGTTCCTGGCCGAGCCGGTGATCCGCGACATCTGGTCGGGCACGCAGGCTGACAAGGCGCTGCGCCAGCTCGAACTCGCCGACAGCCGTGCCAACGCCGAATTCCTCAGCGCGGTGCTGAAACGGCTGCGGCCGGCAGCCGATCCGGCGACACTGGAAACCACGGCGTTTCTGGTCTGGCAGATGGGCGAGGCCGCCATGCGGCTGGCGATCTCGGTTGAGCGGCAGGAGGGCGACAGGCTGGTCGCCGCCTACAAGCGCATGGCGTTAAGGGAATTGCTGGCCGAGTAGGACCGCGCCGCAACAAAAAACCCGCCACAAGGGCGGGTTTTCGATCTGAGAAAGCTCGTTTGGCTTAAGTTCTTACTTGATGCAAGTCGTTATCCCAAAACCGCTTCGCACTTTTGGGCGACATACAATTAGATGCCGAAACCTTCGAAACGCTTCTTGAACTTCGACAGGCGGCCGCCGCGGTCGAGCAGGGTCTGCTGGCCGCCGGTCCAGGCCGGGTGGGTGGTCGGGTCGATATCGAGGTTCATCGTATCGCCTTCCTTGCCCCAGGTCGAACGGGTCGTGTATTCGGTGCCGTCGGTCATGACGACCTTGATGGTGTGGTAATCGGGATGGATGTCGGTCTTCATGGTTCGGTTCCTGGCTTGCCGGCGCTGCCGACGGGCATAAGCCTGCGTCGATGCGCCCCTTTTTAAAACTCGAAGCCGCAGCTATTGAGGAGCCACGGCTTCTAAAACGGTCGGCGAGCCTATACATCAGCCGGAATTGAATCACAAGGCCGCGGCAAGCGCATATTGAGGCGCAGACCCCAAGGACGGCTGGAGGAAACATCGGGATGGCGCAAATCACCAGCGCAGACGAGCGCCGGCGTTCGCTCAAGCCGCTCAGGCGCCTGTTCCCCTACATCACGCACTACCGCACGCTGGTCGTCGGCGCCATTATCTCGCTGGTTATCGCGGCGGCAACCACGCTGGCGCTGCCGCTGGCGGTGCGTCGCATGATCGATCATGGCTTCTCGTCGTCCAGCACGACCTTCATTGCCGAATATTTCGCAGCGCTGGTGGCTATGGCCGCCCTGCTGGCGGCAGCATCGGCCGGCCGCTACTATTTCGTCATCATGCTGGGCGAGCGCGTCGTCGCCGATATCAGGCGCGATGTGTTTGCCCATGTGACGACGCTGTCGCCTGCCTTCTTCGACACCGCCCAGTCGGGCGAGATCGTGTCGCGGCTTGCCGCCGACACGACGCAGGTCAAGTCGGCGGTCGGAGCGACGGCCTCGGTGGCGCTGCGCAATGTCATCCTCGGCCTTGGCGCGGTGGGGATGATGGTCATCACCAGCCCGAAACTGTCCGGCCTGGTCATCGCGGCAATACCCGTGATCGTGCTGCCGCTGGTCGCCTTCGGCCGTTCGGTGCGGCGCAAATCACGCCAGGCGCAGGATACGCTGGCCGATGCCACCGCCTATGCCAGCGAGCAGATCGGCGCGGTGCGCACGCTGCAGGCCTTCACCAATGAGAAGCTGGTCACCGGGCATTTCTCGGCTGCGGTGGAAGCTGCTTTCGAGGCGGCACGCTCCTCGATCTTCGCGCGCTCCTTCTTAACCTTCTTCGCCATTTTCACCATCTTCTCGTCCGTCGTGGCGGTGCTGTGGTTCGGCTCGCGCGACGTGCTCGAAGGCTCGATATCGCCAGGCACGCTCGGCCAGTTCCTGCTCTATTCGGTGTTCGCCGCCGGCGCGCTGGGCGCGCTGTCGGAAGTGTGGGGCGAACTTGCGCAAGCGGCGGGTGCTGCCGAACGGCTGACCGAGATCCTGGCCGAGAAGCCGGCGATCCAGGCTCCCGCCGATCCGAAGCCGCTGCCGGCCGTCGCCAAGGGCGCGATCGTCTTCGACAATATCTCCTTCTCCTACCCGGCAAGGCCCGACCGCGCCGCCGTGCACGGCTTAAGCTTTCAGGTCATGCCGGGCGAGACGGTGGCGATCGTCGGGCCGTCAGGGGCCGGCAAGAGCACGGTGTTTTCGCTGATCCTGCGTTTTTACGATCCCGAAACAGGCAAGATCCTGATCGACGGCGTCGATGTGCGCGAGGCCGACCCCGTTTCGGTCCGCCAGCGCATCGCCATCGTGCCGCAGGACGTCACCATTTTCGCGGCAAGCGCGCGTGACAATATCGGTTTCGGCCGGCCGGGAGCCAGCAAGGCCGAAATCGAGACGGCGGCGAAGGATGCACTTGCCGATGAATTCATCCTCAAGCTGGAAAAAGGCTATGACAGCCAAGTCGGCGAGCGCGGCGTGACGCTGTCAGGCGGTCAGCGCCAGCGGGTTGCGATCGCCCGTGCCATCTTGCGCGACGCGCCGATCCTGTTGCTCGACGAGGCCACCTCGGCACTCGACGCCGAAAGCGAAACGCTGGTGCAGACGGCATTGGAACGGCTGATGCAGGGCCGCACCACGATCGTCATCGCCCACCGCCTGGCAACGGTGCTGAAGGCCGACAGGATCCTGGTCATGGATGGCGGCTCGATCGTCGAGGAAGGCACGCATCAGAGCCTTGTCGCCAAGGGCGGCATCTATGCGCGGCTGGCCAAGCTGCAGTTTGAAACCGGCGCCAGTGCTTTCAGGGGCGCGGCGGAGTAGGCAGATCTGCCGCTGTGGCGACAGCCGCTATGCGGCTCCATAGCGCTGCTTCAGATGGTTCACGAAATAGGTAGCATTGAGCTTTTCGCCGGTGGCGCGTTCGAGCAGGTCCGGCGTCGACCAGCGTGACCCCTGTGACCAGATTTTTTGGCGGCGCCAGTCGTTGATCGCCTCGAAATTGCCTTTGGCGAGATCCTCGTCGGCGGCAAGATGCTCCCGCGTCAGCGCCGCCCATTGCTGTGCCGCCATCATCGCGCCAAGCGTGTAGGAGGGGAAGTAGCCGAAAGCTGCCCCTGGCCAATGCACGTCCTGCATTGGCCCGTCGGCTGGGTTGTCGATGGTGGAAAGGCCGAGGTAGTCGCGCATCTTGGCGTCCCAGGCTTCGGGCAGATCGGCCACCTCCAGCCGGCCCGAGACGAGTTCCTGTTCCAGTTCGTAGCGCAGGATGACATGCAGGGGATAGGTCACCTCGTCGGCATCGACCCGGATCAGGCCGCGTCCGACGCGATGCACGTGCGGCAGGATGTCGTCGAGCGACCAGGCTTCGCCGAGATGCTTTTCAACCACTGGCAGCGCCCAGCGCCAGAAGGCCGGGTTGCGGCCTAGCTGCTTCTCGACGAACAGGCTCTGGCTTTCATGCACGGCCATGCCGCGCGCTTTGCCGAGCGGCCAGTGCGACCATGTCTTGGGCAGGTTCTGTTCGTAGAGCGCATGGCCGGTCTCGTGCAGCACGCCCATCAGCGCCGACAGGAAGTCGGAGGTCTTGTAGCGGGTGGTGATACGCACGTCGCTCGGCACGCCGCCGCAGAAAGGGTGGTGCGACACCGACAGCGACCCATGCGTCAGGTCGAAGCCGACTGCCGACATCATGGCAAGGCCGAGCTCGCGCTGCCGATCGATCGCATAGGTGCCCGAAAGCGGCTTCAGCGGGCGCTTGCGCTGCCGTGCATCCTGGATCGCCAGCGCCTCCGGCACGAAACTTTTCAGAAAAGCCTTCAGGTCGGTGAACACAGGCGTGATGTCGGCGGTGCGGTTGCCGGGGTCGTACTGCTCCATCAGCGCGTCATAGGGGGCCAGGCCGAGCACATCGGCACGCAGCGCCGCCTCCTCGCGCACCAGCGCCACGACGCCCTCCAGCGCCGGCTGGAAGCCTGCCCAGTCGTTCTTGGCGCGCAGGCCGCGCCACAGCTGCTCGCAACGCATGCGCGCGGTCGTCTGGCGTTCGACGAATTCGACCGGCAGGCAGGTCAGGTTGGTGTATTGCCGCCGCAGTTCCGAGACGGCGGCGCGCTGCTCCTCGCCCAGCGCTTCCTGTTCGGCCGCGGCGATCCAGTCTGCTATCTCGGGCGCCGTTGCCCTGGTGTGATACATGCCGGCCAGTGCCGACATCGCCTCGGCACGCTTCTCGCCGCCGCCGACGGCCATGTGCGTGGCCTCATCGGCACCGAGGATGGCCAGCGCATGCTCGAGCGCTTCGAGCTTGTGACCGAGGTCGTCGAGTTTCTGAAAGGACATGGCGACTTCCGTGATTGGGACGCGCGAAAAGACACCAACGCAAAAGCGTTGGCAACCCTCGGATGCCGTCCGGCAAATGCACCTTGCGCAGGCGAGGCCGCGCATGAAATGCTGCCGGCAACACATCAAGGGGGAAAAAATGATCGGCAACATCCTGGTCGGGCTGGTGGCCTTGATCCATGCCTACATCGTCTATCTGGAGATGGTGCTGTGGGACACGCCGCGCGGGCACAAGGCTTTCAACCTGACCCCGGAATTCGCCAGTGCCTCGAAAGTGCTCGCGGCCAATCAGGGACTCTATAACGGGTTCCTCGCCGCCGGGCTGATCTGGGGGCTATACCTTGGTGCGGCCGGTTTCCAGGTCAAGGTCTTCTTTCTGGCTTGCGTGGCCATTGCCGGCCTCTATGGCGCGGCAACGGTCGGGCGCAAGATCCTGTTCATCCAGACCGTGCCGGCGGTGATCGCCCTGATCGCGGTATTGCTCGGCTGGTAAAAAGGACGCCCGCGGGATCGCTCTCGAAGGCGCCAGGCGGTTCCTTCCTCTTGGACCGTTTCGGGCGCTATGGCCTCAGCCGTTCGGGTAATTGCCGCCGTCGGCGCCGTCGCCGATCATGAAGCCGCTGCCGATGTCGATCATCAGCCGCTGGTCGACATTGTCGAGACGGCGCAGCAGATCATGGTATTGCGCGGCCGGTATCCTGCCGTGATCGGAGGCGGCGACTTTCTCTGCCGCCTGACTGATGTGGGCCGTGCGCATTTCCAGGCGTTCCGCCACAGCCGGGGTGATGTTGTTGGCCTGTCTTGCGTCCACGATGCCCTGCCGGACGCCCTGCACCTGTTGGATAAGCGCCTCGACACGCGGGCCAGTCATATCGGTTGGATCGGTCGCGTCGAGAGCGCCCTTGTGATGGCCCGCGGCATAGGCGCCGGCAAGCGGAACGGCGATGAGGAGCGCCGTGAGTGTTGCAGTTCTAAGCGAGGTCTTGGGAGTGAAAGAGCGCATCACGCGTCTCCTCTTGTAGAGGGAGGCGGCGGTTGTCCGCCTGCCTTCCAGCCTTGGGCCGTCCGGTTCCGTCGCGTCGCGATGAGGGGGATTCATCGCCGGCGGTTCTCGGCCCGGGCGGCAGGCTAGGACCGCCCTGCGATAATGTGTAATTAAAAAAAGATAATCTTTTCAGGCCTTGCCGGCCTCCATCTGCGCCCTAGGGTTGAGCCGGCGAACAAGTTCGCGTGATTTTGGATCAACGTTCGGTGAGCTTCAGTTCAATACGGCGGTTCTTGTTGCGCGCCTCTTCGGTGTCGGCGGGATCGAGCGGCTGGAACTCACCGAAGCCTGCCGCGACCAGGCGGTTGGCCGGCACGCCGTTCTCGATCAGAAATTTCACCACCGAGGTCGAACGCGCCGTCGACAGTTCCCAATTGTCGCGGTAGCGGCCGGTGCCGGAGAGCGGCTTGTTGTCGGTATGGCCGTCGACGCGCAGCACCCAGTTGATCTCGGGCGGGATTTCCTTCTGCAACTCGATGATGGCGTCGGCGAGTTTCTTCATCTCGACCTTGCCGGCATCGTTGATCACCTCGGAGCCGGTCGGGAACAGCACTTCCGACTGGAAGACGAAGCGGTCGCCGACGATGCGGATGTTCTCGCGGTCGGCGAGGATTTCGCGCAAACGGCCGAAGAAGTCGGAGCGGTAGCGGTTCAACTCCTGCACGCGCTGCGCCAGCGCGACGTTGAGGCGGCGGCCGAGATCGGCGATCTTGGTGTTGGAATCGCGGTCGCGGATTTCGGAGACGTTGAGCGCATCCTCGAGCGCGCCGATCTGCTTGCGCAGTGCCGCGATCTGCTGGTTGAGGATCTCGACCTGGCTCAGCGCCTGCTGGCTGATCTGGCGCTGGCTGTCGAGTTCGCCGCCGAGCGCCGCTGCACGCTGATTGGCGGCGTCGCCGGCACCGGCACCTTGCGCCAGCAACTGTTCGAGCCGGCTCTTTTCCGCTTGCGCGGCCGACAGCGACGCCTGCAGATTGGCCAGGGAATCATCCTTGTCCTGCGCCGTCGAGCGCTCCAGCGCCAGCAGTTGGGTCAGTTCGTTGATCTGCGAGTTGAGGCGCGAGAGCGCCGTATCCTTGCCGGAGATTTCGCGTCCCAGCAGGAACTGCGCCAGCACGAAGACCGTGAGCAGGAACATGATCGCCAAAAGCAGCGTCGACAGCGCGTCGACGAAGCCCGGCCAATAGTCGATGCGGCGATCGGTGCGCCGGCCCCTGGCGAGCGCCACTTCAGTGCACTCCGGGCTTCTTCAGGGCATCGGCGATCTTTTCCAGCGTGTTGCGCATCGCCTTCTGCTCGTCGGACTGGGCCTCGACCCAGTCGCGCATGATCTGCTGTTCCGAGCGCATATTCTTGACCAGGCCGGAAATGCCGTCGGCGAGATTGGCCATGGCGGTGGCGACGCGCGGGTTGGAGCCGCCGCCATTCTCCTGCATCGAGCGCAGCCGTTCCGACAGCACCCGGATCTCGTCGGAGGATTCGGTTTTGGCCGGGTCGGCGACGACGATGTCCGACGACAGGTCGGTGACCGAGGAAAGCCAGTTTTCCAGTTCGGTGTAGAAGCGCGTCTGGGCGCGGCCGGCCTGCAGGTCGAGGAAGCCGAGCACCAGCGAGCCGGAGAGGCCGAACAGCGAGGACGAGAAGGCGGTGCCCATGCCGGCCAGCGGCGCCGAAAGCCCCTGCTTCAGGGAATCGAGCACCGCGGCGGCGTCACCGGTGCCGGGATCGAGCGATTCGATGGTTTCGCGGATCGAGCCGATGGTGTTCAACAGTCCCCAGAAGGTGCCGAGCAGGCCGAGGAACACCAGCAGGCCGACGAGATAGCGCGAGGTGTCGCGGCTTTCGTCGAGGCGCGTGGCGATGGAATCGAGCATGGTGCGCATCGAACTGGTCGAGAAGGCCATCGCCGAGGAACGGCCGATCATCGCCTTCATTGGCGCCAGCAGCACCGGTTCGGTCGTCTCCGAGCCGGCACGGAAGGAGTTGACCCAGCGCACTTCGCGAAACAGTCGCCCGACCTGGGCGAAGGCCAAAAGGATGCCGACCACCAGCACGCCGACGATCAGGCCATTGAGGCCGGGATTGCTGCCAAAGGCGGTTGAGATCTGTCGGGTGAGGATGGCGGCGATGAAGGCGACGATGACCAGGAAGATCACCATGGTCAGCAGAAAGACCTGCGGGCTCGATAATTTATGCGGGTCGTAGATCAGGACATCAGAACGTCTGCCCATGCCGAAGGATCTGAGAAAAGCCATCCGTGCCCCGTTTCCGATGCCGCCGCCGATCACGTAAACCGCGACTCTAAACGGAATTGTGACCAAATTGAATGGCGCTTGGCAATATTGCCGCGTCGATAGTGTCAGAGGCGATTGATGACCAGACAGTCGACCATGGCGGCCAGATGCAGGCTGGCGCCGGTGACGACGAAACCGTGCCACAGCGCATTGTGGAAGCGCAGCCCCTTCCAGGCGAAGAAGATGACGCCGCAGGAGTAGACGATGCCGCCGGCAACGATCAGCGCTATCGATGTCGTCGGCAGCGTCTGGACAAGCGGCTTGACCAGGATGATGCCGCTCCAGCCAATGGCCAGATAGAAGCCGATCGCCAGCCGGTCGAAACGGCCGGGAAAAAGCACCTTGATGGCAATGCCCAGCGCTGCCGCGGTCCAGACCAGCACGATCATCCAGCGCGCCAGCGGCGAGCCTTCGAGCTGCGCCAGGAAAGGCGTATAGGTCGCGGCGATCAGCAGATAGATCGCGGCGTGGTCGAAACGCCGCAACACCCATTTTGCCGGCGACGAGACCGGCCACAGATTGTAGGTCATCGACACCGAGAGCACGGTGAGCAGCGAAACCACGTAGAAGGCGGCGGCGATGTATTCGCCGGGTCCGACACGAAACGCCGCCAGCGCCAGCAGCGCGGAACCGGCCGATATCGCCAGCACGATGCCGACCGCGTGGACGATACCGTCAGCGATCATCTCGGCACGCGAATAGTGCCAGCGTCCGATGAACGGGATATCGGGGTAGGGTTCGTTGTCTCTCACTAAGCCGGGTTCCTGCGCCGCGCCCTCCAATCTGGGCGCTCGCCGGGCAGTATTTCAAGCTTCCGTTGCGGTTTTGCGACTGCGGCGCATCAGCGCGGCGGTTTGTCGGCGCGGCTTGCCTGTCAACGAGAGGAGAGCGGCTTCTTCACGACCTTGAGCAAAGCGCGCTGGATGATCTCGTTGCCGGCGACGACCGAACCGTTGTCGAGCATGTCCTGGCCGCCATCCATGTCGGAGACGAAGCCGCCCGCCTCGCGGATCAAAAGCAGCCCGGCGGCGATATCCCAGGCAGACAGGCCGGTTTCCCAGAAGCCATCCATGCGGCCGGCAGCGACATAGGCGAGATCGAGCGATGCGGAGCCGAGGCGGCGGACGCCGGAAACCTCGGCCATGACGTTGCGCAGCTCGACGAGGAAATTGCCGTGGTGGCCGCGGCCGAGATGCGGCATGCCGCAGCCGATGACCGTGTCGACCAGCTTGATGCGGCCGGCGACGCGCAAGCGGCGGTCGTTCATGAAGGCGCCGCCGCCGCGTTCGCAGGTGTAGAGTTCGTCCATCGCCGGATTGTAGATGACGCCGGCAACGATCTGGCCCTGGCGCTCCAGCGCGATCGAAACGGCAAAGAGCGGAATGCCGTGCAGGAAATTGGTGGTGCCGTCGAGCGGGTCGACGATCCAGCGATGCTGGCCGTCGTCGCCTTCGACCACGCCGCGCTCCTCCATCAGGAAGGAATAGCCGGGCCGTGCCTTGGACAGTTCGGCGAAGACGATGTCCTCGGCCTTGCGGTCGGCCTGGCTGACATAGTCGCCGGGGCCCTTCATCGAGACCTGCAGGTTCTGCACTTCGCCGAAGTCGCGCGACAGCGAGCGGCCGGCCTTCATTGCGGCCTGGACCATGACGTTGAGAAGGGCTGAGCGTGCCATAGTGCTTTTTCCCGGTGCTGCGCTTTAAATTCTGCCTCGATGCATGTCGGTGACCCGGAACCGGGCCACTTTTGGGTGACATGCGTCAGTCGGCGCGGCGCACGTAAGTGATTTCGTTGGTGTCGACGATGATGCGTTCGCCGGCGCCGATGAAGGGCGGCACCAGGACGCGGATGCCGTTCTCCAGGATCGCCGGCTTGTAGGACGATGCCGCCGTCTGGCCCTTCACCACCGGGTCGGCCTCGGTGATGGTCAGCGTCACATAGTCGGGCAGCGAAATGCCGATCGGCCGCTCTTCGTAGAGCTGGACCGTTACCATCATGCCGTCCTGCAGGAAGGCGGCGCGATCGCCGACGAAGTCCTTGTTCAATTCGAGCTGCTCGTAGCTCTGGGTATCCATGAACACCAGGGCGTCTTCCTGCGCGTAGAGGAAGGAAAAATCCTTCAGGTCGAGCCGGATCTGTTCGACCGTCTCGGCCGAGCGGAAGCGCTCGTTGAGCTTGGTGCCGTTGATGAGATTCTTCAGTTCGACCTGATTGTAGGCGCCGCCCTTGCCAGGCTTGACGGTGTTGGTCCTGACCGCCACCCAAAGGCCGCCATCATGCTCGATGACATAGCCGGGACGGATTTCGTTGCCATTGATCTTGGCCATGATGAGATGATCCGGAATGATGCCTACGGCCACGCCGTCGGTAAGGGATATTCGCTGGGAAAGCGATTTCGGGCTCCCAAGACCACAAATCGCCAGAAGAGGCAAGGGAGCGGGCAGGTTGGTGCCAGGCGAGGGGAGCCGAGGTGACACTCGCAATGACCGCGCGGGCTGCCGTCAAGGCAGCCGGTTGGCCTTCTGCAGCGCCTGCTTGGTTTGGTCGTCGTCCAGCCCCTGCAGGAAGTCGTCCATCTGCGGATCGATGAGGCCGGCGCGGCGGGCAATGATGTACCAGGCACCGGCAAGGACCAGGTCCGGATCGGTGCCGATGCCTTGCATATAGAGCTTGGCCAGGCGGTTCTGGGCGGCAACATTGCCGCCCTCCGCCGCCTGCTTCATCCAGCCGAAGGCGGATTTCAGGTCGCGCGCACCGCCGCGGCCTTCGATCATCCAGGCGGCGAGATCGATTTGCGCGGTGTCGTAGTTCTGCCTTGCGGCCTGAGCCAGCAGGCGCCTTGCCTGGGCATCGTCGCGTGGCTTGCCGCCGACACCGTTGGCGTAGATCTGCGACATTGCATATTGCGCGTCCGCGAGGCCGGTCGCAGCGGCGCGTTCATAGTAGGAGACCGCCTTGGCCATACCGGCGTCGCCGGGGTCCTGCTGGACCAGCATCTGCGCGAAATTGAATTGCGCCAGCCGGTTGCCGGCTTCGGCTGCGGCCTGCATCAGGGCGTAGGCCTCTTTTCCATCCTTTTTGACATAGCGGCCGTCGAGCAGCATCAGCGCATACTGGAACTGCGATTCCGGCACACCCTGTTCGGCGGCCAAGGCGTACCATTTCGCCGCCTGCGCCGAATTGACCGGTACACCGAGACCTCGCGACAGGATCTCGGCCACCAGGGTCTGCGCCGCCGGGTCGCCGTTTTGCGCCCGGACCAATGCCAGATTGTAAGCTGTCTTGTAGAGGCCGCGCTGAAAGGCGCCATAGGCCGCGTCGGCGGGTTTTGCGCCGAAGCGGTCGGGATTGACGGCGTCGGCCGACGGCAGCGGCGCAGGTTCGGCCGTGGTGGCGGGCTGCGGCAACGGCTTGTCGATCGGCTTATCGGTGTGGACGCCGATTTCCGGCTTGGGCTGCGGCAAGGGGATGGTCTCCGCGGCCGCCGCCTGGACCATCAGCACCGCAAGCAGAGCCTGGAGGGGAAGCGTCGCCGATGACATTTCAGTCCTCGAAGCGCGGCGCAGTCTCGTCGAGCAGCGCGTTGGCGGTGGCGACCGCTGTCCTGGGGTCGGTGCCGTCGGCGAACACGCCGATCGACAGCGCCACGAATTCAGCGCCGGTGGCGCCCACGGCTTCGACCGAGGCGATGTCGGATCCGGCCATGACGATGCAAGGGATCTGGATCATGTCCGCCCACCATGCGCCGAGCGACAGGTTGCGCGGGTGCGGTTCGGGCTTGTTGTCGTAGCCGAAGCGGCCGAAGAAAATGTAGTCTGGCCGCGTCTCGCCAAGCTCGAGCGCGTCGTCACGCGTCTTGGCGCCTCCGGTGCCGACCATCATCTTTGCCTGGAAATGCTCGATCGTCTCGGCGAGTTCGGCCTTGGAGACTTCGACATGGATGCCGTCGGCCTGGACGCGGCCGGCTATGCGGGTGTCGCCGGCGATGATGACAGCAACGCCGGCGGCTTGCGCTGCCGGCACGATCCGTTCGGCGAAAGCCTGGAACGAGGCTTCATCCATGCCGTTCTCGGGCAGGATCAGCGAAGCGACATCGCCACCATCGAATGCCGTGACAATACGGGCCGCCGGCACGCCGGGCGGCGCGATCAGCACGATGCGACAGCGATTGGGGGGCGTTGCTTCATTCATGGTTCTTCGGGTCCCGCGTTTCGCCTATGCCGGGCGAAGATGGTTGGATTGCGGCATAGAGCAAAGTGCCCGCCTTGAACAGGCGGGCAGCCGGGATCGCGATGTTTGATCCGCCGGGCAGCCGGCGGGCCGCTTCACTTGATCGGGTGCGGGCTCGCGACGGGCGGTTTGCCCTTCCACAGCGTCCAGCCGAGATTCATGCCGGCGGCGGCGATCAGGATGGCGGTGGCGCCGACGACCTGGCTCAGATGCAGCCGATGGCCGAAGGCGACGACGTCGACCAGGATGGCGACGACGGGATAGATGAACGACAGCGATCCCTGCAGATGCGTCGGCAGCTTCTGGATGGCGCCGTACATCAGTATGTACATCAGGCCGGTGTGGACGATGCCGAGCGTCGCCAGCATGGTCCAGCTCCAGGCATCGGCTGGAAGCCGGGATAGATTGGCGAACGGCGCCAGCATGACGACGCCGACGCAGACCTGGATCAGCGCAATCAGATGCGGTGGCGTGCCCTTGAGCTTCTTGGTGACGATGGCGGCGACGGCCCAGAAGAAGGCCGCGCCCAACGCCATGACGATGCCGGTGAAATAATCCGTGCCGGCCATGCCGGCATTGGGGCCGGCATCGGGAGCCGACTGCACGATCAGCACCATGCCGGCGAAGGCGATGGTCAGCCAGGTCAGCTTGGTCAGGCTCAGCCGCTCGGCGAAGAAGAGCGCGCCGAAGCCGACCAGCATGAAGGGCTGCGTGTTGTAGACGGCGGTGGCGATCGAGATCGACGCGCGCGAGAAAGCGCTGAACAGCAAAAGCCAGTTGAAGACGATGGCGACGCCGCCGAGCGCGGCGATGCCGATGATGCGCAGCGACAGCCTGTTGCGCAGCAACCCCAGCCCGGCGCAGATGATGAGCAGCGTCAGCGCCCCGAAAGCGCAACGCCAAAACACCACATCCATGATCGGCTGGCCGGACAGGACGACGAACCATCCGATCGTTCCCAGGATGGCCATTGCGGCGGACATTTCGACCGTGCCGCGTACTGTCTCGTTCACAACAAACCTCCGTATCGGTTGAGCCGCCATAATCTCATGCGGTCGCGAAGCTTTCCATCAGATTGGAAAGGGTGTATGGCCTATTGGCCTAATTATATTAGGGGAAAGCTCCCAGCTGTCGGGAAAAGGAAAAAGATGCTGGACGATCTCGACCGAAATCTCCTTGAAATCCTGGTCAAGGATGCGCGGACCTCGCTGAAGGAGCTGGCCGCCCAGGTCGGGCTGTCGTCGCCAAGCGTTTCGGAGCGGCTGCGACGACTCGAGGAGCGCGGCGTCATCCGGGCGTTCACCGTCGAGATCGATCCGCTCGCGCTCGGCTATACCTTGCAGGCGATCGTGCGCATCCGGCCTCTGCCGGGGAAGCTGCACATCGTTCAGAAGCTGATCGAGGACATCCCCGAATTCGGCGAATGCGACAAGGTGACGGGCGATGACTGCTTCGTCGCCCGGCTGTTCGTACGCTCGATCGGCGATCTCGACGGGATTCTCGACCGTATCGCCGACAAGGCGGAGACAAGCACCGCCATCATCAAGGCGCAGCCGATCCGGCGGCGGCCGCCACCGCTGGACGCGGCTGCTTCTCGGGATAGGGCAAAGGTCTTGCATGCCTCCTGATCGAGCCGGGTGGAAAGCCGGTGGCCGCTTGGTTAGTGTGCCGACCAAATGAGACCGAGACTGTCATGGCGCAGAACATATACGACCGTGAGGATTTCTTCGCAGGCTACAGCCAACTCGGCCGTTCGGTCGAAGGGCTGGAGGGTGCCGCCGAGTGGCCGGCAATGCGCGCGATGCTGCCCGATGTCGGCGGCTTGAGGGTCGTCGATCTCGGCTGCGGCTTCGGCTGGTTCTGCCGCTGGGCACGCGAGCATGGGGCGGCGCAGGTGCTTGGCCTGGACCTGTCGGAGAAGATGCTTGCCCGAGCAAGGGCCGCCGGCCCGGATGCAGGGATAAGCTATGAGACGGCCGATCTCGATCGGCTCAGCCTGCCGGAAGCCAGCTTCGATCTCGTCTACAGTTCGCTCGCCTTGCACTATGTCGAGGATGTGTCGCGTCTGTTCGGGACCGTGCATCGGGCCCTGGCGCCTGGCGGGCATTTCGTCTTTTCGACGGAACATCCGATCTTCATGGCGCCGACCAAACCCGGCTGGGTGATCGATAGCGAAGGCCGAAAGACGTGGCCTGTCGACCAGTATCTGGTGGAAGGACCGCGCAGCACGGACTGGCTGGCGAAGGGCGTCGTGAAACATCACCGCACGATCGGCACCACGCTCAACGCTCTCCTGCAGGCCGGCTTCACCATCGCGCATGTCGAGGAGTTCCGTCCGACATCAGAGCAGATCGCGGCCAAACCCGAACTGGCGGAAGAGCTCGAGCGGCCGATGTTCCTGCTGGTCTCGGCGCGTCGGTAGGCACAGGCCTGCGTCGGCCCGCATGTGCGGCCGCCACGCTCATATTTGCTGTCGCTCCGCCCGACATTCTGGGCTATTCAAGCGTCGACACGCTTTCCCTCCGGACCAGTCCCCTCCCATGTCAGGCCTGCTTCTCGATCCGTGGTTCTATGCGGCCGCCATTCCGGCGGTCATTCTGGTCGGCCTGTCGAAGGGCGGCTTTGGCGGTGCCGTCGGTTTCGTCGGCGTGCCGCTGATGGCGCTGACCATGCCGCCGGTGCAGGCGGCGGCCATCCTGCTGCCGATCCTGTGCCTGATGGACATCGTCTCGGTGTGGACGTGGTGGGGCGTTTACGACCGCAAGATGCTGGTCGACATGATGCCGGGCGCCGTCATCGGCATCGGCCTTGGCTGGCTGACGGCGGCACTGGTGACCGAAGAGGCGGTGCGGCTGATCGTTGGCGCCGTCGCCATCATCTTCGTCCTGCGCTGGCTCTATCTGCAGTTCCGCCACGGCGCCGATCACGCGGCCGCGCCCAACCGCGTGGCCGCCGCCATCTGGGGCACGGTCGCCGGCTTCACCAGCTTCGTTGCCCATGTCGGCGGTCCGCCCTTCCAGGTCTATGCCTTGCCGATCCGTCTCGATCCGAAAGTTCTGTCGGGCACCGCAGCGATCTTCTTTGCCGCCACCAACGCGCTGAAGCTGGTGCCCTATTTCGCGCTCGGCCAGTTCGACACCGCCAATCTGACGGCATCGGCGGTGCTGATGCCGCTGGCGCCGCTGTCGACCATCGCCGGAGCGTGGCTGGTGCGCCGCATGCGGCCGGAAACGTTCTATCCCTTCACCTACGCAACCGTCGCGGTCGTGGCGCTGAAGCTGCTGTGGGATGGCATTGTCGGCCTGATGTAGAAAGGCCGCCGCGCAGCCGCCCCGTCATTAGGGGTCAGGCGGCGCTTGGCACCAGACGACGGTTGCCGCCAAAAGCCAGTGTCGCGCCGACCATAACGACCAGCACCATGCCGGCAAGGATGCCGATGTCATGCACGGTCGGTTTGAGCACCATGTCCGCAATGATCACCAGCATCACCGCATAGTCGAAACGTGCCGCGCTCATCATGCGCTGGCCGATGGCAAGAACCTCTGGCGTGACGCCCTCCTTGGCGATCATTGCGCCCATGCGCTCCCCGGTCGGCTTGAAGATGAACATGCCGATCGAAAAGGTCGTGGCGTATCCCGCCAGGCCGATCAGGATCCACAAATCGGAGAAGCCGACCCAGAACCAGCACATGATGAGGCCGAAGATCAGCGTCAGCATCGACATCGGCGCAAAGAACCTGCCGCCCAGCTGACCGCTGGCGCGCATTGCCTGCAGCTTTTCCCTCGATGTTGCCCGCGCGCTCGGCAAGCATGCCCAGCAGGAACAGTACGAAGCCACCGCCGACCCACAGAATGGCGGTAGTGACGTGGAGGAATTTGACGATCGAGTACCAGTCCATGGGTTGCTCCTGCAGTGTCCGGTCAGTTTTGCGGGGCGCTGATTTGCGCCGGCCGTCAGAGGAGCGGGCGTTTAGCGTGGCGCCTGTTTCGGAACGATGTCGCGAAAAATCCGGCTCTGTTTCAGCTTGCGGCCAACGCGCGAGGTCGCAGATTGTGAACGCATTATCTGATTTTCTGCTAATGTACGAATCGTCGGGAGGGGGTTGGCGCGACATCGTCTGGATACGCTGCCGATATTAGTGCGCCAATGCCGGGAGCCCGGTGGCGACAACAATCGCCTGACGATCAACCCATTCCCGCAAGCGGGAAAAGGCAATTCGGGGGACCATTATGCAAGGGATAGCACGGAATTTCTTCACGCTGGCCATCATCTATTCGCTGTGCGGCATGGCGCTCGGCCTGTACATGGCGATCAGCCAGGATCACGGCCAGATGCCGACCCACGCCCACACGATGGTGGCCGGATGGCTGATGTCGGCGGTCTTCGCCTTCTTCTACCATTTGTTTCCGGCAATCGGGCAGAAGACGCTCGCCACAGTTCATTTCTGGCTGACGGCGGTCAGCGGCATCGGCCTGCTGATCGGCCTCTATTTCCTGCTTGCCGGCAATGCCGCGATCGAACCGCTGGTGGCGGCCTCCTCAATGGGCTTCTACGCAGCCATGCTGCTGTTCGCCTTCATCGCCTTGCCGGCGGTCTGGAAGACCGCTTGACCGAGCCTGAAGCAGGAGATGCTGTGCTGTTACGGCACAGTATGGCGGCGTTCGGTCAAAAAACATCCGCACCGTTAAGGCTTCATTAAGCTTTACAGGTGTTTACTATGTTCATCCAGTGATCTGGATTCTTACCGAGTGGTTGGAGCCACTTTGTTTGACGCCTCCCTGTTAAACTCCTGAGAGCCGCCTTATCCGCGGCTCTTTTTTTGTCTCGATTTCTCTTTTTTTGTCCGCACCCCAGCGGGGCCGCCCGACAGGGGTGCCGTTAACCTTCTGTT
The DNA here is from genome assembly GCF_055811095.1 of Mesorhizobium sp. WSM4833. Classification (NCBI taxonomy): domain Bacteria; kingdom Pseudomonadati; phylum Pseudomonadota; class Alphaproteobacteria; order Hyphomicrobiales; family Phyllobacteriaceae; genus Mesorhizobium; species Mesorhizobium sp. WSM4833. Next base: position 157,360 of record NZ_JBVVQG010000010.1, read on the forward strand.
AAACATGTGCTTGCCTTCACCGGTGACGAAGCGCATTTTCAAGCTTCAGTCAGATAGGGTTCCGGGTGTATCGGCAGGGAGCCGAATCGGCCGGTTGCAAGTGCAGGGGCGTATCAATGAACGAGCCTTCGAAGGGCAGTGCGAAAACCGTCAAGCTGGCGGAACGCCGGGTTTTCTCGCAATCCTTCAAGCCGCTTTACCAGGAAGGCATGGGTCTGGTCGAACAGGCCGCCGAATATCTCGACGGCAAGGGCCGGGCCGAGGCGAAGAAGCTGTCGCGGCTGGCCGCCACGCTCTACGCGGCCGAATCGATGCGGCTGACCACCAGGTTGATGCAGGTTGCCTCCTGGCTGCTTCTGCAGCGCGCCGCCAATTCCGGCGAGATGACCCGTGACCAGGTGGCATCGGAAAAGTCCAAGGTGCGCCTCGACACCGCTTCCGCCCATGACGAAGCCGCCGGTTGGGCCGAACTGCCCGAGGATTTCCTCGACCTCGTCACCCGCTCGCTGCGCCTGCAAGCGTTGGTGCGCCGCATGGACGACGAGATCTATGGCTCCGGCGCCATGGTCGACATGCAACCGATGGCTCGCCGCCCCAACCCGGTTTCCGACCAGATCAGCCTGCTCAACACGGCTTTCGCTCGGGGTTAGACCGCGGTCCGCCTTCTGTTTCCGGTTTGTTCACATTTCGCTGGCATCGCTGTCCGCCGGAGGTAGACTCGGCAAATGGCGGAAGCGATTCGCATCATCGGTATCGATCCCGGGCTTCGGCGCACCGGCTGGGGCATCGTCGAAAGCCTCGGCAATTCGCTGCGCTTCATTGCTTCCGGCACTGTGAAATCAGACGATAAGGCCGCGCTGGCAACGCGGCTGTGCCAGCTGCATGACGGGCTTGCCGAAGTCCTGCATGCCGCCATGCCGCACGAAGCGGCGGTCGAACAGACCTTCGTCAACAAGGACGCGGTGGCAACGCTGAAGCTCGGTCAGGCACGCGGCATCGCCATGCTGGTGCCGGCGCGTGCCGGCCTCGTCGTTGCCGAATATGCGCCTAACGCAGTCAAGAAAGCGGTGATCGGCGTCGGGCATGGCGACAAGAAGCAGATCCACATGATGGTGAAGGTGCTGTTGCCGAAAGCCGTCTTCGATACCGAACATGCCGCCGACGCATTGGCTATCGCCATCTGCCACGCGCATCACCGGCAAAGCGTGGCCTACCGGATGGCGCTCGCTGGTTAGCGATGTTCTTGACTTGTTCGCCGGGTTGGAATAATCCTTACTTGTAAGAAAGGGGTGTTTCATGCGTGTGACGAGCAAAGGTCAAGTGACAATCCCACGGGATCTGCGGGAGACATTTGGGATTGGCGCCAACAGCGAAGTCATCTTCGGCATCGAGGGCGGCAAGATCACGATCACGCCGAAGCATGACAAGGGGCGGTTGGCCGACCGCGAAAGACTCGATCGTTTTCTTGCTGCGCTCGATCGGCTTGAGGGCAGCGGCGATCAGACAATGAATGCCGATGCCGTCATGGCTTTGACCCGGGATCGCTAATCTTGGCGACGCTTGTCGACACCAACGTGCTTGTCGATATCGCCGTTCGCGATCCCGTCTGGTCAAAGTGGTCGTGGTCCAAAATGGTGTCTGCCCTCGAGCAAGGCAGCCTGGTCATCAATCAGATTATCTACGCCGAGTTTTCGATGCGCTATGAGGCGATAGACGATGTCGATGATGCCTTGCCTGAAGACGAGTTCCGGCGCGAAAGTCTCCCGTTCGAGGCGGCCTTTGCTGCGTCGAGAGCGTTCTCGGTCTATCGGCGGTTGGGCGGACCTCGAGAGAAGGTGATGCCCGACTTCTTGATTGGGGCTCACGCTGCCATCCGAGGCTATCCCATTCTTACTCGCGATCCCGCAGGTTTCAGAAAGTACTTTCCAGATGTCGAGCTCATCACGCCCGATACTCATCCCTAACGGGGATTGCGTCCAATGATCGGCAAGCTCAAGGGCACGCTGGACGAGGTCGACGAGGATCATTGCCTCGTCGATATCCATGGCGTCGGCTACGTCGCCTATTGTTCAGCGCGCACGCTGGCGGCGCTGCCTTCGCCCGGCGAAGCGGTGGTGCTGTTCATCGAGACCTATGTCCGCGAGGACATGCTGCGGCTCTACGGCTTCCAGTCAGTGCTGGAACGCGAGTGGTTCCGGCTGCTGATGAACAATGTTCCCGGCGTCGGCGCCAAGGTGGCGCTGGCCATCCTGTCGACGCTGGCGCCGGCCGACCTCGCCAATGCGATTGCGCTGCGCGACATCGCCATGGTTTCTCGCGCACCCGGCGTTGGCAAGAAGGTGGCCGAGCGCATCGTCACCGAACTGAAGAACAAGGCGCCGGCCTATGCCGGAACCGCTTCGGGCACCATCGGCCTGAAACAGGAGCTCGGCGACGGCGTGGCATCCGCGCCGATCACCGACGCGGTCTCGGCGCTGGTCAATCTCGGCTATTCGCGCGACACGGCCGCCAATGCGGTGGCGGCGGCGCTGAAGACGGCGGGCGAGGATGCCGATGCGCCGAAGCTGATTCGCTTCGGGCTGAAGGAACTTGCGCGGTGAGCCGCCGCTTGTTCAGCCCCTTGCCGTGTGCAAGGAAGGCGGCATGAGCCTGTCGCCCCGCTTGATTGCACCGGAAAAACGCGGCGAGGATGCCGAGCAGACCTTGCGGCCGCAGACGCTCGACGATTTCGTCGGCCAGGCGGCGGCGCGGGCCAATCTCAAAGTGTTCATCGAGGCCGCCAAGAGCCGCAGCGAGGCGCTCGACCATGTGCTGTTCGTCGGGCCGCCTGGTCTCGGCAAGACGACGCTGGCGCAGATCATGGCGCGCGAGCTCGGCGTCAATTTCCGCTCGACCTCCGGCCCGGTCATCGCCAAGGCCGGCGATCTTGCCGCGCTGCTGACCAATCTCGAGGAAGGCGACGTGCTGTTCATCGACGAGATCCATCGGCTGAGCCCGGCGGTGGAGGAGATCCTTTATCCGGCGATGGAGGATTTTCAGCTCGACCTGATCATCGGCGAAGGCCCGGCGGCGCGCTCGGTCAAGATCGACCTCGCCCGCTTCACCCTCGTCGCCGCCACCACGCGGCTTGGCCTGCTCACCAATCCGTTGCGCGACCGTTTCGGCATTCCGGTACGGCTCAATTTCTACACGGTCGAGGAGCTGGAGCAGATCGTGCGGCGTGGCGCGCGTATCCTGCAAATGCCGCTCGGCAACGACGGCGCGCTGGAGATCGCGCGGCGCGCGCGGGGCACGCCACGCATCGCCGGCCGGTTGTTGCGCCGTGTGCGCGATTTCGCCTCGGTGGCCGGCGATGGCCATGTCGACCGCAAGATCGCCGACGAAGCGTTGACCCGGCTGGAAGTCGACGCGCTCGGCCTCGACGCGCTCGACCGCCGGTACCTCAGCATGATCGCGCGCAATTTCGGCGGCGGGCCGGTCGGCATCGAGACGATCGCCGCCGGCCTGTCAGAGCCGCGCGATGCCATCGAGGACATCATCGAGCCTTATCTGATCCAGCAGGGTTTCATCCAGCGCACGCCGCGCGGCCGGATGCTGACGGCCAATGCCTGGCGGCATCTCGGCCTCGACGCGCCGAAGGATCTGGCGCAGCAGCAGATCAACCTGTTCCAGGAAGAATAGCGCTCCGGGCGATCAGACGCAGGTTCCGGGCCGACAAAGTATCTGTGAGCGGCCTGCGCAAAATATCCTCGGCTTCGTCGGTTTGCCGGCGCATTCGTCGGCTCTGGTGACGGTGCCATCGCCGGGGCAATCTCGCTCCGATGGTTTGCCGGAGCCATGCAATGATCACCAGACGCGGATTCCTGCGCTTCATCGGCGGGTCGATTCTGTCGGTTGCCGCGCTCAGCGCCTATGCGGCCGGCATAGAGCCGATGCTGCTGACGCATGTGAAACGCTATGCGCTAACGCCGCCGCATTGGCCTGATGGCCTGAAGCTGCGCATCGTCGCGCTTGCCGATATCCATGCCTGCCGGCCATGGATGACGCCGGAGCGGATCGCCTCACTTGTCGAAGACGCGAATGCCCTGCAGCCGGACGTCATCGTCCTGCTCGGCGATTATATCGCCGGCATGCCCTTGGTGACCGGCACGGTGACGCCGTCGCAATGGGCCTCCGCCCTCTCAAACCTCAGGGCACCGCTCGGCGTGCTCTCGATTCTCGGCAACCATGACTGGTGGGCAGATGGCTTCGCGCAGCGCGCCGGGGCCGGCCCGACAGTAGCGCGCAAGGCCCTGGAGAAAGTCGGCATTCCGGTGCTGGAGAACGATGTCGTGCGCCTGGAAAAGGATGGGCATGGTGTGTGGATTGCCGGGCTCGCCGACCAGCTCGCTCTGCTGCCGATCAGCGACCGCGCCGGCTTCACGGGGCTGGACGATCTCGACGGCACGCTGGCCAAGGTCAGCGACACCTCGCCCATCATCCTGCTTGCGCACGAGCCGGATATTTTTCCGAAAGTGCCGTGGCGCGTCTCGCTGACCCTGTCCGGCCACACCCATGGCGGACAAATTCGGCTGTTCGGCTATTCGCCGGTCGTGCCATCGCGTTTCGGCAACCGCTACGCCTATGGCCACGTCGTCGAGAACGATCGCAATCTGATCGTCTCCGGCGGGCTCGGTTTCAGCATATTGCCGGTGCGTTTCGGGATGCGGCCGGAAATCCTGTCGATCGACCTTGGCTAAATCCAGATCGCCTCAGTGAAGCGATTTGATCGCGTCCATCACATCCGGCTCGGCCTTGTCGCCGTTGAAGGCATCGACGATGCCGAAGGCGCCGCCATAGCTCCACACCGACCATGAGAAGCCATGTGCTTCGGCACGCGCGATCATGTCCCTGATATAGGCGGCCCGATACCCAGCGGGCATCACATAGGAATTGCCGTATTCCTGGCGGATCATGCCGAACTCGCCCAGCGTGATGTTTCCAGGCTTGACGCCGTTGGCCCTCGCCCACGCCTCGACCTTTTCGAACGGCGCATCCATCAAGCCGAGCAGTCTGTCGGGGCTGTCCATGCTGGCAACTTGTTCATCGAGATAGGCAAGCAGGCCGCTTTGCCGTGTCCAAGGCGCCTCGGCCTTGATCCTGGCGCGGATGGTGTCGAGCGTCACGTCGAGCTGCGCCTTGGGCACCGCACTCAACGGATAGGGCAGGCCGGTCACGTAAGGGATGAAGTCTCCGGCCCAGGTTGCGCCCTGATGGGTGAGCAGAAACGGATCGTAGGAATGGAAGGTCCAGATGACGTTGTCGTCCGGAATCGTCTTCGGGTCGATCTTTTCCAACGAACTCGCGGCGGAATAGCAGGCGCCGGTCAGCACCAGGGTCAGTTTCGTAGCCGAGGATCGCGCCGCCGCGAACAGTTTGCGCTGGCGGTCCGGCCACAGGCTCGTGCCGTCGCTGTCGCAGTCCACGATCGGTTCGTTCATGGGCTCGAAGGCGACCTGGGCGGGATCTTCGCTGGCCAGCGTGCGGGCCATCTTGCGGACCATCTCGACATAGGCGTCGAAGGTCCGTGGGTCGCCCATCACTTCAGCCATTCCGATCTTGCGGCTGCCGCCGGCCGGGATCAGGTGCATGTCGACGATCACCTTGAGTCCGGCGCGGTTGATCATGCGCACCGAGTCCAGCACGCTGGCATAGAGATCGTCACGCAAGGCCACGGTCTGGTCGGACAGAAAGGGCGATGGATCGACCGGCATGCGCAGGAAATCGAAGCCGGCATCCTTCAACGCCTTGAGGTCGTCCTCCCCAAGGAATTTCCGCCACTCCGGATAGGGCAGGATGGCCTTGGCGTGGCCCCACTGGTCCTCGCCGGGCCAGGTGACCCACTGGTCGAGATTGAGGCCGCGCTTCATCGAGAATGTCGCGGTCTGGCCAGGCAGCGCCAAAGCCACCAACACGAACAGCGCCGCCGTCAAACTCTTGATCATCGCCGTCAACAGTGCCATCCGATGTTATGTTCCGCGGGAAACTGGTGCCTCGCTGGGACTAAAAAAGGAAGCGCAATGGGCGATCATGGTGAATCGGCGACGCTGCTGGCCGGGCTTTCCGGTGCGCTGACGGCGTTCGGCCACCGGCTGATGGCGCGAGTCTACTATGCCGACACCGATTTCTCCGGCGTCGTCTACCATGCACGCTATCTCGAATTCTTCGAACGCGGCCGCTCCGACTATCTCAGGCTCACCGGCGTGCATCACACAGAGCTTGCCGACGGCAAGCATGGCGAAAGAATAGTCTGGGTGGTGCGCCGCATGGAGATCGATTTTCGCGGCCCGGCCCGCATCGACGACATCCTGACCGTCGACACCCGCACCGAGGAGATTTCCGGCGCGCGCATCTTCATGGCGCAACAGCTCAAGCGCGGCGACGAGGTGCTGGTCGAGGCCAAGGTCGAGGCTGCGATCATCGGCGAGAATGGCCGCCCAAGGCGCTTTCCCAAGGAATGGGTGGCGGCATTCATGCCCCGGATGGGATGATATTCAGGTGATGCCGGCCTGCAAACGGTGATTCCCTGCGCTTCCGGTGCTCGGGTACTTCAAGTACCCTCCGCTCCGGTTCTCGGAAACCACCGTTTTCGGCTCGGCCTGACCTGAATCTCAACCCATCCCGACTTCGCGCTTGGATGATGGCGTTACAACTGTGCGGGCGTGGCAATGCGCCGCGCCTTATATACTAACCCATCCTTAACCATAACGGTTCATGAAGAGATTGGTGAAGATTGGCGTTATCGAACGCCTTCCTTTCACCAATATTTGCCCTGAAAAGGCCGACAACGGCACAGTTTGGGGTTGTTCCGGTAGCTTCGTGCGAACCGACCACAAGGGATGCCAGGGGCCAGCCGCCAGCTTCGCCCGGAAAATCTTAAGGACGTAACGATGGAAAATATCGCACTCGCCGATCCGGGCGCGCAATTGTCGGTTTGGTCGCTGTTCGTTTCGGCCAGCTGGGTGGTCAAGCTGGTCATGATCGGCCTGCTCTGCGCCTCGGTCTGGACCTGGGCGATCATCGTCGACAAGCTGGTTTCCTATGCCCGCATGCGGCTGGCGCTCAACCGGTTCGAGCAGGTGTTCTGGTCGGGGCAGTCGCTGGAGGAGCTTTACCGCACGCTCGCCGATCGCAAGACCACCGGCATGGGCGCCATTTTCGTCGCGGCCATGCGCGAGTGGAAGAAGAGTTTCGAGAAGGGCGCCAAGTCGCCGCTCGGCCTGCAAACCCGCATCGACAAGGCGATGGACCTGGCGCTGACCCGCGAGATGGAAAAGCTGGAAGGCCGCCTCGGCTTCCTTGCCACCACCGGCTCGGCGGCACCCTTCATCGGCCTGTTCGGCACCGTCATCGGCATCATGACGTCGTTTCAGGCGATCGCCGGCTCCAAGAATACCAGTCTCGCCGTGGTTGCGCCGGGCATCGCCGAAGCGCTGCTGGCGACGGCCATCGGCCTGCTCGCCGCCATTCCCGCCGTCATCGCCTACAACAAGCTGTCGTCCGATGCGAGCAAGATAGCCGTGCGCATGGAAGGGTTCTCCGACGAGTTCTCCGCCATACTCTCGCGCCAAATCGATGAAAAAGTGGCCCCCAAGGCCTGAGGAGTAGCAGATGGGTATGTCCATGGGCATGGGAGGACGCGGCGGGCGCGGCCACAGGCGGCGCGGCCGTCACCATGCACTGATGTCCGAGATCAACGTCACGCCGATGGTCGACGTGATGCTGGTGCTGCTGATCATCTTCATGGTCGCGGCACCAATGCTGACGGTCGGCGTGCCGATCGACCTGCCGGATACGCAGGCTAAGGCGATGAATGCCGACACGCAGCCGATCACCGTCTCGATCAATGCCGCCGGCCAGATTTACCTGCAGGAAACCGAAATCCCGATCGAGGAACTGGTAGCCAAGCTGCAGGCAATTTCCAAGACCGGCTATGAGGAGCGCATCTTCATCCGCGGCGACAAGTCCACCGACTATGGTACGGCGATGAAGGTGATGGCCCGCATTTCGGCCGCCGGCTACAAGAACATCGGCCTGGTTTCACTGCAGGAACAGGACCAGTAGACGCGCTATGAAGACCGGCCTCACCACATCGGTGATCTTGCATGCGGCGGCGCTGACCTTCGGCCTGTTCACGCTGACGGCGCCGGCAGCACTTCCGTCGTCCGACGTCGAGTCGGTCGCGGTCGACATCGTGCCGATGGAAGCCATTGCGCAGACGTTGCAGGGCGACAAAAAGGCCGTGATGCATGAAAAGCCGGCCCCTGTGCCGACGCAGCGCCCGGACATTGTGCCGGATGCGCAGAAGGTCGGCGAGAACAGCGTCGACACCGACAAGCCGATAACGCCGGAAGCCAAGCCCAAGCCCGTCGACATGACCTCGGCTCCGCCGCCCGCACCGACCCCGATCGAAAAGCCGAAGCCTGAGGACGTGCCGAAGCCGCAGGAGAAGCCCAAGCCTACCCCGGCAACGGAAGTGGCGCCGGCGCCGACGCCCAAGGAAGAGGTCAAGCCCGAGCCGGTCAAGCAGGCCGATCCCAAGCCGACACCGGCCAAGCCGGCGCCGACCCCGCCGCCGCAGGACAAGACCGCTGCCATCGATCCGACGCCCGAGGTCAAGCCCGACGCCGTCGCTGAAGCCATAGCGCAGGAGCCGCCCGCCGAGGCGACGCAGCTGCCGGATTCCGCTCCCGCGCCGGAAGCGCGGCCGAAGCCGCAGCCGGCGCAGGCCGAAAGCGCCAAGGCGCCGGAGCGCAAGGACGCCGACAAGCCGGTCAAGGAAGCGTCGTCGAAGCCGAAATCCGATGACAAGCAATTCAACGCCGACGAGATCTCCGCGCTCCTCGACAAGCAGAAACCATCCGGCGGCGGCGCCAGGCGCTCGACCCAGCAGGCGTCGCTCGGCGGCGACAAGGACCAAGGTCAGAAGCTCTCCAGGTCCGAAATGGGTGCCCTGGAAAGCCAGCTCGGCGGCTGCTGGACCCTTCCTGTCGGCCTTGAAGGTTCCGAGAACTTCCTCGTCGTGGTGCGGTTCAACCTGGATGCATCCGGTAAGCTGGACGGGCGCCCGGCGGTCGAAAAGTCGAGCGGGAATCGCCAGTTCGACGAAAGTGCCGTTCGTGCGGTGCAAAAATGCGATGTCACCGGCCTGCAAGTTCCCGCCGGCAAGCAGGACATCTGGGCCGACGTCCGCGTCACCTTCGATCCAAGGGAGATGCTCGGCCTCTAAGGCCCTGTCATCCGAAAATCAGTACGAGAAGCGAGAAGACATGAAATCAATCCTCAAGCCGCTCCTGATGGTCGCAGCAATGGCGATGGGCATGACCGCGGCAGGCACGTTGCCGGCGCTGGCGCTCGTCGAGCTCAACGTCAACAAGGGCAACGTCGAGCCGCTGCCGATCGCCATCACGGATTTCCAGGGCGGCGACGCGCTTGGGGCGCAGATTTCGCAGATCGTCACCGCCGATTTGAAGCGTTCGGGTCTGTTCGCTCCGATCGACAAGAGCGCCTTTATCGAGAAAATCACCAACCCCGATGCAGCACCGCGCTTCGACGACTGGAAGGTGATCAACGCGCAGGCGCTGGTCACGGGCAGCGTCAGCAAGGAAGCCGACGGCCGCATCCGCGCCCAGTACCGGTTGTGGGATACCTTTGCCGGCCAGCAGATGGCTGGCGAGCAGTTCTTCGCCAACGATGCCAATCAGCGGCGTGTCGCCCATATCATCGCCGACGCCATCTATGAGCGGCTGACCGGCGAAAAAGGCTATTTCGACACCCGCGTCGTCTTCATCGACGAATCCGGAGCCAAGAATGCGCGCAAGAAGCGCCTCGCGATCATGGACCAGGACGGCGCCAACGTCCGCTATCTTTCGGACGGCAGGTCGATCGTGCTGACGCCGCGTTTCTCGCCGAACCGGCAGGAAATCACCTACATGTCCTATGAAAGCGGCCAGCCGCGGGTCTATCTGCTGCAGATCGAGACCGGCCAGCGCGAACTGGTCGGCAATTTCCCCGGCATGACCTTTGCGCCGCGCTTTTCGCCCGACGGCCAGAAGGTGATCATGAGCCTGCTGCGCGACGACGGCAATTCCAACATCTTCGCCATGGACCTGCGCAGCCGCTCGACGACGCGGCTGACCAACTCGACCGCCATCGACACCTCGCCGTCCTATTCGCCCGACGGCAGCAAGGTGGTGTTCACCTCCGACCGTGGCGGCCGCGCACAGATCTACGTGATGGGCGCCGACGGTTCGGGCCAGACCCGCATCTCCTTCGGCGACGGCGTCTATTCGACACCGGTCTGGTCGCCGCGCGGCGACCTGATTGCCTTCACCAAGCAGACCGGCGGCGAATTCCAGATCGGCGTCATGAAGACCGATGGATCGGGTGAGCGCATCCTCTCCTCCGGCTTCCAGCAGGAGGGACCGACCTGGGCGCCGAATGGCCGCGTGCTGATGTTCTTCCGCGATTCCGCCGGTGGCCCCAAACTGGTTTCGGTCGATCTGACCGGACGCAACGAGCAATCGATCCCGACGGCGAACTTCGCTTCGGACCCTGCCTGGTCGCCGCTGCTGGAGTAAGAGACGAACTGAGGAACTGGGAATTGAAGAACTGAAGAACTGAAGAACTGAAGAATGGAGAAGGCGGGCGGCTACATCAAGCGTGCGAAGGATCTAGAGGTTTATAAGCGCGCTTATGTGGTCTCTCTTGACGTGCATAAAGCTACGCTCGCCTTCCCGAAAATGGAGCAATACGCACTGGCTGATCAGTTGCGTCGCTCCAGCAAGGGAATCTGCGCCAATTTGGCTGAGGGATTTGCCAAGCAGACTCACTCCAAACCCAATTCGCGCGGTTCATTTCGATGGCAATGGGGTCATGCAGCGAAGTGGAGACGTGGATTTCCTATGCGTTCGACCTTGGATACATCAGCCAGGCACAACACGACGATTGGCTGCGACCCTATGCCCATATCTACGGCATGCTGATCAATCTGAGAGAAAAGCTGAAGTGAATTCTCTCTTCAGTTGCTCAATTCCCCAACTCTTCAATTCCTCTTTTCCATCTCTTTGTCGCGTTTTGGCCGTATTTCCGCCTAGGGTCCGCGCCAACTGTGGCTCATGGCCAATGGCTGCGGACGGGCAGCTTAAACCAAAATTTAACCGTGTTTCTTGAATGCCGGTTAACCCAAACGTGGTTACTGGGTGATCAACGAAATCACTCAAATTAGACCACTCGAATTACGAAGGAGAGGCGGCATGGGCCGTATTGCAGCACTTACCAGAAACCCGGTCATGATCGCGCTGGTGGCGATGCTCGCCATCGCAGGTTGCGCCTCGAAGAAGACGCCGAACAACGCGGCCGATCTTGGCCTTAACGGCGCCGGCGCCGCAACACCCGGATCGGCGCAGGACTTCACCGTCAACATTGGCGACCGCATCTTCTTCGACACGGACTCGACCTCGATCCGTGCCGATGCGCAGACGACGCTCTCGCGCCAGGCACAGTGGCTGAACCAGTACAAGCAGTATGCCATCGTCGTCGAAGGCCATGCCGACGAACGCGGAACGCGCGAATACAATCTGGCGCTCGGCGCCCGCCGCGCAGCCGCTACCCGTGACTTCCTTGTCGCCAAGGGCGTCTCGGCCAGCCGTCTCAAGACCATTTCCTACGGCAAGGAACGTCCGGTCGCGGTTTGCGACGACATCTCTTGCTGGTCGCAGAATCGCCGCGCGGTCACTACGCTTAGCGGCGCTGGCTCCTGAGGCATCATGGACCGGCGCGTCAAAGGACGCGTGGCCGTCTAGCGGTAAAAATGCAACATACTTGTGCGAAAGGCGGCCTTGGGGCCGCCTTTTTCATATCCGGATGCCCGAAACAAAATTTGGCCGAAGTCTCGGCTCCTGCTATGAGCCGAGGGCGCTTGGCTGGTCCCATTCTGATTGGAAGGCGCGAACAAGCTAACGAAATCACTGCGAGAGGCACATGCATTTGAGATCGGTTCTGAGCGGCACGCTTGCGCTGCTGCTCCTATCAGGCGTCACCGCCCTGGCTAGCGGCACCGGGGCGAGCGGCACAGGGCAATCAACCGACAGCGGCTTTACCTTCCATCTTCCCAGTATCGAATTGCCCGGTTTTTTTGGTCAAAAGAAGAAACCGGACCAGGTTCAGCTGGTGCAGTCCGATCCTACCGCTGTCACCAGCCTGGAAGAGCAGCTGCGGCAGATGAACGGCAAGATCGAGGAACTCAATTTCCAGGTCCTGCAAATGCAGGAGCAGATCCGCAAGCAGCAGGAAGATAATGAATTCCGCTTCCAGCAGCTGGAAGGTGGCGGCACGCAAGGCGGACAGCCGCCGGCGCAGAAGAAATCGGACGCCACCACCGGCACCGACAACAACGTGGCGGCGGCCCCGGCAACACGGGCGCCGGCCGATGCCGGCGCCGAGCCCGCCAACGATCAATCGGCAGTCGGCAAGACGGTCGAGGACGTCATCGTCGAATCTCCGGATGGCGACCCCGGCAAGGTTATTCCCGGTACGGGAGCGCCGGAAAAGACCTTCGGCAGCATCACCGTCGACAAGAACGGCAATGTCATCGATGCTGGCGGCAACACACAATCGACCGCGCCGGCGCAGGATACCGCGCCAGTCGCCGGAGCGGCGCCCAAGGCCGGCAAATCCGATACGGTGGTCGCGGCGTTGCCCGCCACCAACAATCCGGAAGAGCTCTACCGCAACTCATACCAGTTCATCCTCTCGGGCGACTACGGCACCGCCGAGCAGGGTTTTCGCGACCACATCGCCCGCTTCCCCAAGGATGCGAAAGCAGCGGATGCGCATTACTGGCTGGGCGAGTCATTGCTCGGCCAGCAGAAATACCGCGATGCGGCCGAGACGTTCCTTGCCGCCAGCAAGGACTACCCCAAGGCCAAGAAAGCTCCCGACATGTTGCTGAAGCTCGGCGTGTCGCTGGTCGGCCTCAAGCAGCATGACGTTGCCTGCGCCACTTTCAGCGAGGTCGGCAAGCGCTACCCCGATATTTCCAGCGCGCTCAAGGAACGCGTCAAGCAGGAGAAGGCTCTGGCTGCCTGCTGATCCTTGTCATACATGTCGTTGTCCTGAAACCGGGATCACTTTTGGGCGACATGCATCATGCTCGACACCGAGCCGGACCTTTCGACTAACCCTTTTTCGCATATCGATTTTACCAGCGGCGCTGTTGCGGCCGTGTCCGGCGGCAGCGACTCGACCGCCCTGCTCCTTCTTCTCAAACACCATCTCGAACGTAGGGCGCCGGCAACCAGGCTGCTGGCGGTGACGATCGACCACGGTTTGCGGTCCGGTTCGGCTGCGGAAGCGCAAACAGTGGCGAAGCTGTGCGCCAGGCTCGGAATTTCACACCGCATCCTGACATGGTCGGGTCCAAAGCCATCGACCGGTCTGCCCGCCGCCGCTCGCGAGGCGCGCTACCGGCTGCTAGCCGAGGCGGCACAAGCGGAAGGCATCGGCATGATCCTCACCGGCCATACCGCCGACGACCAGGCGGAAACGGTGCTGATGCGGCACGCGCGGGACGCGGGCCAAGGCCATGCCGGCATGGCCGGCCGGGGACTTGCCGGCATGGCGCCGGCCACCCTCTATGACTGGCGCATCTGGATCGTGCGGCCGCTCCTCGGCGTGCGGCGCGCGGTATTGCGCGACGTCCTGCGCCGTCAAAATGTCGGCTGGGCTGACGATCCGACCAATGTCGACGCGGCTTTCGAGCGGCCGCGTATGCGGGCCGCACTTGCCGGCGAGAGTGTCGAGCATGTGAAGGGCATGTTGATGCTCGCGGGCCAGGCCGCCCTCGAGCGCAGGCAGCTTGGCGCCAGCGCAGCCGGTTTGATCGATGGCTTGGCCAGCCAGCCAGCCATCGGCCTCATCCGCCTCGACCCGTGCCTGCTCTCCTCCGGTGACGAGCAGGCGGCCATCTATGCGTTGCGCATCCTTCTGGCCACGACCGGCGGGATTGCCTTCCTGCCGGATCAGGCCCGCAGCGAGGCTCTGTTCGGTCGGCTGAGGGCTGGATTTCTTTGCGCCACATTGTCGCGGACGGTTGTCGATTCCCGGCGCTCCGGCATATTCCTGCGCCGCGAGGCGCGCGGACTGCCCGCCGCCGCTGCCGCCACCGGCAGCACCCTGTGGGACGGCCGCCGGCACATCACATTGAACGACAGCAGCAGCGCATTGTTGATTGCCCCGTTAGGCACGGCAGCGGCGAAACGGCTCGCGACGGGTGAAGGAAAAACCCCGTCGAGCCTGATGCGCGCCGCGCTCGCGGCCGAACCGGCGGTGTGGCAGGCCGGTGAATGCCTTGGTTTGCCTGGATATGGACTGAAGTCCGCGACGGTGGAAGCGCGGCCGGTCGTTGCCCCCTTCGGCCGCTTCCTGCCATCCTTCGACCTAGCGCCGGCGCGGGCCGTCGCCGGGCTGATTGGCGCGGCCCCGGTCCCGCCCTTGCCTTTCAGCGGCCACAGTGCCGGCTGAGGGTTGCGCGAAAGCTTAACCCAGACGTGCTGTTCTGCTTGGCAAGGGGGGACGCTCTCCCTATGTTAGGCGCAAGTTTCCTCTCATGACGCGTGTCCGCCTCGCGGACGCCAACGGGACAATTGATGAATCCGAACTATCGCAACCTCGCGCTCTGGGCGATCATAGCGGTCCTGCTCATAGCCCTGTTCAATTTGTTCCAGACGCCGCAGACGCGAGGGGCTTCCAGCGATGTGCCTTATTCGCAGTTCCTGCAGGATGTCGCGGCGGGGCGGGTCAAGACGGTGACCATTGCTGGCGCTCGTATCAGCGGCACCTACACCGACAATTCCAGCGGTTTCCAGACCTATTCGCCCGGCGATCCTTCGCTGGTCTCGCGGCTGCAGGACAAGAACGTCACCATCAATGCACGGCCTGAAACGGACGGTTCCAATTCGCTGTTCGGCTATTTGATCTCCTGGCTGCCGATGATCCTCATCCTCGGCGTCTGGATATTCTTCATGCGCCAGATGCAGTCCGGCTCCGGCCGCGCGATGGGCTTCGGCAAATCGAAGGCCAAGCTGCTCACCGAAGCGCATGGCCGCGTCACTTTCCAGGACGTTGCCGGCGTCGACGAAGCCAAGGAAGATCTGGAAGAGATCGTCGAGTTCCTGCGCGATCCGCAGAAGTTCCAGCGGCTCGGCGGCAAGATTCCGCGCGGCGTGCTGCTCGTCGGCCCTCCGGGAACCGGCAAGACGCTGCTCGCGCGCTCGGTTGCCGGCGAAGCCAATGTGCCGTTCTTCACCATTTCCGGTTCTGACTTCGTCGAGATGTTCGTCGGCGTCGGTGCAAGCCGCGTCCGCGACATGTTCGACCAGGCCAAGAAGAACGCGCCCTGCATCATCTTCATCGACGAAATCGACGCAGTCGGCCGTCATCGCGGCGCCGGCCTCGGCGGCGGCAATGACGAACGCGAGCAGACGCTGAACCAGCTGCTGGTCGAGATGGACGGTTTCGAATCCAACGAAAGCATCATCCTGATCGCAGCCACCAACCGGCCCGACGTGCTCGATCCGGCGCTGCTCCGGCCAGGCCGCTTCGACCGCCAGGTCGTGGTGCCGAACCCTGACATCGTCGGCCGCGAGAAGATCCTCAAGGTGCATGTGCGCAACGTGCCGCTGGCGCCCAATGTCGACCTCAAGGTGATCGCGCGCGGTACGCCTGGCTTCTCCGGCGCCGACCTGATGAACCTCGTCAACGAATCCGCGCTGATGGCGGCACGACGCAACAAGCGCCTCGTCACCATGGCTGAATTCGAGGACGCCAAGGACAAGATCATGATGGGCGCCGAGCGCCGCTCGTCGGCCATGACGCAGGCCGAGAAGGAGCTGACCGCCTACCATGAGGCCGGCCACGCCATTCTCGCGCTCAACGTGCCGTCGGCCGATCCGCTGCACAAGGCCACCATCATCCCGCGCGGCCGTGCGCTCGGCATGGTCATGCAGTTGCCCGAAGGCGACCGCTATTCGATGAGCTACAAATACATGATCTCGCGGCTCGCCATCATGATGGGCGGCCGTGTCGCCGAGGAGTTCAAGTTCGGCAAGGAGAACATCACCTCCGGAGCTTCTTCGGATATCGAGCAGGCGACCAAGCTGGCGCGTGCCATGGTCACGCGCTGGGGCTTTTCCGACAAGCTCGGCCATGTCGCCTATGGCGACAACCAGGAAGAAGTGTTCCTTGGCCATTCGGTGGCGCGCACGCAGAACGTCTCGGAAGAAACGGCGCAGATCATCGACGCCGAAGTGCGCCGCCTGATCGATGAGGCCTATTCGTCGGCGAAGTCCATCCTGACCAAGAAGAAGAAGGAATGGATCGCGCTGGCGCAGGGCCTGCTGGAATACGAGACGCTGTCCGGCGAGGAGATCAAGCAGTTGATCGCCGGCCACAAGCCCGCACGCGACCTCGGCGACGATACGCCGCCAAGTCGTGGCTCGGCCGTGCCGAAGTCCGGCGGCCGCCGCAAGAAGGGTCCTGAGCCCGAAGGCGGTATGGAACCACAGCCGTCGAGCTGAGTTCGGCCACCGATTTCATCGAACGCCGCGGCTTGCTCCGCGGCGTTTTTTGTTTTTGGCGTTGGGGAGGAGTTGTCCGCGACCTCGCATCTGCGACGGTGACGATTGGCTCTAGGTGGTAGCCAATCTCCCCCACAAGGGGGAGATTGGCAACGTCGCCGCTGGCGTGCCCTCGAAGGCAACAAAAAGGCCCGCGAACCCTGCGGTTCGCCGGCCTTCTCTTCTTCAGATGTCTTGTCGCTCAGCTCTTCAGCTTGGCATTGCACAGGCTGTAATAACCGCCGCCCTTCTGGATCCAGCGAAGGCCGTTCAACGTGCCCGCGTCCTTGTTGCCATGGTAGCCCTGGAGACAGGTCTTCATGCGCGCCTTCGCGGGCTTTTCGGTCTTGAACTCGGCGGCCAGCGTGGTCGGAAATGTCACGCCCGCGGGCGCTACAGTGGGGGCGACCGCCGCGCTGGTTTCTTTTTTCGTCTGCGGCTCGGTTTTGACCGTATCCTCGCTGACACTGTCCGCTGCTGATGTCGCGCACTTCTCCTTGCGAAAAGCCGTCCAGTCCATGCCGTTCAGAGTGCCGCCTTCCTTGGCTGTTCGATAGGTCTCGCCGCATTCCTTCATCGTCAGTGCGCTTGCGGGGGCGACGCTCCAAGCGACAAATGCGGTCGCAGCCAATACCGCCAATTTCAAACCGTGCATAAGACCCTCCTGGTTGATAATAAGTTTGACGTCTTTTTGTATATGGTTTGTTCTCTATATGTTCAACCAGAATCTTTACGGACTACCGATGAGCTTGGCGGTGGGCAGTGTAGGCGAATTGATGATGCCGGCAGCCCGGCGACATGCAGATGCGAGCAAGGCAGTGTGCGTCTTCGCGCAACAACAAAGGCCCGCGCATCTTGCGATGCGCGGGCCTTTGTTTGGAGACTATGGCTAAGCGATCAGCCCTTCAGCTTGGCATTGCACAGGCTGTAGAAGCCGCCGCCCTTCTGGATCCACTTCAGGCCGCCGAGCGCGTTGGCGTCCTTGAGGACATAGTACTGGTCGAGGCAGGTGTGCATGCGGCCCTTTCCGGGGGTCTCGCTGGCATATTTCGCCGAGATCGCGGACGGGAACTTGACGCCCTTGGGCGCAGCCGTCGTCGGCTTCGCCGGCTCCTTGGTGTAGCTCGCCTCGTCGGCGGCCGGCACGGTGTCGTCATCCGAGGCGGCTGCGCCGCACTCGGTCTTGCGGAAGTCGTTCCACTTCATGCCGTTCAGCGTGTTGGCCGTCTTGGCGGCCTGATACTTGGTGCTGCATTCGGCCATGCTCAGACCCTTGCCGCCATTGTCTGCGGGAGCGGCGGGAGCCGCGGCGGCCTTGGTGGTCGCCGGCTTGGCGGCGGCAGCGGCGGATGCACCGGCGGCGCATTCGGATTTGCGGAAGTCGTTCCACTTCATGCCGTTCAGCGTGCCGGCAGCCTTCGCCGCCTGATACTTGGTGCTGCATTCCTTCGCCGTCAGGCCCTTGGCCGTGCTGTCGTCCGGCGCGGCAGCCTTCGTGGTGTTGGTCGCTTTCTTGGCATCGGCCGGCTTGGCGTCGGTCGTCGCTGTGGCGTCGGTGCCGCACTGAGCCTTGCGGAACTGGTTCCAGGTCGCTCCGGCCAGTGTCCCCGCATCCTTGGCGGCGTTATACTTCGTGCTGCACTCGGCCATCGTCAGTGCGTTGGCTGGCGCGGCCAGGAACAAGGTCGCGACGGCGAGGCCGGTCAAAGTGGCAAGTCGGTGGATGAGCATAGCGTTTCTCCGTTGCAGCAGCCCATGATACGTCCCTGCAAATCAATAACGCTCAACGGTCGGTTGCGCCAGATGCTAAGTGGCGTATATATCGCCGAAAATCGGCTTCTCCCGATAAGGTGATGAAATCGTTGTCCGTTGCCTGGTTCAGAGCAAGATTTTCCTGGTGCATCAGCGCTGAAAGGCTCGAATGACTTGTATATTGCAGCATGGCAGTCTGGGCATGTCAGGTTGCGGCCACGTTGTGTGCAGTGCACAACAATGGTTTTCTAAGGATTGGTAACGTATAATCACACAATGTGATCATAGCGCCCTGGCCACTTGTGGCATGACGTGCCGGGGAAGAAACTTCGAGGAAGCTGACTGGCATGGCAGGGAATTATTTCGGCACGGACGGCATTCGCGGACGCGCCAACAAGTTTCCGATGACCGCTGAAATCGCGATGCGGGTCGGCATGGCCGCCGGCCTTTCTTTCCAGCGCGGCAGCCATCGACATCGTGTCGTGCTCGGCAAGGACACCAGGCTTTCCGGTTATATGATCGAGAATGCCATGGTCGCCGGTCTTTGTGCCGCCGGCATGGACGTGTTCCTGCTCGGCCCGATCCCGACGCCGGCTGTCGCCATGCTGGTGCGTTCGCTGCGCGCCGATATCGGCGTCATGATCTCGGCCTCGCACAACCCCTATTACGACAACGGCATCAAGCTGTTCGGACCCGACGGCTACAAGCTCTCCGACGAGATCGAGGAGCGCATCGAGAGCATGCTCGACAGGGATATCGAACTGGCGCTCGCCGATTCCGACGGGCTTGGCCGCGCCAAGCGCGTCGACGGCGTGCATGACCGCTACATCGAATTCGCCAAGCGCACCTTGCCGCGCTCGATGTCGCTCGCGGGCTTGAGGATCGTCGTCGATTGCGCCAATGGCGCGGCCTACAAGGTGGCGCCCGAGGCGCTGTGGGAACTGGGCGCCGAAGTCGTCGCCATCAATGTCGAGCCCAACGGCTTCAACATCAACAAGGAATGCGGCTCGACCCACCCGGCCGGCCTGCAAAAGAAGGTGCACGAAGTGCGCGCCGATATCGGCATCGCGCTCGACGGCGACGCCGATCGCGTCGTCATCGTCGATGAAAACGGCGCGATCGTCGATGGTGACCAGATCATGGCGCTGATCGCCGAATCCTGGCACCAGAGCGGACGGCTTGCCGGCGGCGGTGTCGTCTCAACCGTCATGTCCAATCTGGGCCTCGAACGCTTCCTCGGCGACATGAAGCTGCAATTGCACCGCACCAAGGTCGGCGACCGTTATGTCGTCGAGCATATGCGCGCGCACGGGCTGAATGTCGGCGGCGAACAGTCGGGCCATATCGTGCTGTCCGACTTTTCGACCACCGGCGACGGCCTGGTTTCGGCGCTGCAGGTGCTGGCCTGCATCAAGCGGCAGGGCCGGCCGGTCAGCGAACTGTCGAAGAAATTCGAACCCGTGCCGCAACTCCTGAAGAACGTTCACATTTCCGGCGGCAAGCCGCTCGAGGAGGCGCCGGTCAAGGCCGCCATCGAAGACGCGCGCAACCGGCTCGGCAAGACCGGACGGCTGGTTATCCGGCCATCCGGGACAGAGCCGCTGATCCGCGTGATGGCCGAGGGCGACGACCCGCAACTGGTCGAGTCCGTGGTGAATGGCATCGTGGACATCATCTCGGAAACGCGCAGCGCCGCCTGAGCCCCAGCGCCCGGCAGGACGTCGTCGCCTGAACCTGTCCAAGGCCCGCCTTTCGGCGGGCTTTTTCTTGTCGGCTCCCAGTCTGTTCGCTGTTCGGAAATCTCGCAGCGGTTCCCAGAAGTTTCGAGATTCGTGGTTAAGCAACAGGGTTAAACGCCTTTTAACCTTTGCAATTCATTATCCACGACTGAAAGCCAATCGCATTTCGGGCGGGTTTGCCGTTCCGAGCTTCTCAGGGGTGACAAGCATGTTCAAGACAGCAAGAAAGGCCCTGCTCGCCTTACTGTTCGCAGGCCTGGCGGGGCCGTTGTTCGCGGCCGACCTGCCGGAACCGATCGTCGAAGAGGCTCCGCCTCAGGCCGTCTACGAGCAGCCGGTAGAAGTCGGCGGCTGGTATATCCGTGGCGACATCGACTATCACAAGTCGACCGTGCGCGGCATCGACTATATGACCTACACCGTCGATCCCTGTAACTGTACGGTTACGCCCGGCACCAGAAGCTTCGATTTCGGCAAGCTCAAGGGCGGTTTCTCGCTCGGCGCCGGCGTCGGCTACAAGATCAACGATCACTTCCGGACCGATTTGACCGCCGACTATTGGTTCAAGTCGAACTTCAACGGCGGCACCTCGGACATCAACGGTACTTCGACCGAAGTATCGAAGATGAGCGCCCTGCTGCTGCTTGCCAACGCCTATGTCGATCTCGGCACCTACCATGGCATCACGCCTTACGTTGGCGCCGGCATCGGCGGCGCCCGCGTCAAGTGGGATGATGTCTACGACCCGAACACCACCGAGTTCAATCCCGGCAGATCAAGCTGGCGTTTCGCCTACGGTCTGATGGCCGGCGCTTCGTACTGCTTGACCGACAAGATCATTCTCGATGCCGGCTACCGCTTCTCCCATATCCAGGGCGGCCGCATGTTCGACTGGAACATCACCAGCTCCGGTCCCGGCTTCGATCGTGGCATCAACACACACGAAGTGCGCGGTGGCCTGCGTTACCAGTTCGGTGGCAACAACGGTTGCGCCGCGCCGGTCGTTGCCTACCAACCCGAACCCGAGCCGATCTACACCAAGTAACAGCATCTACATTACTTGAATTCTTCACAAACCGCCCGGCCTCAGCCGGGCGGTTTTTCGTTGGCCGCCTGGAATCGACAGGGGAAATGAATTCGCTAACGCTCTGTTAGCCTTAACCGGCACTTAACCACTATGGTTAACAATGCTTCTTGAAACGATGGCTGCCGCTGCGATTGCGGGCTGCGCCAAATTCGGGAGTCGGGGACCATGAAACTTACATCGCGTATGGCGCTGGCGCTCGGTGCACTAGCCCTCCTGCCGCTGACGCCGGTGCACGCGGCCGACTACGATCCGCCGATCTATGTCGACCAGGCGCCCGACTACGTCCCGGTCGAGGTCGGCTCCGGCTGGTATCTGCGCGGCGATCTCGGCTATGCCTTCAACAAGCCCTATGAATTTTCGGAAACTCCGGCCGGTCTGGTTACGGATACCAGCCCGCTGTCTGGTTCGATAGGTATGGGCTACCATTTCAACGATTACTTCCGTGGTGAATTGAATTTCGGTCTGCTGCCGACAAGCAAATTCGCCAGCAAATTCGACAGTACTTGCGATGGAACGCAGACGGTGACTGTCACCAGCGGTGGCAGCACAAGCGCGTTCGCCGGCCCAAGCACCCGTGGATGCGAAGGCTCCAACGACGGCAACAACAAGGCCTACGATGTGATGGCCAGCGCCTTTGTCGACCTGGGCACTTATGTCGGCTTCACGCCCTATGTCGGAGGCGGTGTCGGCATAGCGTACAGCACCTACAAGTACGCTCAAGGCGCTCGCAACTGTCAGAATTCATCGACAACATCAGGTACAACCACGACCATCTTTGAATGCGACGATCCAAACGGCTATGATGGGACGACGCAGTCGGAGAAGCAGTTCAGCTTCGCCTATACGCTCGGCGCCGGCTTTGCTTATCAGGTCAGCAAGAATGTTGCAGTCGATGTCGGCTATCAATACACGGCTCTGCCTTCCGCGAAATACGTGACAGCAGACGCTGTCGGCAACCCTGAGTTCAAAAAGGGCCTCGATTATCATCAGGTCAAGGTCGGGCTGCGCTACGATCTCTGGTAGGCGCGGCGAGTACGAGGACCAGGACGGCGGATCTTTCGGGGTCCGCCGTTTGCGTTTGAAGTCACGACATCCTGATCAGGGATCGCCGGTATCCCGGCAACGACAAAAACTTTCCTCTTGACGCCTGAAGCCCGAACGAATATCGCCGTCCGTGGGCCACCCCTCCCCAACGAGGGGCCACTATCTGGAAGGATAGACCACGATGACGACGCATACGAAGCCCGGACTCCGTCCGGCAAACCCCAATTTCTCCTCAGGTCCCTGCGCAAAGCGCCCCGGCTGGTCGGTCGAGGCGCTGAAGGCTGCCGCGCTCGGCCGTTCCCACCGCGCCAAGATCGGCAAGACCAAGCTCGAACAGGCGATCGAGCTGACGCGCGAGATTCTCCAGGTCCCGGCGGGTTACCGCATCGGCATCGTGCCGGCGTCGGACACCGGTGCGGTCGAGATGGCGCTGTGGTCGCTGCTCGGCGAGCGCGGCGTCGACATGGTCGCCTGGGAGAGCTTTGGCTCCGGCTGGGTCACCGACGTGGTCAAGCAATTGAAGCTCGCCGACGTGCGCAACATCGAAGCCGGCTACGGCGAGCTGCCTGATCTCACCAAGATCGATTTCGACCGCGATGTGGTCTTCACCTGGAACGGCACCACGTCGGGCGTTCGCGTGCCGAACGGCGATTTCATTCCCGCGGACCGCAAGGGCCTGACCGTCTGCGATGCGACTTCCGCCGCATTCGCGCAGAGGCTCGACTTCGAAAAACTCGATGTCGTCACTTTCTCCTGGCAGAAGGTGCTGGGCGGCGAGGGCGCTCACGGCATGCTGATCCTGTCGCCTCGCGCCGTCGAGCGGCTGGAAACCTACAAGCCCTCATGGCCGCTGCCGAAAATTTTCCGCCTGACCTCAGGCGGCAAGCTGATCGAAGGCATCTTCAAGGGCGAGACCATCAACACGCCCTCGATGCTGTGCGTCGAGGATTACCTCGATGCGCTCAACTGGGCGAAGTCGACCGGCGGCCTCGACGCGCTGATCGCCAGGGCGGATGCCAATGCGGCCGTCCTCGATCGCTTTGTAGGCAAGTCCTCCTGGCTCGGTCATCTCGCCGTCCAGCCGGCGACACGGTCGAACACGTCCGTCTGCCTGTCCTTCACCGATCCGGACGTGTCCGCGCTCGACGCCGACGGGCAGGCGGCCTTCGCCAAGGGGCTGGTGTCGGTGCTCGACAAGGAAGGCGTCGCCTATGATATCGGTGCCTATCGCGACGCACCGCCCGGCCTGCGCATCTGGTGCGGCGCGACGGTCGAGACGTCGGATCTCGAAGCGCTGCTGCCCTGGCTCGACTGGGCATTCGCCGCACAGAAGGCGTCGCTCAAAGCGGCGGCCTGAGATCGTTCGCGGCGGCCTTCGGGCCGCCCACTCCCATCAGGATCAAATCCATTTCAAGGAGGCCGCCATGGCGCCCCGCGTTCTCGTCTCAGACAAACTCTCCCCCACCGCCGTGCAAATCTTCAAGGATCGCGGCGTCGAGGTCGACTATCTGCCCGATCTCGGCAAGGACAAGGATAAGCTCGCCGAAGTGATCGGCCAGTATGATGGCCTCGCCATCCGCTCGGCGACCAAGGTCACCGAAAAGCTGATCAACGCCGCTACCAATCTCAAAGTCATCGGCCGCGCCGGCATCGGCGTCGACAATGTCGATATCCCGGCGGCAAGCCGCAAGGGCATCATCGTGATGAACACGCCCTTCGGCAACTCGATCACCACAGCCGAACATGCGGTGGCGATGATCTTTGCGCTGGCGCGCCAGATCCCTGAAGCCAACGCCTCGACCCATGCCGGCAAATGGGAAAAGAACCGCTTCATGGGCGTCGAGATAACCGGCAAGACGCTGGGCGTCATCGGTTGCGGCAACATCGGTTCGATCGTCGCGACGCGCGGCGTTGGCCTCAAGATGCACGTCATCGCCTTCGATCCGTTCCTGTCGGACAGCCGTGCCGAGGAGCTTGGCGTCGACAAGGTCGAGCTCGACGAGCTGTTCGCCCGCGCCGATTTCATCACCCTGCACACGCCGCTGACCGACAAGACGCGCAACATCATCGATGCCGCGGCGATCGCCAAGATGAAGAAGGGCGTGCGCATCATCAATTGCGCACGCGGCGGTCTGATCGTCGAGGCCGATCTGGTCGCAGCGCTGAAGAGTGGCAAGGTGGCCGGCGCTGGCGTCGACGTCTTCGAGGTCGAACCGGCCGAGAACAACGAACTGTTCGGCATGGAGAATGTGGTGGCGACGCCGCATCTCGGCGCCTCGACGACGGAGGCCCAGGAGAATGTCGCGCTGCAGGTTGCCGAGCAGATGGCCGACTATCTGATCAAGGGCGCCGTCTCCAACGCCATCAACATGCCGTCGATCACCGCCGAGGAGGCGCCGCGGCTGAAGCCGTTCGTCAAGCTCGCCGAGGTGCTCGGCGCCTTTGTCGGCCAGGTCACCGAGGATCCGATCAAGGAGGTGGAGATCCTGTTCGACGGCTCGACCGCGACGATGAACACGCGCGCGCTGATCAGTGCAGCACTCGCCGGGCTGATCCGGCCTCAGGTCTCGGACGTCAACATGGTGTCGGCGCCGATCATGGTGAAGGAGCGCGGCATCATCGTGGCCGAGGTCAAGCGCGACAAGTCGGGCGTGTTCGACGGCTATATCAAGCTGACGGTGAAGACCGAGCACATGACGCGCTCGATCGCCGGCACATGCTTCTCGGATGGCAAGCCACGCTTCATCCAGATCAAGGGCATCAACCTCGATGCCGAGGTCGGCCAGCACATGCTCTACACCACAAATGCGGACGCGCCGGGCATCATCGGCCTGCTCGGCACCGTCTGCGGCGAGAATGGCGTCAACATCGCCAACTTCCAGCTCGGCCGTAACCGGCCGGGCGGCGATGCCATAGCGCTGCTCTATCTCGACGCGCCGTTCCCGGAAGCCGTGCTGGAAAAGGTCAAGGCGCACAAGTCGATCGACTCGGCCAAGCGGCTGCAGTTCGACGTCAACGCGATGTGATTGAGGACAGGCGGTCGCCGACCCACCTCGTTGACGCCGGCCGCCGCGGCGGCCGGTTCATGTCAACTCATCCGAGCCATCGGAGACACCCACGCGATGTCGGTAGACCAGTTCCCAGCCCTTCCAGCCCGTAAACAGCAGGATGAGAACCACGATCAGCGATAGGACGATGCCGGTTGGCATCACGGCCGCCACTCCGCCGGCATACCGCGAGTACCAGTTGTAAAGCTCGATCAACACGACGAGCACATTGCCGCCGGCATGGAGCCATGCCGTCGTGAGATTGCGGACCTGAACATCGCCGAGAACATCCGTCAAGCCAGCAAGCGCAGCCAGGGCAGCCATGATCAGGCCTGCGCCGAGAAGCCAAAGCGACCCGGTGACCCATCCAGGATCGGCTGTTCGCCAGAAGATAAGGTCGCAAACGAAGGTGCCGACAAAAAAGGCAATCGGAAACGGAATCAGCATCGGGTGGATAGGGTGACCAGCAATGCTTGCCGTGCTGCGAGGGTTGTGGCTCATCATGTCGCCTCCCTGGCGTTCAAACTCCGCTGGAGGTGAAATGTTCCAAGTAGGGGACGCGGCAGGATTCATGCCGCTGTTTCCGCGCCATTGGCGAAGTCCAGGCCGTTCGCGTGATTACCGCGACGGCGGAGGGCGTCAGCCGCCAAATGTCATCCGCGGTAGTCCGCCACCGCCATCTTGCGCCCGCTATATTCGGCAAGCCCGATGCCGCCCAGCACGAGCACCAAGGCCAGCGCCTGATAGAGCTGGAACGTCTCGCCGACGATCAGCACCGACAGCAGCGTGCCGAAGATCGGCACCAGATTGATGAACAGGCCGGCGCGGTTGGCGCCGATCAGCTCGTTGCCCCTGATGTAGAAGATCTGCGAAACGACCGAGGCGCCGATCGCCGTATAGACGATGACGGTCCAGCCGCGCGCGTCGGGCATGATGACCTTGCCGGCGAGGACCTCCCACAGGAAGAACGGCAACGAGGTGACGAGTGCCGAAACCGACAGGGCCAGCATCAGGCTCTGCCAGTGCATCACCGGCTTCAGCCGCAACCCCACCGAATAGCCGCTGTAGAGAAAGACGGCGACCAGCATGATGGCGTCACCGAAATTGAGTTCCAGCGTCAACAGCCGGCGCGGGTCGCCATGGCAGGCGGTGAGGATCACGCCGGCGATGGTCAGCACGACGCCGACAATCTGCGCCCAGTTCACGCGCAGGCGGAAGAAGACGAAATTGGCAGTCATGATCAGGATCGGCATCGCCGCCTGTTCGATCGAGACATTGATCGCTGTCGTGTAGTTGAGCGCCGTGTAGAAGATGGTGTTGAACAGGGTGAAGCCGCTGGCGCCGAGGGCGACCAGCACGAACCAGTGCTTGCGGACCATCGGCCAGTCCTTCTGGATGGTCTTCCAGCCGATGGGCAGCATGATCGCCACGGCCAGCACCCAGCGCAGGAAGACCAGCGTCATCGGCGAGACGTGATCGACCGCCAGCTTGCCGGCCACCGAATTTCCACCCCAAAGCAAGGTGGTGAGCAGCAGGAATATGTAGGCGCTTCGATGCATCGCGGGATTCCAGTCGCCGGAGCTGCGGTGTTTGCCGGCCTATTGCCCTCGCTCGCCCAAGTAAATGATGTCAAAGCCGAAAATTGTTGTGCCTCAGGGCATTTTCGACGGCAAAGAAAGGTCGCGCTCGCGAGGTCTTGACGTTATAGAGGCCTGTCGTTTCGAACCATATTCAAGCCGCTTGGCGGCGTCTCAAGGGAAAAGAAACATGGCCAATGTGGTGGTCGTCGGCTCGCAGTGGGGTGACGAAGGCAAGGGCAAGATCGTCGACTGGCTGTCGGAGCGCGCCGATGTCGTGGTGCGTTTCCAGGGCGGCCACAATGCCGGCCATACGCTGGTCGTCGACGGCAAGGTCTACAAGCTGTCGTTGCTTCCGTCGGGCGTCGTGCGCCAGGGCAAGCTGTCCATCATCGGCAATGGCGTCGTGTTCGACCCGCACGCTTTCGTCGCCGAGGTGGCAAAACTCAAGGCGCAAGGTGTCGAAGTGGCGCCGGATCGCCTGAAAATAGCCGAAAACACAGCGCTTATCCTGTCCCTGCATCGAGAGCTGGACGGATTTCGTGAGGACGCCGCATCCAATTCCGGGACGAAGATTGGCACGACCCGTCGCGGCATCGGCCCCGCCTATGAGGACAAGGTGGGCCGGCGCGCGGTCAGGGTGATGGATTTGGCGGATTTGGAAACACTGCCCTTGAAAGTCGATAGGCTGCTGACGCACCACAATGCGCTGCGTCGCGGGCTTGGTCATGCGGAAGTCACGCATGACACGATCATGCAGGAACTAACCTCGGTCGCCGACGACATCCTGCCCTATATGGACCGGGTCTGGAAGATCCTCGACGACAAGCGCCGGGCTGGCGAGCGCATCCTGTTCGAGGGCGCGCAGGGCACACTGCTCGATATCGACCACGGCACCTATCCGTTCGTGACCTCGTCGAACACGGTTGCCGGACAGGCTGCCGCCGGCTCCGGCGTTGGCCCGGGCGCCATCGGCTATGTGCTCGGCATCACCAAGGCCTATACGACACGCGTCGGCGAGGGTCCGTTCCCGACCGAGCAGAAGAACGAGGTCGGCGAATTCCTCGGCACGCGCGGCCATGAATTCGGCGTCGTCACCGGTCGCAAGCGCCGCTGCGGCTGGTTCGACGCGGTGCTGGTGCGCCAGGCCGTCGCGGTCAACGGCATCAAGGGCATCGCGCTGACCAAGCTCGACGTGCTTGACGGGCTGGACGAGATCAAGGTCTGCACCGGTTACCGTCTCGACGGCGAGATGATCGATTATCTGCCGGCCAGCCAGGGCGCGCAGGCACGTGTCGAACCGGTCTACGAGACGCTCGAGGGCTGGAAAGGCACCACTGCCGGCGCGCGCAGCTGGAATGATCTGCCGGCCCAGGCGGTCAAGTATGTCCGCTACATCGAGGAGCTCATCGGCGCACCGGTCGCGCTCCTTTCCACCAGCCCGGAACGCGACGACACGATACTTGTGACCGATCCGTTTCAAGACTAGTTTCTGAAGCCTTTCCGGGCATCGCGGCTGATTTGCGGGGGCCGGCGCGGAAGCAAAATACAGGTCGACTGAAGCATGGCAGATTTCGTTGCTATTCTGAAAAACGCGCTCGACAAGCATGGCGACGAGACGCCGGAAAAGCGTACGCGCATCTATGCCAGCGTTCGCACCATGCTGGCGAAGAAGCTTGGTGAACGTTCGCCGCCGTGGGCTCCCGAAGCCATAGCCACGCAGATGCGTTCGCTGGAAGACGCCATTACAAGCGTCGAGCGCGATTATGCCAAGAGCGTGCCGGAGACCGACCCGCTCGCGGAGCTGGAACACATCTTTTCGTCGATCGATCGCAACAAGAACCAGCCAAGCCATACGAGGCAGCCGGCGAAGGCGGAATCGGCCTGGCCGGCACCGCCCGTCGCCAAGCCCGAGCCCTATCAACCCGCGCCGCCGCCTGCCGCCAAGGTCGAGCCAAGCTGGCAAAGATCGACGCCGGCGCCTGCCCAGCCGGCTCGCGCCGACACGCCTCTTCCAGGCATGAACGCCGAGGAGGCGGACGACGAGGCCGATGTCTTTTCCAGCAACGAAGACAATGAAGAGCCGGTACAGGACACCTTCCAGCGCCTGCGTCCCGCCGAGCGCAAGCGCAGCTATGGCGGGCTGATCGCGGCCGTCGTCGCACTGCTGGTCGTTGCCGGCGGCGGCTACGGCATCTGGCTGAACAAGGACGCCTTCGGCAAGATGCTGGGGCTTGGCGGCAATCAGGTAGCGAAAACCGAACCCGTGAAGCCAGCGCCGGCCAAGCCGGCAACCGATGCCGCGGCAGCGCCGCCGGCGCCCGCGGCTGGCGGCACGGAAGCCGAAAGCACGAAATTCACCCAGCGGCTGACACCGCAGGGTGGTGAAGTCGACCCGGGTCCGGCCGGTGGCCAAAGCGGCATCGGCGAAGGCGAATCGGTCGCGGCGCTGACCACCCCGCCCTCGGCCACGAACGCACCGGCGATTTCCGCACCGGCCGCCGGTACGCCTGCCGCGACTACGCCTCCGGCGACAGATGCCGCCCCCGCAACGCCGCCTGCCAACGGAGCAGCGCCTGCAGCGCCGGCCGGTGCTGCCGGCACGCCGCCAGCACCGGCAGGTGCCGCGCCGCCCGCCCCGGCGGCTGCGCCTGCGGAAGCCGCTCTGCCTGTCGGCCAGAAGGCGATCTTCTATGAGGAGCGCACCAGCACCGCCCAGGGCTCCGCCGAGCCCGGCAACATCGTCTGGTCGCTGGTGCAGGAATCGCCCGGTGGCGACCTGCCGCCGGAGCCGGCGATCCGCGCCGAGGCGACCATTCCCGGCAAGGACATCCAGTTGCGCATGACCATCCGCCGCAACACCGACCAGACGCTGCCGGCCAGCCACATCATCGAGATGATCTTCCTGACGCCCGACGGTTTCGAGGGCGGCGGTGTCGACAACATCCTGCGCGTTGCCATGAAGGCTTCGGAGCAGGATGCCGGCAGCCCGCTGATCGGCATTCCGGCCAAGATTGCCGACGGCTTCTTCCTCGTCGCGCTCAACGACACCAAGGCCGACGAAGACGCCAACATGACCTTGTTGCGCGGCCAGGACTGGATCGACGTGCCGGTGGTCTACAAGACCGGACGGCGGGCGTTGCTGACCATGGAAAAGGGCATTCCAGGAGAGAAGGTGTTCGACGAGGCAATCAAGGCCTGGCAGGCCAAGACGGCAGGCTGAGACGCTGTAGCCGCCGTTCAGAAGCCCTGGAACAGCATGTCGAGCGCAGCGACGATGTCATCGTGGTGCTTGATCAGGTTCAACCGACTTTCGCCCAAATCGCTGGCCGGAACGGTGGCAACCAGGTGTGTTGCCATAACGAGCTTTCGACCGTTGATCTCAAAAATCGGATGAAGCTTTCGCATCGGCGGTGGCACCATTGCGACCGGCAGAAGCGGCACGACCACCCGCGTCTTGAAATTTTCGAGCAGTTCTGACTGAACGTCGAGCACATAGCTGCCTTCGATGCGACCGGCGAAGACATCATAGCGGGGCATCAGAACTGCCGGTAGTCTTCCAGCGGGATGCCATGTTTCTCGATATAGTCGTTCCACGCGTCCATCGTGGCGCGGTTCTCAAGCTTCCACAGCCGCGTTTTTTCGGCAGCCACCGCCTCCGCGATGCCGGCCTCCGCAGCGCGCGAGACATTCACGTCAAGTCCCTTGGCTTCCCTCATGAGGTTCGAATCGATCGACAGATTTGCTGGCTGACGGATCGCACTCAAGGCAATTTTGCGCATAATAGCCTCCGCAACATGCGCATAATGTATGCGCATTTCGGCGTCGGAGCAATAATCAAGCGACGCTAATTGGAGGTGTGCGAGCCTACCCTTCCATCTCCTCGCGCAACATCTCCAGTTCCAGCCATTCTTCCTCGAGCGCGGCCAGCGTCGCGCGCTCCTTGTCGAGGGCGGCGATGGTTTTCTGGAACGAGGCCGGATCGCGCTCGTAATAGGCCGGATCGGCGATGTTGTTCTCCAGCCGCGAGATAGAGGCCATCACAGCTTCGATTTTCTTCGGCAGGGATTCCAGTGCGAATTTCTGCTTGAACGACAGTTTCTTCGCCGGCACTTTTGGCGCGGCGGCTTCGCTCTTGTCTGACGCGGGCGCCTCGCCATTTTCGGCTCTCGCCCGCGCCTTGCGGTCGTCCAGCTTCGTGCCGCCGCGCTGCGCCAGCATGTCGGAGTAGCCACCGGCATATTCGATCCAGCGGCCTTCACCATCCGGCGCGATCAGGCTGGTCACGGTGCGGTCGAGGAAATCGCGGTCGTGGCTGACCAGGATGACGGTGCCGGCGAAACCGGCGACCAGTTCCTGCAGCAGTTCAAGCGTCTCCATGTCGAGATCGTTGGTCGGCTCATCGAGCACCAGAAGGTTTGCGGGCCGCGCCAGCACGCGCGCCAGCAAGAGCCGCGCCCGCTCGCCGCCGGACAACTCGCGCACCGGCGTGCGCGCCTGCTCCGGCTTGAACAGGAAATCCTTCATGTAGGAGACCACGTGGCGCTGCTCGCCATTGATGACGAGGTTTTCGCCGCGCCCATCGGTGAGATATTGTGCCAGCGTCTCCTGCGGGTCGACCGCCTCACGCTTCTGGTCGAGCGTTGCGATCTCCAGATTGGTGCCGAGCCGCACCGAACCGGCGTCCGGCTTCATCTCGCCGGTCAGCATCTTCAAGAGCGTGGTCTTGCCGGCGCCGTTCGGCCCGACCAGGCCAACGCGATCGCCACGCTGGATGCGGGTCGAAAACGCCTTGACCACGGTGAGATCGCCAAAGCTCTTTTCGATGTTTTTCGCCTCGATCACCAGCTTGCCGGACTCGGTGGCGTCGCTCGCCACCATGGTCGCCGACCCTTCGGCCCCGCGATGACCGCGAAAACGCTGGCGCATGGTCTGCAACTCGCCGAGCCGGCGCATGTTGCGCTTGCGCCGCGCCGTCACGCCGTAGCGCAGCCAATGCTCTTCGCGAACGATCTGGCGACCGAGCTTGTGCTGCTCGCGTTCTTCTTCCTCCAGAACCAGGTCGCGCCATTCCTCGAAATGGCCGAAGCCCTTGTCCAGCCTGCGGGTCTGGCCGCGATCGAGCCAGACCGTGGCGCGCGACACGCGTTCGAGGAAGCGGCGGTCGTGCGAGATGACGATCAGCGCCGAGGAGGTGCGGATGAGTTCTTCTTCCAGCCATTCGATGACCGAGAGGTCGAGATGGTTGGTCGGCTCATCGAGCAGCAGGATATCGGGCTCCGGCGCCATGACGCGGGCAAGGGCGGCGCGCCTCGCCTCGCCGCCCGACAGGTCGTTCGGACGTTCCTCACCCGACAGGCCGAGATGCTCCATCAGATAGCTGGCGCGGTAGGGATCGTCGGCGGGGCCAAGCCCGGCCTCGACATAGGCGCGGACAGTGGCAAAACCTTCCATGTCGGGCATCTGCGGCAGATAGCGGACGGTCGCCGAAGGCTGGCGGAACACTTCGCCGTCCTGCGGCTCGATCAGGCCGGCGGCGATCTTCAGCAGGGTCGACTTGCCGGACCCGTTGCGGCCGACCAGTGCGATCTTGTCGCCGGTCGAAGCCGTCAAGGCGGCGCCATCGAGCAGCGGCGTGCCGCCGAAGGTCAGTTTTATCCCGTCGAGGTTGAGAAGGGGCGGGGCCATGTCAGCTTTCAGGTAAGGGATAGGGATGAGCGAGCAGCATCGCGCGGCCATGGCCGAGCGCGATTTCGAGGCGGCCCCCGGTCTTGTCGGACTTGACCTCGTTGGAAATGGTCAGCGACGAACCGAACGCCACCTTGACGTGAGCGAGCGGCCATTTGGCGCCGGTGACGGTCAGGCCGTCGAGCTCGGAAAAGCCGAGCACCGAAAACAGCGTGCCGTCGGCATAGTCGAAGCCGGCCGTTCCACGCAGCAGGGGGATGCCTTCCTGAGCGCCGCTGGTCAAAAGCACGTCCGTTCCCGCCTCCGCCAGCCGCAGGCCGAGCGACAGATGCAGAAAAGCGTGGTCGGCGCGCTTGCCGCCAAAGGCGCCGGCCAGCACCAGCCGGGTCGCGCCGCGCTCCAGTGCCGCGGCGACGGCAAGTTCGCCATCGGTCTGGTCCTTTTCCGCCGGGAAGGTCCGGCGCGGCACGGAAGCGAGATCGTCCGGCAGGTTGGCCGGCACCGAATCGAAATCACCCACCCACAGCTCCGGCACGAGACCCAGCAACCGCGCATGACCGATGCCGGCGTCGGCGGCGATGACGCGGGAGCCTTTGACCTGACGGTCGAGCCGTGGCGTACGGATGAGATCGCCGCCAAGCAGGATGGTGAATGTGCTCATATCGTGTGGCCCTTACCAGCCCGGCACGGGAAACGGAAGGCGGCAAACTCCCGCTTGCATGGCGGATCGGCCCGGCCTATGTGTCGAAACGCTCTAACGGGGTGCCGGACGCGATCTTCGCGGACCGGCTGAGAGGCAGTCTCGCCAACCCGCTGAACCTGATCCGGTTTGTACCGGCGGAGGGATTAGACGTTTCGGACAGTCCGACGCCTCAATTCCTTTCAATTCAAACGAAGGAGGCGCCGATGCGCACGCTTTTATACGCTCTTGTTTCAGCAACGGTCGTGGCCTTGTCCGGGCCCGCCTTGGCCAAGGACAAGCTCACCGTCTACACCTATGAGAGTTTCACCGCCGACTGGGGTCCGGGTCCCGTGGTGAAGAAGGAGTTCGAGGCCGAATGCGGCTGCGACGTCGACTTCGTCTCGGTCGCCGATGGCGTCGCGCTGCTCAACCGCGTCAGATTGGAAGGCGCATCGACCAAGGCCGATATCGTGCTTGGCCTGGATACCAATCTCACCGCCGATGCCAAGGCGTCAGGCTTGTTCGCGCCGCATGGCGCGGTGACGGATGTCAATGTGCCGGGCGGCTGGAGCGACGACACTTTTGTCCCCTTCGACTACGGCTATTTCGCTGTCGTCTACGACACGCAGAAGATGAAGACGCCGCCGAAGAGCCTGAAGGAGCTGATCGAAGGCAGTGCCAACGACAAGATCGTCATCCAGGATCCGCGCACCTCGACGCCAGGCCTCGGCCTGCTTCTTTGGGTCAAGTCGGTCTATGGCGACAAGGCACCCGAGGCCTGGGCCAAGCTCAAGGCCAAGGTGCTGACCGTGACGCCGGGCTGGAGCGAGGCCTATGGGCTGTTCACCAAGGGCGAGGCGCCGATGGTGCTGTCCTACACGACGTCGCCAGCCTACCACATGGTCGCCGAGAACACGGAGCGCTACCAGGCGGCCTCCTTCGAGGAGGGCGAGTATCTGCAGATCGAGGTGGCGGGTATCACCACGACAGGAGCCAAGAATCCGCTGGCGGCCAAGTTCATGGCCTTCATGACCGGGCCGAAATTCCAGGATGCCATCCCCGAGACCAACTGGATGTTCCCGGCAGGCAAGACCGACAAGCCGCTCAATTCGGCCTTCGACAAACTGGTCAAGCCAACGAAGACCTTGCTGTTCAGCCCGCAAGAGGTCTCTGCCAACCGCAAGGCCTGGGTCGATGAATGGCTGGCGGCGATGAGCAAGTAGGCAGCGCGATGGCGCCGGCGCATTCCACGGATTCCCGCGTCAGTGCCGGCATTGTAGCGCTCGCTGCAATCGCGCTGCTGATCGGCGGCGCGTTTGCCGGCCTGCTTTTCGAGGGCGCCCATGATTTCTCGGGCGCCTGGGCAGCCTTCGATCCCTATCTGCTTCGCGTCATTCGCTTCACGCTCTGGCAAGCGGTCCTGTCGACGCTGCTTTCGGTCATCCCGGGGCTGTTTGTGGCGCGCGCTCTGTCGCGGCATCCACGTTTCTTCGGCCGCGCCTTCATCCTGCAGATCTTCGCCGTGCCGTTGGCGCTGCCGGCCATCGTTGCAGCGCTCGGCATCCTGGCGCTTTATGGCCGTGCCGGCTACTTCGCCGGCGTGCTTGCCGTTATCGGCGGCGGAAGCTGGCCGGGCATCTATGGCCTGTCCGGCATTCTCGTCGCCCATGTCTTCTTCAACCTGCCGCTGGCGACGCGGCTGTTCCTCGAGGCGCTGCAGACCATACCGGCCGACCAATGGCGGCTGGCGAGCCAACTCGGCATGGCGGCCCGGCCGGCGTTCCGGCTGATCGAATGGCCAACGCTGCGCGCCGCACTGCCCGGCGTCGCCGGGCTTGTGTTCATGCTCTGCATCACATCCTTCACGATCGTGCTGACGCTCGGCGGCGGGCCGGCCGCGACGACGCTTGAGGTCGGCATCTACCAGGCGCTGCGCTTCGATTTCGATCCCGCACGGGCCGTTGCACTGACGCTGCTGCAGATCGCCTTGACCTTTATCGTGGTGCTGGCACTGACGCGGCTAGGCGCCAATGTGGTCAGCGACACCAATTTGCCGGTCGCGCAACGCCGCTATCTCTCGGTCAATCGGAGCGAGACCTGGTTGAACGCGCTACTCATCGTCCTGGCGCTGCTGTTCGTCGTCGGGCCGATGGCGGCAACCGTGATGGCCGGATTGAGTGCCGATCTCGCCCGCTTGGCCGGCGAGGCCACTGTCCGGCAGGCAACGCTGACCAGCGCGGCGCTCGCCTTCCTGTCGGCGCTGCTTTCGGTGATGCTGTCGCTGGCGCTGACCATGGCGCGGCGGGCACTGGCGCTGAACCGCCGTGCCGGCGCAAAGACACTGCTCGAGCACGCGACCGATACAGGCGCCGGTTTTGTCCTGGTCGTGCCGCCGATCGTCGTCGGCGCCGGCTGGTTCCTGTTGTTGCGCCATGTCGGCGATGTCTTCGCCATCGCCCCGGTCATGGTCGTCACCGTCAACGCGGTGATGGCGATGCCGTTTGCGCTCCGCGCCGTGCGTCCCGCCTATGATGCGGCGAGCGAGCGTCACGAACGGCTCTGTGCACAGCTCGGCATTGCGGGCTGGAACCGGCTGATGCTGGTCGACTGGCCGTCGCTGCGGCGACCGCTCGCCACGGCCTTCGCTTTCGCCATGGCGCTGTCGCTCGGCGATCTCGGTGTCATTGCCTTGTTCGGCAGTGATTCCGTGCAGACATTGCCCTACCTTCTTCTGGCTCGGATGGGCAGCTACCGCACCGAGGATGCCGCCGGCCTCGCACTGCTGCTCGGCCTCGTCTGTCTCGCGTTGATCGTGGCGGCGCACTGGCTGGGAAGGGAGGAGGTCCGTGATGCGTGAAAAGGCGGCCAACGGGCTCGCGAAGGGCGCGCCGGTGCGGCTGGACAAAGTGTCGTTCAGCTATGGCAGCTATGGCGAGGCGCCGCTTGTTTTCGATGTCGAGTTTGCCGCGGCGACGATCACCGCCATCATGGGGCCGAGCGGTTCGGGCAAGTCGACGCTGCTCAATCTGGTCGCCGGCTTCGAGACCCCACGGTCGGGCCGCGTGCTGATCGGCGGTGTCGATGTCAGCGCCGAGCCGGCCTCGGCGCGGCCAGTGTCGATGGTGTTCCAGGAGAACAATCTCTTCGCGCATCTTTCCGTCGAGCAGAATGTCGGGCTCGGCCGCTCGCCATCCCTGCGGCTGACCGAGGCGGACCGCGCCGCGGTCGCCGAGGCGCTTGCGCGCACCGGTCTTGCGGGCAAGGAGAAACGCCTGCCGCGCGAGCTCTCGGGGGGCGAACGCCAGCGCGTCGCACTGACCCGCGTGCTGGTGCGCGACCGACCGGTGTTGCTGCTCGACGAGCCCTTCGCTTCGCTCGGACCGGCTTTGCGCGACGAGATGCTGGACCTGGTTGCCGCCGTTCATGCCGAACGCGCCATGACAGTGCTGTTCGTCACGCACCAGCCGGAGGATGCACGCCGCATCGGCGAGCATATGGTGTTTGTCGACAATGGGTTGGTCGCCGCCACCGGCAAGGCTGATGATTTCTTTGCCGGGGCTGGTCCGGAGGCGTTCCGGCGCTATATCGGCGCGGGTGCCGGATATTCCACATCACGCGATGTTGCCCGGAAGCGGACATAATTTACGGTCAAACCGGCTCCAGGCGATGTGGCGTTTGCTTGCCATGACCGGGGGAGTGTGGCTAGGTCCGCCCTACCGGTCCGGCACAGGCCGTGATTTGCCTGCAGTATCCGGCGCCCGCCCCTGGGACGGGCCGCGGATACTGCAGCAGTTTGAGATATGGCACGTGAACATTCTGAAGATCGTCCCCGATTTTCAATGTCATGTGCCGGGACCCGAAAGGAAGCCGTTCTGGCGATCGGCGCTAACACATTGGGAATGAAACCGCTGGCGCGCTTCCTCGCGCTGGCCGGCTTTGCCGTGGCGTTGGCAAGCTGCCAGATGTTCACGCCGCCGGAGGTTCAGGAATCCGGCTTCCAGCCTTCCGACAAGCCGATCACGGTGGACAATGTCGGCGCCAACAACAAGCTCGCCGAATTGGCCAGGGCGCAGCATCCGCGCATCCTGGCGACCTATGGCGGCGAATATTCCGATCCCAAGCTCGAGCGCATGGTCGCCAAGGTGGTCGGTAGTTTGACGGTGGTGTCCGCCAACCCGACACAGACCTATCGCATCACCATTTTGAATTCGCCCAATGTCAATGCCTTCGCGCTGCCGGGCGGCTATCTCTACATCACGCGCGGCCTCCTGGCGCTGGCCAATGATTCGGCCGAGCTTGCCGCTGTCATCGCGCATGAGATGGGCCATGTCACCGCCAATCACGGCTTGCAGCGCCAGCAACTCGAGGCAGAGGAAGGCCTGGCGACCAAGGTGGTTTCCGATGTGCTCGGCGACAGCCCGACCGCCAAGGCGGCGTTGATCCGCGGCAAGCTGAGGCTCGCGCAATTCTCGCGCAACCAGGAGCTGGAAGCCGACGCCATCGGCATCAAGTCGATCGGCGAGGCCGGCTACGATCCTTTCGCCGCCGGCCGCTTCCTGCAATCAATGTCGGCCTACACGGATTTCCGCTCGATCAGCGGCGCCACCGACGCCAGCCTCGACTTCCTGGCCACGCACCCCAATACGCCGCAGCGCATCGATCTGGCGCAGCGCCATGCCCGCCAGTTCGGCGCGCCGGGCGTCGGCACGCGCGACCGCGATTCCTTCCTCGCCGGCATAGACGGCCTGCTCTATGGCGACACGCCGGAAGAAGGCTATGTGCGCGGCGAAACCTTCCTGCATCCGGGCCTTGGCGTATCGTTCACGGTACCGGACGGCTTCATCATCGACAATTCGGCGGCAGCGGTGACGGCCACCGGCCCCGGCGACATAGCGATCCGTTTCGATGGCGTGTCGATCGACAAGAACCGGGCGCTGACGGACTATATCCGCAGCGGCTGGGTGGCTGGTCTCGTCGACAGCAGCGTCAGGCAGGAAACCATCAACGGCAACGAGGCAGCGACCGCGCATGCCGGCGCCGAAGGCTGGCAGTTCGACATTGCGGTGATCCGCGCCGGCGGCCAGGTCTACCGGCTGCTGACCGCGGCCCCTTCGGCCAGCACGTCGCTGGACACAATCGCCCGCTCGGTCAGCGGCTCGTTCCGGATCTTGAGTGCCGCCGAAAAGGCGGCGCTGAAGCCGCTGCGCATCCGCGTCGTCACTGTCCAGCCTGGGCAGACGATGGGTTCGCTTTCGGCGCAGATGGTCGGCGTCGACCGTAAGCTCGACCTGTTCCGCGTCCTCAACGCGCTGTCGCCTGGTGCCGCGGTTTCGGCCGGCGACAAGGTCAAGATCGTCACGGACAAGTAAGAGCCCCTGGACGCCTGACGCCGTTCAGGCGGCAGTCGCCATGAACTCCGGATTCTGCTTCACCAACGCGACCTTCAGCTTTTCCATGGCGCGGGCCTCGATCTGGCGGACGCGTTCCTTGGAGATGCCGAGGGTTTCGCCGAGCGCTTCCAGCGTCGCGCCCTCGTCGTTAAGCCGGCGTTCCTCGATGATCCTCAACTCCCGTGCGTTGAGCGCGCGAAGCGCCTCCCTCAGCCAGAGCGAGCGGCGCGCGACATCGATCTTGTCGCCGACGATCTCGTCGGGCAGCGGATCGTCCGAGACCAGGAATTCCATGCGCTCGGTCGAACCCGCATCGTCGGCAACCGGCATGTTGAGTGAGGAGTCGGGAGCCGACAGCCGCGAATCCATCATCGCCACGTCGGCTTCGGAGACGCCGAGTGCTTCCGATACTTCGCGATAGAGCGTTGCGTTTGACAGTGGCTCGGCGCCATTCGCCAGCCGCGCGCGCAGGCGTCGCAGGTTGAAGAACAGCGCCTTCTGCGCCGAGCTGGTGCCGCCACGCACGATCGACCAGTTGCGCAGGATATAGTCCTGCATCGAGGCCCGGATCCACCATGTCGCATAGGTCGAGAACCGCACCTCGCGCTCCGGCTCGAAGCGGGCGGCGGCCTCGAGCAGTCCGACATGACCCTCCTGGACCAGGTCGCCGAGCGGCAGGCCGTAATGGCGGAATTTGGAGGCCATGGAAATGACCAGCCGCATATGCGCGACGGTGATGCTGTGCAGCGCGTTCTGGTCGTTGTCCTCTTTCCAGAGCAATGCAAGCCGATGCTCTTCGTCACGCTCGAGGTAGGGAGCCTTCATCGCCGCGCGGACCATGATCCGTCCTGCCGTGTCTTCCATCATGAGGCGCTCCCTGGGTGGTGCGGATGACTTTGCAAACTTGGCTGGCGCCTGGGTTGAAATGGCGGCGTCGTGCCCTAGAACAGCCAGAACTGCCATGCGCGGGAAAGGTTCCGCGACCGTGGCTGCGGGTATGTGTTGCCTGGCGGACTCCGGGGATTACCCGCGATAGCCGTGATGTCGGCTGGAAAGCGCCAGTTTGAGTATCTGATTTCAGAAACTGATTGTTTTTGGAATTCTGTTCCTTATTTTTTCGACTTGCATCTGTCAGTTTCCAGCGCTCACAATATGCCGGTCGGCCGGCCAAGGACGGGATCACAGAAAAATGAAATGGCTCAAGTCGCTCATCATCGCCGGAACGCTGCAGGCCTTGGCTGTCACCGCAGGCCATGCCGGCGCCAATCTCGACCAGATCAAGCAGGCCGGGGTCATCAAGGTCGGCACGGAAGGCACTTATGCGCCATTCACCTATCATGACACTTCGGGCGCACTGGTCGGCTTCGACGTCGAAATCGCCAAGGCGATCGCCGACAAGCTCGGCGTCAAGGTCGAATTCCTCGAAGGCAAGTGGGACGGGCTGATCGCCGGCCTCGACGCCAATCGCTATGACGCCGTCATCAACGAGGTCGGAATCACCGATGCCCGCAAGGCCAAGTACGACTTCTCCGATCCTTACATCGCCTCCAAGGCGGTGCTGATCGTGCGCGGCGACAACACAGACATCAAGACCTTTGCCGATCTCAAAGGCAAGAAGTCGGCGCAGTCGCTGACCTCGAATTTCGGCAAGCTGGCCGAAACGAACGGCGCCGAGCTGGTCGGCACCGATGGCTTCGACCAATCGATCCAGCTGCTTCTGACAGGCCGTGCCGACGCCACGATCAATGACAGCCTGTCGTTCCTCGACTTCAAGAAGCACAAGCCCGACGCCAATGTGAAGATCGCCGCGCAAGAGGAAAACGCCGACTATTCCGGCGTCATCGTGCGCAAGGGCGATCCGGAGCTGGTCGCGGCGATCAACAAGGCGCTGGCCGACATCAAGGCCGACGGCACCTATAAGAAAATCTCCGACACCTATTTCGGCCAGGACGTTTCGAAGTAATCTATGAGGCGGGCCGCTCCGCGGCCCACAGGACATATCGAGCGGCGAGTCGTCTTTGACGGTCCGCCGCTTTTGTCGTGATATGTCGCGCCTCGACGAAGCCTCGACTTATTTGGAGGGTCTTACGTGCCGCACTGGCTGCAACTGATGCTGGAGTCGCTGCCTTCGCTGTTGTGGGCGGCG
This sequence comes from Mesorhizobium sp. WSM4833, assembly GCF_055811095.1. Classification (NCBI taxonomy): domain Bacteria; kingdom Pseudomonadati; phylum Pseudomonadota; class Alphaproteobacteria; order Hyphomicrobiales; family Phyllobacteriaceae; genus Mesorhizobium; species Mesorhizobium sp. WSM4833. The sequence goes on from NZ_JBVVQG010000010.1 coordinate 198,167, forward strand.
CTGATCTTCACCGTGCCGCTGACGCTGTTGTCCTTCGTCCTTGGGCTGACCGTTGGGTTGGGTGCGGCGCTTGCCCGGCTGTTTGGTCCGAAACCGCTGGTCGCGCTGGTGCGCTTCTATGTCTGGATCTTCCGCGGCACGCCGCTGCTGGTGCAGCTGTTCCTTATCTTCTACGGCCTGCCGTCGGTCGGTATCCTGCTCGACGCCTTCACGGCGGCGTTGATCGGCTTCACGCTCAACATCGGCGCCTACACGTCGGAAATCATCCGCGCGGCCATAGGGTCGGTGCCGAAGGGCCAGTGGGAAGCCGCCTATTCGATCGGCATGACCTGGAGCCAGGCGATGCGGCGCACCATCCTGCCGCAAGCCGGCCGGGTCGCGGTGCCGCCGCTTTCCAACACCTTCATCTCATTGGTCAAGGATACGTCGCTGGCCGCCGCCATCACCGTGCCGGAGATGTTCCAGGCGGCGCAGCGCATCGTCGCCACCACCTATGAGCCGCTGATCCTCTATGTCGAGGCGGCGATCCTCTATCTGGCGCTGAGTTCGGTGCTGTCGGCCTTGCAGACGCGGCTGGAGACCCGGCTCAACCGCTATGGCGGCTTCCTGGAGGCACGCTCATGATCGGCCTCAGCAACATCGAAAAGCGCTTTGGCGACAATCTCGTGTTGAAGGGCGTGACGGTCACCATTGCCGAAGGCAGCGTCACGGCGCTGGTCGGCCCGTCGGGCGGGGGAAAGAGCACCCTGCTGCGCTGCATCAACCTCCTGGAGATCCCGACCTCGGGCACGGTGCGCATCGGCGACGAGACGCTCGAATTCCATCCTGGTGGCAGGGTTCCGGCCAGGGATATCCAGCGCCTGCGGCTGCAGACCGGCATGGTGTTCCAGAACTTCCAGCTGTTTCCGCATCGCACCGCGATCGAGAACGTCATGGAAGGGCTGGTGACGGTGCTGAAATGGGCGCCTGAGAGGGCACGCGAGCGGGCGCTGGCTCTGCTGGAGAAGGTGGGGATGGCGCACAAGGCCGACGCCTGGCCGGCGACGCTGTCGGGCGGCCAGCAGCAGCGCGTGGCGATCGCCCGCGCCTTGGCGCCGTCGCCGAAAGTGCTGCTCTGCGACGAGCCGACCTCGGCACTCGACCCGGAACTGGCGCAAGAGGTGGTCGACGTGCTTGGCAAGCTCGCCAGTGAAGGCACGACCATGGTGATGGCGACGCATGATCTGCGCCTCGCCTCCAAGATCGCCAAGGAAGTGGTGTTCCTCGATGCCGGCGTCGTCGTCGAGAAGGGACCGGCCGCGGTGCTGTTCAACAATCCGGAGCAGCAACGGACGAAGCGGTTCATTGCGACGCTGAAGCAGGAGGCTGAGAAGGAAGGCGGCGGCGGGTAGGCGCGGCCTAGGGTCTGTAGAATTCGGGCGATGGCCCCGAAGGCGCGCCGGTTCCGGTATATCTTGCCGGATGCGCGAGCAGGCCGTCAGCCATCCTTCGGCATATCGGGCCTTGCCGCCAGCAGCCGCTGAAATTTCACCGTCAGATCTCCCTCGAAATCGCGGCTCTTCATTTGCAGGTTCAGATATGATGGCTGACGAGCGCCACGCCAAGTCCGATGAGGATCGAACCGCATGTCTTGGGGATCACCCATCCGGCGCCAGTGAACCGGCCAACGGCGAGCGAGGCGATGCCGACCGCCGCAAGGTCGGCCATCGAGAAGATGAGATTGACGATGATGCCGAGGATGAGGAACTGCAACCCGACGGCCATGCCGGCTGACGGATCCACGAACTGCGGCAGGAAGGTCAGGAAGAACAGTGCCGTCTTGGGATTGAGGATCTCGACGACCATGCTGTCGCGAAATGTATTCGGGGCCGGCCTGGCACCATCCTCACCCATCCGGTTCCAGCCCAGGAACATGGCAAGGCCCAGCGAAATGAGATATGCGGCGCCCGCCCATCGGATCACCAAGAAAGCGACCGGCGCGTGTTCCATCAGTGCGGCGAGCCCGACCGCCGCGGCCAGGATGTGCACGTAACAACCAAGATGGACACCCAGTGCCGCCATCAATCCCGCCTGACGGCCATGGGCCAGCGTCTGCGCTGTCATGTAGAGAATCGCCGGTCCTGGCATGCAGGCGAAGGCGAGCGTTGCGAGGGCGAACGGAATCCAGAGATCCAGCGATGGCATGACAGCTCCTCCCATGATCAAGCCGTGGGAGGAGTAGGCCGGGGGGCAGGCCGAAAACATACGACGGATGCCGTATTTGGGTGATGATCGGGTTTGGCTAATCTGCCGATGGTTAAGGGGACGTTGCCGGGTTGCCCATTGTAGCGGCTGCGATATCAGCCGGTGGGCAATCCCAGACGAACCGCGTAGGCGGTCAGTTCGGCGGTGTTGTGGAGACTGAGCTTGCCCATCAGATTTTCGCGATGTTTGCGAGCGGTCGGCAGGCTGATGCCCAGTCGTTCGGCGATGTCGCGCGTGATCATGCCTTGCGCCACCAGTTGAAGGATCTGCCGTTCGCGTCGCGTCAGCGGTACCGGGGACAGGATTTCCTGCGCGGCTATCGGCTCGCTGTCCCTGCCTATATCGCTGACCGCGAAGCGAACGGTTTTCGCCAGATAGGTGCCTCCGTTCTTGACCGCTTCGATGGCAGCGCCGAGTTCCTCGGGATCGCCATCCTTGGTCAGGTAGGCGTTGGCGCCGGCGCTGAGCGCGGCGCGTACTGTCCTCGGCTCGACATTGGCCGTCAGCACCACGATCCGCAGGCGTGGTGCCAAGGTCCTGATGGTGGCGATAAACTGCATCCCGGCCACACCCGGCATGCCGAGGTCGAGGATCAAAAGGTCGGCGCGCGTGCTTCGCAGCTGGCCAAGCAGCGCCTCGCCATCCGCAGCCTCGGCGACGACCGAGACATTGTCCATAGCCGAGATAAGCAGCTTCAGCCCCTCGCGCACGATGGCATGGTCGTCGGCGAGTATGGCGGTGAGCGGTTCATCGGGGCACCATCCAGGGCTGCGGCGGCGTATATGGATCGATCGCCAACTTATGCGAAACAGGTTGCCGGTAGATCAACGGTACCGGGGAAGACCGGCCGGAGAATTACTTGGGACAATTGGAGGGATTCGATGCAGGAAGACAAGATACGCCAGGCCCTGGTCGAACTCCTGTATCGCAATTCCTACGGCGTGGTCATCTCCAACATCGTGATCTCGATGGCGGCGGTCTATGTTCTGAGAACGGCCGTTTCCGCCAATTGGCTGACCGGCTGGCTGGCGGCGCTGTATCTGCTGACGGCTATCCGGGTGCTGGCGTCGCGCCGTTTTTTCAGCCGCTCAAGGGATCGCGGCTCGATCTTGCGCTGGGCATGGCTGGCCACGGCGTTTTCCTGTATGTCGGGCCTTCTGTGGGGGGTGCTTGGCTGGGTCGGCTTTATGCCCGAGGCGCCGATCGTGCTGTCCTTCACGGTCATCGTCCTGACTGGTCTCGTCTGCGGTACGGTGCCGTCGCTGTCGGCCTTTCCGCCGGCGCTGGTCGGTTCCATCCTGGCCACGGTGGTGCCGGTCGCCTTGCGCTGCTTGACCACCCAAAGCGATATTTCCGGCGCCTTCCTGTTCCTGCTCGCATCGCTGGTGGCGATCAATTTCTACTACTGCCGTATCACCTACCGCATGCTGCGCGAAACCGTCAGCCTGCGACTGGAGAACGAAACGCTGGTCGAGCACCTGCAAGAGGAACGCGACAGGGCGCAGACCGCCGACCGTGCCAAGACGCGTTTTCTGGCGGCGGCGAGTCACGATCTGCGCCAACCGATCCATGCCCTGAGCCTGCTGGTCTCGACGCTTGCCATATTGGGGCAGCGCGGCGACGTAACCTCCGGCGAGGCGCGCGATCTGGCCAGCCGGGCGAAATCGGTTGTCAGCAACTTCAGTGGGCTGCTCAACGCTTTGCTCGATATCTCGCGGCTCGATGCGGGCATCGTCACGGTCACGAGCGAGGCGGTGCCGCTGCGCGACCTCTTTGGTGATCTTCGCAATGAATTCGCCGCCGAGGCAAAACAACGCGGACTTACGTGGCGCGTGGTAGACAGCAGTCTCTACGTCGACAGCGACCCGATGATGTTGAAGCGCATCCTCAACAACCTGGTCTCGAATGCCCTTCGCTACACCAAGCAAGGTGGTGTCCTGCTGGGCTGTCGCCGGCGCGGCGCATGTGTGGAGATACAGGTCCTCGACAGCGGCCCCGGCATCCCCGCCGATCAGCAGGGGATGGTCTTCGAGGAGTTCGTGCAGTTGCAGAACCCGGCGCGGGACCGCACGCAAGGCTTGGGACTCGGGCTCGCCATCGTTCGCCGCACCGCCGAGCTGTTGGGGCACCCCCTGAAATTGGCTTCGACGTCCGGGCGCGGTTCCCTGTTTTCCATCACCGTCGCGAAGGCCGGCGCGGTGCAAGCTCGCTTGGAGGTAGACACGACATCGCCGGCCAGCAGTGCCGCCGGCATCATGGTGGTCGAGGACGAGGGCGACGTTCTCGATGCCATGGTGCGCTTGCTCAGCCTGGAGGGACATCGTGTCTATCCCGGCCGCTCCGCCGCAGAGGCGCAGGAGGCCCATACGGCGGCGCTGGCTGCCGGCGATGCGCCGGTCGACCTGATCATCGCAGACTACCGTCTCGAGAATGACACCACCGGCACTGACGCGATCCGTGCGCTTCACGCCCATATCGGCTGGCTTGTCCCGACCATCATCATTACTGGCGATACGTCGCCGGCGCGCCTCAAGGAGATCAGCGCCAGCGGCAGCCGCATCCTGCACAAGCCGATCGCCGACGAGGAATTGCGCGAGACCATTGCCGCGGTCTGCTTTGGCGGCAAGGCGATAAGTGGCGACACACGTTAAAACGAAAACGCGCGCTCGACGGTTCGGTGTGCCGGCAAGCCGCGATGCAGCATGCTGATGCGCAGGGCCTACCAACATCGAAGCTGCCGCCCGAAAGCAAAAGAGGCCCCGGTCAAACCGGAGCCTCCAATCGTTTCTGGCAGGATTTCTCGAAAGGTGAGAAAGATCAGGCAGCTTCTTCCTGCTCGGCCTCTTCATTGTCGGCCTTGGCGCCACGCTTAGGGCCCTTGTTGAGGTTGACCTCGATCAGGCGCACGGCTTCGGTTTCCGACATGCGGTTGACGGCCGCGATCTCGCGGGCCATGCGGTCGAGCGCCGCCTCGTAGAGCTGACGCTCGGAATAGGACTGCTCCGGCTGGTTATCGGCGCGGTAGAGGTCACGCACGACTTCCGAGATCGAGATCAGGTCGCCCGAATTGATCTTCGCATCATATTCCTGGGCGCGGCGCGACCACATGGTGCGCTTGACGCGGGCGCGGCCCTGCACGACCTTCAGCGCGCGTTCGACATAATCCTCTTCCGACAGCTTGCGCATGCCGATGGAGGTCGCCTTGGCGACCGGCACCTTCAGGCGCATCTTGTCCTTCGAGAAGTCGATGACGAACAGTTCCAGCTTGTGTCCAGCAACTTCCTGCTCGTCGATCGAGACGATCTGGCCGACGCCATGCGCCGGGTAGACGATGTACTCGCCGGTCTTGAAACCGTGACGCGCAGCGGTGGACTTCTTCTGCGGGGTGATCGTTGCCATTGCGCACTGAACTCCTTGTTGTGGTACCGGCGTCCTGCCGGCCCGAACTCGCGCGATCGGAGAAACCGACCGTTAGCCGCACAACAGATGAACCCATCGGAAAAGCCGGACCGGCAAACCGCAACATCGCGACCGCCTGGCCCAGATCGCTCTGGTCCGAATGGGATTTTCACCTTTCAGTGATTTGGGGCGTCTGCGCCATAAATCGACGTTGTGTCACCGGCATGTTTCGCTGATGTAACACAAAAAGTCGGAAGAATCAAGGTTTTGCTGCATACGCGAAGGCCACAACCCGGCGCCGGCTGTCAAGCCGGTTAATGTGACGTGCCTCTTACCCTGCGTAATACCGGCCTTTCCGGCCGTATTGTCAATCGCCTTCGCCGGGCTCGGCGGAGAAGTATTTCTCGAACTTGCCGGCCTCGCCGTCGAAGGATTTCGCGTCTGCCGGCGGTTCCTTCTTGGCGGTGATGTTGGGCCATTTCTCGGCATATTCGGTATTGACCTGCAGCCATTTGTCGAGGCCGGGCTCGGTGTCGGGCTTGATCGCGTCGGCCGGGCATTCCGGCTCGCAAACACCGCAGTCGATGCACTCGTCGGGATGGATGACGAGCATGTTCTCGCCTTCGTAGAAACAATCGACCGGACAGACCTCGATGCAGTCCATGTATTTGCATTTGATGCAATTGTCGGTCACGACATAGGTCATCGGTCGGCTCCGGGACGTCCCATTTTGTTGGGCTTTTTCCGTCAGGTAACGCCTTTGGCCGCTGCTTGCAAGGGCAGCCATTCCTGTCGGCATCAGCGTTTCGAAATGGAATTCCAGGCAGCCGGCGCCCCAGAGGCCGGCGACCTCATGCAGGGCTTCCTGTTTGCCGGGTTCAGTTTTGCTTCAAACACGTCGTTATCCTGGCAAGCGCCGCCTGTTTTTGGACGCCAGGCATCAATCTTCGCCGAGCAATCGGTCGGTCTGGCGACGTTCCTTCTTGGTCGGGCGGCCGCTGCCGGCCTCGCGCAGCCCCGGAATTGCATCGGGAGGGGCTTCGCCCTTCGGTGCGGGCGGTGGCGACATATCCTCGTAGAGCGTACGGGCTTCCTCGGCCGGGCCGCGTCGCGCACCCGCGCCGAGGACCTTCCAGATGAAGATGCGCCGCTCGAGCGTGATGGTCAGGACGTCGCCTGGCTTGACCTGATCTGAGGCCTGCGCTGCTTTGTCGCGATTGATGCGGACCCGGCCGGCGACGACCAACTTCGCCGCCAGCGAGCGCGATTTCACGACGCGGGAGAAGAACAGCCATTTGTCGATGCGCTGGCGGCCTTCGGCAACCATCGAAGCGAGCCGGGTTCTACTTCTTCAATTGGTCGCGCAGAGCGGCGAGCTTGGCGAAGGGCGAATCCGGATCGAAACGCACCGGGCGCTCCTCGCGCGGCTTTGGCTGGAAGGCGGGCTTGCCGCCTTGCGGACCACCCTTGCCATCCGGCCTGCCACCCTTCCAGTCGGGACGGCCTTCGCGGCGGTCGGGACGCTCGCCCTGCGGCCTGTCACGTCGCTGTTCGCCTTCGGCCTGCGGCTTGGGTTTGAACTTCGAGCGGTCGAAGCGCGGCTTGCCGGCTCCATCGCGCCGTCCTTCATGGGCCGGACGCTCTCCGGGTGCAGCGGCGGCCGGTGCGCCGGCGTCCGCAGGCGCATCGCTTCGGCCGCGCATTTGTCCGTTGCGTGGGCGATTGTTCCTGCGGTTGTCGTCGCGGTTGCGCGGGCGCTGTTCGAAACGACCCTGACGCCACAACAGGATGGGTTTTGGCGCGTCGGCTTCCGGAGCGGGTTCCCCGGTGGCTGCTTCAGTCACCGTCACGGGTTCGTCCGGCGCGGCGTCCGTTGCCGGCGCGGCATTTGACACCAGCTCGGCCGGTGCAACTTCTTCTGCCGCTGCGGCTTCAGCCTCTGCCTGCGGTTCAACCGGTTCCGGTTCAGCAGCAGCCTCGGCAACAGGCGCTTCGTCTTGCACGGTTTCGACCGGAGCGTCCGCCTGTTCTCCCACGGCAGGCGCAGCAGGTTCCGCCGCGGCGTCGGAGGTGATTTCGGTCGCCATTTCCGAAACGGCCACTGCGTCCGATGCCGGCTCCAACCCTTCGACTGCTGCCTCTGCTGCGGCGTCCGCCGCCTTGGTCTGCTCGGCTCGTGCAGCCTCTTCCGCCGCAAGCTTCGCCATCGCTGCTTCGCGCGCGGCATTGTCCTGTGCTTCGAGCCGCGCCTTGACCTCGACGGCCGGCTTCGGCTCGGCACGGTAGCCGAGACCTTTGAGGATCTCTTCCATGTCGTCCGCGGTGGCGCCGAGGATCGACATCATCGGCGGCGTCACCATGAAGGACTGGCCGTCATAGGCGCCGTCCGGGCGCTGGCCGAGACCGGGCTTCCAGTTGGTCGCCGGGCGGATCAGATCCGCCAGCCGTTCCAGGATGTCGATGCGCACGGCGCGACGGCCGAGATTGCGGTAGCCGGCAAGCTTGTAGAAGGTCTTGTCGAAGGCCGGGTCGATGACCACCGAGGTGCGACCCGAGGCGAGCGCATGGACCACGTCGCCAAAACCTGGCTTGTCCTTGCCGTCGTTCTTCAGCGCCCACAGCAGCGTCACCAGCCCGGCAGGCGCCGGCTTGATCAGCGCCGGCACGAAGACATGGTAGGCGCCGAAGCGCACGCCAAGCCGGCGAAGGGCTGCGCGGCCTTCCTGGTCGAGCGACTTCATCTCCTCAGCGATGTCGCGGCGGTTGATGAGGCCGAAATTCTCGACCAGCTGGAAGGCGATGCCACGGCCGATGCCGGAAATCTGGTCGGCGTTTTTCAAGTCGACCAGCGGCTTCAGCAGCGACTCGATCTGGAAATTGACGAAACGCTCGGCACGCGCGGCGACCTTGTCGCGCGCCGGGCCGGTCAGCTGTTCGTCGGCCAGCAGCACCAGCCGCGGCTTCAGCGCGTCTTCGCCTGATACAAGCGTGCCGATCGGCGCACCGATCCAGCGCAGCGTGCCGTCCGAGCCGAGCGCGATATCGCCATTGGCCGAGGCGCCGAAGCGTTCGGCACGCGCCTCGAACTCGGCGGCCAGCGCCTTCTGGGCGGCGGTGCGCACCGCCTTGGCGTCTTCACCGCCGGCGGTCTGGTCGGCGGTGAAGCGGAACCCTTGCAGCTCGCCGACATGGTGGCCTTCGACAAGGACGGTTCCGGTAGAACTAATTTCGGCTTCAGGCATGGTATTTTCTCTAAGGCGCCGCATGAGGACGGAAGTCCTGCGGTCTACGAAGCGTTTCGTCAACCGCTCATGCAGCGCATCCGACAATCTGTCTTCGATTTCGCGCGTCTTTTCCTGCCAGTGTGCCTGATCGGCCAGCCAGCCGGGCCGGTTCGACACGAATGTCCAGGTGCGGATCTGGGCAATGCGATGCGAGAGCGTATCAATGTCGCCCTCTGTTGTGTCGGCGCGGCGCACCTGCTCGGCCATGTAATTCTCGTCGACATGGCCGTGGCGTGCGAGGTCCGTGTAGATCGAGGCAATGAGGTCGGCATGCTGGGCCGGCGCGATCCTGCGGTAGTCGGGCAGCGCGCAGGCTTCCCACAGCAGCGCCACGCGCTTGGCATTGGTGGTGAGTGCGCGGATGTCCTCGTCGCGCGACAGATGCTCGAGCGCCTGTGCATCGACGGCAGGCAATGCCCGTGTCAGTCCCTCAACCGGGGCGTTGGTTTCGATCGAGCGCTTCAGCGCGTCGAGGCTGGCAAAGTCGAAATGTGCGGTGCGCCATTGCAGCACCTTCACCGGGTCGAAGTCGTGGCCTTCGATCTTCTTGATCAGATCCTCGTCCAGCGGGTCGACCTGGCCGGTGACACCGAACGTGCCGTCGCGCAGATGCCGGCCGGCGCGGCCGGCGATCTGGCCAAGCTCGGCCGCCGTCAGATTGCGGTACTGGAAGCCGTCGAACTTGCGATTCTGGGCGAAGGCGACGTGGTCGAGATCGAGGTTGAGACCCATGCCGATGGCATCGGTGGCGATGAGGTAGTCGACATCGCCGGACTGGAACAGCGCCACCTGGGCGTTGCGGGTGCGCGGCGAGAGCGCGCCGAGCACGACGGCGGCACCGCCCTGCTGGCGGCGGATCAACTCGGCGATGGCGTAGACCTCGTCGGCGGAAAAGGCGACGATCGCCGTGCGCCGCGGCAGGCGGGTCAGCTTCTTGGAGCCGGCATAGGCAAGATGCGACAGCCTCGGCCGCGTCACCACCGAGACACCCCTCAGCAGGCGCTGCAGGATACTTTGCATGGTGGCGGCGCCCAGCAGCAGCGTTTCCTGGCGGCCGCGCAGGTGCAGGATGCGATCGGTGAAGATGTGGCCGCGCTCGAGGTCGCCGGCGAGCTGCACCTCGTCGATGGCGACGAAGGCGGCGTCGGTCTCGCGCGGCATGGCCTCGACGGTGCAGACCGAATATTTGGCGCCCGGTGGCTGGATCTTTTCCTCGCCGGTAATCAGCGCAACCTTGTGGGCGCCGACCTTTTCGCAGACGCGGGCGTAGACCTCGCGCGCCAGAAGCCTGAGCGGCAGGCCGATGATTCCACTCTCATGCGCCACCATGCGCTCGATGGCGAGATGGGTCTTGCCGGTGTTGGTCGGCCCGAGCACGGCGGTCACGTCGCGGCCCGACAGGATCAGCGGCTCAGTGTGTTTGGGCTGGATGTTCATCAACCTAGAATAAGGCTTCCGGGACCTGGAGATAAGGCTTCTGGCCTCTGGTTGTCGGGAGCGTGCCTCAAATGGGCGCGTATGACAGGCGACACATAGGGATTTCGGGCGCGAAGCGAAAGCGGAATGTTCCGTCGGCAGCCAGAAGGTGGTTCTGTCAAGCTCTCAATCAGATGCGGATTAACGGATAGAACGAGTCTGGAACGAATCGGCGACGAATCAGTGACTCCTGCAGATTCAGCTTTTGTTCACGGCTATATGTGGATTTCGCGGCCGCGACACGCACCACATGCTGAATCGCTGAACTGGCCCGTTTCGTGCTAAGAGGGCATTGCCATTAACCTTTGTCGATAAACGATCACAGTGGCTTGGCATGCCTCGACCAACGTTATGAAATTGTTGATCTTTCTTAATCTGCGTTAAGCAATTGGCAGGGGATTCCGGCTGTCGTCGTTAACGTTCAGCTCAAAGCCGGAACGAATCGGCGACGAATCAGCGATAGCGGAATTTTCCCGTTTTGTTCACCCCAATATCTTGTGTTGTGAACAGCTTATCCACCGAGAATCCACAGGCTTGGAGGCAGGTTTCGCACAGGCCGGCCGGGCCGCTGTTAACCTCTGCGTGCCGGATTGGGTCAGCAGCCGTGCTGTCACTTCGAAGGACCATGGCGCCAACGAAAACGGGCCGGCGCGCCGGCCCGTCGATCTCTGCGCCTACATCGCCGTCGTCAGGCGAAATACTGGCCGCCATTGGCCGTGATGGTCGAGCCGGTGATGAAGCCGGCATCTTCGGATGCGAGGAAGACGACGCAGCGCGCGATTTCCTCGGGCTCACCGAGGCGGCCGACAGGAATCTGGGGAATGATGCGCTCGTTGAGCACCTTCTCGTCGATCGCCTTGACCATCTCGGTGGCGATATAGCCGGGACAGATGACGTTGACAGTGATGCCGGCGCGAGCCCCCTCTTGGGCGAGAGCCTTGCTGAAACCGATATCGCCGGCCTTGGCGGCGGAATAGTTGACCTGGCCGGCCTGGCCCTTCTGGCCGTTGATCGAGGAGATGGTGATGATGCGGCCGAACTTGCGGTCGCGCATCCCGCTCCACAGCGGATGCGTCATGTTGAAGACGCCGGACAGGTTGGTGTCGATGACCTCTTTCCACTGCTCGCGCGTGATCTTGTGGAACATGGCGTCGCGGGTGATGCCGGCATTGTTGACCAGCACCGAGACCGGGCCGAGATCGGCCTCGACCTGCTTGATGCCGGCGGCGCAGGCATCATAGTCGGCGACCGACCATTTGTAGACCGGAATGCCGGTCTCAGCCTTGAATTTCGCCGCTGCGGCATCATTGCCGGCATAGTTCGCCGCAACCGAATAGCCGACGGTCTTCAATGCGATCGAGATCGCCGCGCCGATGCCGCGCGATCCGCCTGTGACGATTGCTACCTTGGTCATGCATTTCCCCTTTTTTGATATCGCCCTGTTGTCGGGCTTGGCAGGCACTGGATACAGAACGGGCGGCTAAAGCGCGTCGCGCTGAAGTAGATTCAGGCGATGCGCTTCAGATGTTTGGTTTTATGCATGTCGGTGTTCCCAAAACCGCTGCGCACTTTTGGGCGACATGCATGCACGCCGCCCGTTTAGTGACTTTCTTCAGAGTGCTTCGACACACATGGCGACGCCCATGCCGCCGCCGATGCACAGGGTAGCGAGACCCTTCTTGGCGCCGCGCCGGCGCATTTCGAAGACCAGCGTGTTGAAGACGCGAGCGCCGGACGCACCGATCGGATGGCCGATGGCGATGGCGCCGCCATTGACGTTGACGATCGAGGGATCCCAGCCCATGTCCTTGTTGACGGCGCAGGCCTGCGCCGCAAAGGCTTCGTTGGCCTCGACCAGGTCGAGATCGCCGACCGACCAGCCGGCCTTTTCCAAGGCCTTGCGCGAGGCGGGAATGGGTCCGGTGCCCATGATCTGCGGATCGACGCCGGCGGTTGCCCAGGACACGATGCGCGCCAGCGGGGTGATGCCGCGCCTCACCGCTTCCGCTTCGCTCATCAGCAGCGCGCCGGCGGCGCCGTCATTGATGCCGGAGGCGTTGGCGGCGGTTACCGTGCCGTCCTTGTCGAAAGCCGGTTTCAGCTTGGTCATGGCGTCGATCGTGGCGCCGTGGCGGATGTATTCGTCCTGGTCGACGATGGTGTCGCCCTTCTTGCCCTTGATGGTGACGGCGACGATCTCGTCCTTGAACTTGCCGGCCTTCTGCGCGGCCTCGGCCTTGTTTTGCGAGGCGAGCGCGAACTGGTCCTGGTCTTCGCGGGTGATCTGGAACTGACGCGCGACGTTTTCGGCTGTGTTGCCCATGTGGTAACCGTTGAAGGCGTCCCACAGCCCGTCCTTGATCATGGTGTCGATCAGCTTGAAGTCGCCCATCTTGACGCCGGCGCGCAGGTGCTGGGCATGCGTCGAAAGCGACATCGATTCCTGGCCTCCGGCGACGATCACCTTGGCATCGCCGATGGCGATCTGCTGCATGCCGAGCGCGATGGCGCGCAGGCCCGAGCCGCAAACCTGATTGAGGCCCCAGGCGGTGGTTTCCTTGGGCAGGCCGGCATTGATCGACGCCTGGCGGGCCGGGTTCTGGCCTTGCGCGGCGGTCAGCACCTGGCCGAGGATGACCTCGTCGACCTCGCCTGGCTCGACGCCGGCACGCGACAGCAATTCCGTGATAACGACGGCGCCGAGCTCATGCGCCGGGGTGGCGGCGAAAGCGCCGTTGAAGGAGCCGACCGGCGTGCGCGCCGCACTGGCAATGACGATGGAAGCGGACATTTTCTTCTCCAGACTTCAAGGGTGTTGCTCTGTCGTTGGGGACTTTTCTTGCCCTTTCCCAACCCCAAGTCAAACCGGAAATGGGCATGGCGCCCATGCGCCGCAAGCAGGCCATGCCTTGCCATGGCGGCCATTCGTCCATTGCTGCGCAGCATATTTTGCCTGCCATGCAGCATTTAGTGATCCCGCACTGCACAAACTGCTTGGAATTGTGAGGCTTTTGCGCATATCCTCAAAAAAGGCACAATCGTTATCGGCGGCTTACTCAGAGGCGCGCCGGTGTCCCCGGGAGGATGTAGATGGCCGCTAAAGACGATCCGATCATCATCAAGAAATACGCCAATCGCCGCCTCTACAACACCGGCACCAGCACCTATGTGACGCTCGAGGACCTCGCCGAGATGGTCAAGAAGGGCGAGGAGTTCACCGTCCAGGACGCCAAGACCGGCGACGACATCACGCATCCGGTGTTGACCCAGATCATCTTCGAACTGGAGAACAAGGACGGGCAGAACATGCTGCCGATCCCGTTCCTGCGCCAGCTCATCGCTTATTACGGTGACCAGATGCAGATGATCGTCCCGAGCTTCCTCGAACAGTCGATGCTTGCCTTTTCCAAGGAGCAGGAGCGTTTTCGCGAGCAGATGAAGGGGGCGCTCGGCAAGTCGCCGCTCGACATGATGAAGATCACCACGCCGATCAAGGCGCTGGAGGAACAGACGCGCCGCAACATGGAAATGTTCCAGAATGCGATGCGGCTGTTCACGCCGTTCCCGCCTGCGGGCTCCACGCCAGCCGCTGCGACGTCGCCCGAGCCGGCCAGGAAGGAAACGCCTGACAAGCCCGACGATCTTCAGGAACTTAAGGACCAGATCGCGGCCATGCAGCGCAAGCTCGACACGATGTCCTGAGCGCCTGGCGTTCTTGCGACCTTACACCAGCACGCCCTCATAGCGGCCGCGCGGCCGGATGACACTTCCGCTTGTTATCTGTTCGACCGTGTGCGCGGCCCAGCCGACGCTGCGTGCGAGCGCGAACAGGCGGAACGGTGCATCGCGCGGCAAGCCTAGGCTGCGCGTCAGCGCGGCCAGCCCAAAGTCGATGTTGGGAAGCGCGCCGGTCGCCGCAAAGGCAGCGTCGCGCAGCGACGATAGTGTGCCGTCAACCTCGATCACCGACAGCAGCGCCGCCCCGCGGGGGTCGCCGTCAGGATAGAGCTGATGACCGAACCCCGGCAGCGGCCGGTCATGGCTGAGCCAGCGCCGGATCGTCGCATCGGCGCCATGCCGCGCCGCATCCTCCGCCAGTTGCATCACCGCCTCGCCGGCGCCGCCATGGCGCGGGCCTGACAGCGTCGCGAGCCCTGCCAGCAGGCAAGCGGCCAGCGGCGCGCCGGTCGAGGCTGCGACGCGCGCGGCGAAGGTCGACGCATTCAGTTCATGATCGGCAAGCAGGACAAGCGCACGGCGGATCGCATCGGCGCGGCCGGCATCCACCGACCAGTCCTGCGCAAGCCGCTGATGGACGGGATTTGACCCCGCCGGTGCGCCCAGCGCGGCGGCCAGCACGCCGACCGCGTGCGCGGCATCGGTATGCAGCGAGGCGGCGCTGCGCCCGAGCGACGGGCGCCCCTGGCCGGCAAGCACGGCAAGTTGCGCAAAGGCCGAGGCTCGGCCAGCTTGATGGGGTGCGTCCGGCGACGCTGCCTCGAAAGCCACCGGTTTCGGCAGAGCCCAGAGAACGGCGGCGGCTTCTTCCAGTGTGGCGTGCCCGGAGAGCACTGCGGCGTCCTGCCCGCGATAGATGAGCCGACCGTGCGAGACGGTCGAAATCGCCGTTACGATCGAGGGCTCGCCCCAGGCGATGGCGCTTTCGGCGATGACTGACGGGCTGCGGCCGCGCGCCCGGCGGGTCGCCAGTGCGGCGATATCGTCGGCGCGGTACTGGCTGCGGCGCGGATCGGCGCGGTCGGGCCGCATGCCGATGCGCCCACGGCTGACATAGGCGTACAGCGTCTGCGCCCGCACCTTGAGTCTCTCCAGCGCCTCTTCCCGGGACAACCACTCGGACATATCGAGCCCTGATATTGATTCTATTGATCAAGATTGATGGAAACGTTGCCCATCTCTATCTCCGATCCGGAAATGCTTCAAGGAGACAGGCTATGGCGAATGGGCTCGATGATGTGGTGGCGGCGGAAACCGTGCTTTCCGATGTGGATGGTCTTGGCGGCCGTCTGACGATCCGAGGTCATTCGCTGCCGGAACTGGCCGGCCGTTGGAACTATGCCCAGGTGGTTAGACTGCTGCTCGACGGCTTCTTCAACGACCTTCCCGATGATGCGCAACTGACGCGGGCGCTGGGAGAGGCGCGTGCGGACGTGTTCGAACGGCTCTTGCCCTCGCTGCCTTTGCTGGCGCCGCTCGATGTCTACAGCGCCATGCGCGCCGGCATGGCGCAGCTGCCGGATGGCGAGACCTTGACCGACGCCTTGCTGCTGATCGCGGCGCCCGCCGTGCTGACGCCGGCGCTGCTGCGCCTGCGGCGCGGCGAGCAGCCGATCGCGCCGGACAGCCGCGCCGATCATGCCGCCGACATGCTGAGGATGCTGAGCGGCCGCGTCGCCTCGCCGGCGCTCACAAAAGCGCTCGACATCTATCTGGTGACCGTCTGCGACCATGGCCTCAACGCATCGACCTTTGCGACGCGCGTGGTCGCCTCCACGCAGGCCGGCCTGACATCCTCTGTGCTGGCCGGGCTTGGCGCGCTCAAAGGGCCGCTGCATGGTGGCGCGCCTGGCCCCGTCATCGAGATGCTGGATGCGATCCAGGCGCATGGTGATGCCGCCGGCTGGCTGCGCAACGAGATCGCGCAGGGCAGGCGCATCATGGGGTTCGGCCATCGCATCTACCGTGTGCGCGATCCGCGCGCCGATGTGCTGAAGGCCGTCGTGCGGCAACTCGGCGGCGAGGGCGAAACCGGTCGCCGGCTGGCCTTTGCGGAGGCCGTCGAGCATACGGCGCTCGAGGTGCTTAGGATCGCCAAGCCGCAGCGTTCGCTGCAGACCAATGTCGAGTTCTACACCGCGCTGGTGCTGCAAGCGGCGGGCTTTCCGCCGCAAGCTTTCAGCAATGTCTTTGCCGCCGGGCGCGTGGCCGGCTGGATCGCGCATGCGCTTGAACAGCAGACGACTGGACGGCTGATCCGACCGCAGTCGCGCTACATCGGGCCGGTGCCGGACCTGGTCGCCTGAGGTTCTTTCGGCGCCTGGCGAGCGACACCGATCCGATCAGGATCCTCCTGGTGAGCGGCCGTGTGGCCGCTCATGACGAAAATTTCATCTCGTCGAAAAATTCTCGCCGCTGTTGTTGCGTCGCATTGAGCATATATGCTGCACTGCAACATAAGATCGCTCTTGCCGCAACCAGAGGATTTCGACCTTGGCCGCCAGAAAAACCGCAGTCATCACCGGCTCCACATCGGGCATTGGCCTGGCCATCGCCCAGGCGCTGGCGGCCGAAGGCCATAATGTCGTCGTCAACTCCTTCTCCGACACGGCTGCCGACCACGCCGTCGCGGACGCGATCGCCAGACAGCACAAGGCGAAGACGGCCTATATCGAGGCCGACATGTCGAAGCCGGCCGAATGCCGGGCGCTGATCGCCAAGGCGGCCGAGACATTCGGTTCGGTCGATATTCTCGTCAACAATGCAGGCATCCAGCATGTCGCGCCGGTGGAAGAGTTTCCGATCGAGAAATGGGACGCCATCATTGCCATCAACCTGTCGTCGGCGTTCCACACCATCGCGGCCGCCATCCCGCTGATGAAAAAGGCCGGCGGCGGCCGGATCGTCAACATCGCCTCGGCGCATGGCCTGGTCGCGTCGCCGTTCAAATCGGCCTATGTCTCGGCCAAGCACGGCATCATGGGATTGACCAAAACCGTTGCGCTCGAACTGGCGCGCGAAAAAATCACCTGCAACGCCATCTGCCCCGGCTATGTGCTGACGCCGCTGGTCGAGGCGCAGATCCCCGACCAGATGAAAGCCCATCAGATGGACCGCGAGACCGTCATCCGTGAGGTCATGCTGGACAAGCAGCCGACCAAGGAATTCGTCACGGTGGAGCAGATCGCGGCAGCGGCGGTGTTCCTGTGCTCGGACGCGGCGGCGCAGGTCAACGGCACGCAACTGTCGGTCGACGGCGGCTGGACCGCCGCGTGAGGCGCAAAACTCTCTCATCCACCCAAAGGGATAGATCAAGGACGACGCCATGACCAAGAACGGCAAGGCGGAGGAGACGAAGAAGATCAACGTAGCGCTTCAGGGCGGCGGCTCACACGGGGCCTTTTCCTGGGGTGTGCTCGACCGGCTGCTGGAGGACGGACGGCTGGAGATATCAGCAGTGTCCGGCACCAGCGCCGGCGCCATGAACGCGGTGGCGCTGGCCGATGGATATGTGCGCGGCGGTGTCGAAGGCGCGCGGCAAAAACTTGACGATTTCTGGCGCGCGGTGGCGGCCAAGGGGCGGTTCAGCCCGGTGCAGCGCATGCCGTGGGACGTCGCCTGGGGCAACTGGTCGATCGAGAACACGCCCGGCTATCTCTTCTTCGACACCATGTCGCGGGTGTTCTCGCCCTATGTCGCCAACCCACTCGGCCTCAATCCGCTGCGCGACGTGGTGCAGCAGGAGATCGATTTCGAGAACGTCCGCGCCTGCAAGTCGATGGAACTGTTCATCTCGGCGACCAATGTCGAGACCGGACAGTTGCGCGTGTTTTCCGACGGCGAGATCGACCTCGATACGGTGATGGCCTCGGCCTGCCTGCCGCAATTGTTCCGCGCCGTCGAGATCAAGGGCGTGCCCTATTGGGATGGCGGCTATGGCGGCAATCCGGCGCTTTATCCGTTCTTCAAGACGGCTGCGACCGAGGACGTGCTTCTGGTGCAGATCAATCCGGTGGTGCGCGAGGGAACACCAAGAAGCGCCAACGAGATCCAGAACCGCATCGACGAGATCACCTTCAACGCCGGGCTGCTGCGCGAATTCCGCTCGATTGCCTTCGTCAAGGAGCTGATCGCCGCCGGCCGTCTGCCGCATGGCGAGTACCGCGACATCCGCATGCACCGCATCGATGCCGACGAGGCGTTCAAGGACCTGTCGGCGTCCTCGAAGGTCAATGCCGAATGGGCGTTCCTGACCTATCTCAGAGATCTCGGCCGCACCGCCGCCAGCGACTGGCTGGAAGAGAATTACGACGCCGTCGGCAAGCGACCGACGCTCGATCTCTCCGGCGAACTGGATGACGGCTTCAAGCCGGTACGCGGTCCGGCACCCGGCCGGCGGGTCAAGGAATTTCTTGCGGCCCGCAAGAACCCGGAGGCAGAGCGCCGGCGCGCCTGAGCGACCAATCGATGTGCATCGATTGGTCCGCAATTATGCTTTCAAGGTCAGGCCGATCACCCTGATCAGGGCAGCGGCTGCCTGCCGCTGCCCTTCCGGATCTCTGATCCGCGCCTTCATGCCTTCCAGCCCGTCGAGCAGCATGTCGGCAAGCAGTTGCGCCGACAGGCCCCTGGCCGCCAGATCGACGCCGTTCCTGGCTGCCTCGCCCTCTATCGCGGCGCCGATGTGTTGGCCAAGCCCGCCGCGCCAGCAGCCCACCAGATCGCCAAGGCTCGATTTCATGTCCAGCAATTCGGCGCCGTGCGGCGAGGCAACGACCGCGCTCATCATCGAGATAAAGGCCTCATCGATGGCTCGCATCATGCGCTCGTTGAAAGGGCCATCGCCGGCTAGGGCAAATCTTGCCGCCTCGACCGAGCGCGACAGGATCATCATGGCGATGGCGCGGAAAATGTCGGTCTTGTTCTTGAACAGGAGATAGAGCGCCGGGCGCGACATGTCGGCGGCACGGGCGATGTCGTCCATGGTGGTGCGCGAGAAGCCATAGGCCAAAAACACCTTCATCGCGCCATCCAGAATACGGGCGCGTTTGGGATCGGCGGTGGCGATGTCTTCGATCTGGTTCATCGAGCAATTCTATCCTGCAAAATCCTAATTGACAAAATGACGAAATTTGTCAATCTGTATCGGAGCGAAACGGCCGGGAGGCCGCTTCGCCCTTGGCAGTGGACGACAACAAAGGGTATCCCCATGCGCCTCACCGTCGACGGTCAGTCATTCGATATCGACGCCGATCCGGACATGCCGCTGCTGTGGGCACTGCGCGATCTCATTGGCAAGACCGGGCCAAAGTTTGGCTGCGGCATCGCCGCCTGCGGCGCCTGCACCGTGCATGTCGACGGTCAGCCGGTGCGTTCCTGTTCGTTTCCCGTCGGCGAGGTCGGCGGCGCCGTCACCACCATTGAAGGCATCGGCACGGCAGGCGGACTGCATCCGGTGCAGCAGGCATGGCTGGAGGAACAGGTCGCGCAATGCGGCTACTGCCAGGCCGGCCAGATCATGAGCGCGGTGGCGCTGCTCGATGAAGTCGCCGACCCAAGCGATGCCGACATCGACAACGCCATGGGCGGCAATCTCTGCCGCTGCGGCACCTATCCCAAAATCCGCTCGGCCATCAAAAAGGCCGCGGCGCTCAAGACGGCGGGGCTCTGACCATGGCCAGGGTCGGAAAGATCGCCCGCCGCACGTTTCTGATTGGCGCTGCCGCTGTCGCTGGCGGCGTTGCCGTCGGCTACTACTATTATCGCAAGCCGTTCCCCAACCCGCTCGAGGCCGAGCTTGGCAAGGGCGAGGCGACGTTCAACCCTTATGTGAAAATCGGCGCCGACACCACCATCACCATCGTCGCGCCGCGCGCCGAGATGGGGCAAGGCATCTCGACGACGCTGGCGGCCATGGTCGCAGAGGAACTCGACGTCGGGCTCGACCGGGTCATGGTCGAGCATGGACCGGCATCCCATGCCTACTACAACGCCGCGATCCTCGAGGAGGGCGGTCCGTTCGCCTTCTTCGATGAAAGCCTGACCGCGCAGGCGGTGCGTTCCGGTCTCGGTGTGGTCGGCAAATTCCTTGCCCTGCAGGGCACCGGCGGTTCGGCTTCGACACGCGACGGTTTTGACAAGATGCGGCAAGCGGGTGCCGCTGCCCGGCAGATGCTGGTCGCAGCGGCAGCGCAAAAACTGGGTGTCGCGGCGGCCGATCTGGAAACGGCCGACGGTTCGATCCTGCACAAGGCGTCGGGCAAATCGCTGACCTACGGCGCGGTCGCCGCGGCTGCCGCCGCGATGGCGCCGCCGGCCGAAGTCAGGCTCAAGGACCGGGCCGACTGGAAGCTGCTGGGAAAGCCGCAGAAGCGCATCGACATGCTGGCAAAGCTCACCGGGGCGCCGATCTTCGGCATCGATGTCCGGCTGCCGGAGATGGTCTACGGCACGGTCAAGATGAGCCCGCGCTTCTGGTCGAAGCCGGTCAAGGCGGACCTCTCCAAAGCCGAGAAAATGCCTGGGGTGATCAAGATCGTGCCGCTCGAGACGAATTACGGCCATGGCTTCGGTATCATCGCGAATAATACATGGGCAGCATTCAAGGCGGCCGAGGCGATCGACGCCCAGTGGTCCGATCCTGAATATCCGCTCAGCAGCGCCGCCATTTCAGATGTGCTGAAGCAGGCGCTTGCCACCAAGGGGTCGGTGATGCGCGACAATGGCGATGTCGAAACCGCCTTTGCCGACGCGCCGCGCGAAAGCATCATCGAGGCAGACTATGCCGTGCCCTATCTGGCGCATGCGACGATGGAGCCGATGAACGCCACGGCACAGTTCAGGGACGGTGCGCTCGACATCTGGTGCGGCAACCAGGCGCCGACCCTGGTGCGGCAGCTTTGCGCCAACGCGGTCGGCATCGAGCAGGACAAGATCAATGTGCACACCACCTTCATGGGCGGCGGTTTCGGCCGGCGCGTCGAGATGGACTACGCGCTGTGTGCCGCGCTGATGGCGAAGGAGACGGGCGGACGCCCGATCAAGGTGACCTGGACGCGTGAAGAAGACATGCGGCACGACGCCTATCGGCCGGCTGCTATCGGCAAGTTCCAGGCGCGGCTCGGTGACGATGGCATGCCGATCGCGGTCGACATGAAGATGGCCTCGCCATCGGTGATTGCCGGTACGCTGCGCCGGCTGTTCCCCTCGGTATCGCCGCTCGGTCCCGACAAGACCATTGTCGACGGCGCCTATGACCAGCCCTACACGATCCCGAATTACCGGGTTAGGGGTATCGCGGCGCCGGTCTCCATCCCTGTCGGCTCCTGGCGTTCGGTCGGCAGTTCGGTCAACGGCTTTTTCCATGAGGGCTTCATGGACGAGATCGCGGTCGCCGGAAAAATCGATCCGGTCGAGATGCGCAAGAGACTGATGGCCGCCTATCCCTCGGCGGTGAAGGTGGTCGAGAAAGTCGCCGCGATGGCGAAATGGGGCGAGGCGCTGCCCGCCGGCAAGGCCAAGGGCATGGCCTTCACGCTGTCCTTCGGCAGTTGGGTCGGCGAGATCGTTCAGGTGGCGGACACGCCGGCCGGCATCCGCATCGAGAAGGTTTGGATCGCCGCCGATGTCGGCACCGCGCTCGATCCCGGCATCATCGAGGCGCAGTTGATTTCCGCCGCCATCTACGGCCTTTCGGCGGCGATGGGTCAGGAAATCACCTTCGCCGACGGCATGGTCGAACAGTCGAACTTCCACGATTTCGATGCCATGCGGATCTTCCAGTGCCCGGTCTTCGAAGTTGCCATCCTGGAAAATTTCCACAAGATGGGCGGCGTCGGCGAGATCGGCACACCGCCGGCGGCTCCAGCACTCGCCAACGCCATCTTCGCGCTCACCGGAAAGCGCATCCGCACGCTGCCGCTGTCGAAAACGGTGGCCTTCGCATGAAGAAGCTCCTCATCATGCTGACGCCTGCTGCCATGCTCGTGCTCGCAGCGCCGTTTGCAATTGCGCAAGAGAGCCAGACGCCGGCGCCGGCGACCGTCGACGCGGCGAAAGGCCTGTCCGAATGGGATAAGGTCTATGCGGTGTTCTCGCATCCGCGCTGCGCCGACTGTCATGTCGCGGACGACCGGCCGCGATGGTCGGGTGCGCACTATCGCGGTACGCGCGTTCACGCCTTCAATGTCCAGCGCGGTGCTCACGGGTCGGGCTTCGGCAATCCGGGCCTGCGCTGCACGGCTTGCCATTTCTCCAGCAATTCCAAGGCATTGCACGGGCCGCCCGGGGCCGAGAACTGGCATCTGGCGCCGGCCGAGATGGCCTGGTTCGGCAAATCCTCGGCCGAAATCTGCGCCCAGATCAAGGATCCCCTGCGCAATGGCAACCGCAGCTTGAAGGACATCGCGCTGCATGTTCGCGACGACAGATTGGTCGCCTGGGGCTGGGCGCCGGGGCCGGATCGTGAACCGGCTCCGGGCTCTGCCGAAGCGACCTATCAAGCGATCGAAGACTGGGCCGCGGCGGGCGCATCTTGTCCGCCGGGGCAATGATCTTGCAACTTTCAGACTATATTGCGGTGCAACTTTGATGTAGAAGCGCGCTTCGCCGATCACGGCAAATTGAACACGGCTTGGCGCGCACCCATATCGGCGACGCGCCCGCGTTATGAGGACGCTGGCCGAACCCGCAGTGGAAAACAACGACGATGCCGAGAATCAGGTTTCACAAGCTTGCAGCCATTGTTGTGCTCATTGGTTTCGCGGCGTGGATGGCGACAGGCGAGTTTTCGTCGGTCGGCAGCGTAGCCGCCAACAAAGCCAAGGCAGCCGAAGCCGAACAGGCCAAGGCGCCGGACGCGGCCAAGCCGAAGACGGCTGAAGCCGAGCCGAAGGCACCGCTGCGCACCGTCGCGGTGGTGACGCCGCCACGCAAGACCTATGCACGCGCCATCCGCATTTCCGGGCTGACCGAAGCCGACAAGCGGGCGGTGCTGGCGACGCGCGTCGCCGGTGTCATCGACAAGCTGCCTGTCAAGCAAGGCGATCACGTCAAGACGGGGGATCTGGTGCTGATGCTTGCAGCGGAAGAAAAGATCTCGATGGTCGACAACGCCAAGCAGTTGGTGGTGCAGCGCCAGGCCGAGCTGGACGCAGCCTTGCGGCTGATGAAGACCGGCAATCTGCCCAAGCTGCAGCTCGACACCGCGCGCTCGAACCTGACCTCGGCGCAGTCGCAACTGGAAACGGCACAGGCCGAACTCGACCGCAACGAGGTGAAGGCGCCCTTCGACGGCGTTATCGACCGGGTGCCGGTGGAACTTGGCAGTTCCATCATGCAGGGCGGCGAGGTGGCAACCATCCTCAAGCTCGATCCGGTGATTGCCCGCGGCGAAGTCAGCGAGCGCGATCTCGGCTACCTGAAACTCGGGGACAAGGCCACCATACGGCTGGTCAGCGGCCAGACCGTCGAAGGCACCGTGCGCTACATCAGCCGCGACGCCTCTTCGGCGACCCGCACCTTCCGCGTCGAGGTTGCCGTCCCCAATGCCGACGGCTCCGTGCCGGCCGGCATGACGGCGGAAATCGCACTCAGCGCGCTGCCGACCGATGCGGTGCTGCTGCCGCGCTCGGTGGTGACGCTCGGCGACAAGGGCGACCTCGGCATCCGTGCCGTCGGCAAGGACAACAAGGTTGCGTTCTTCCCCATCGACCTCGTCGACGACACGCCGACCGGCCTGGTGCTTGGCGGCATCCCTGCCGATGCGCGCATCATCGTTGCCGGCCAGGAACTGGTGAAGGAAGGCGATGAGGTCAAGCCGGTCGAAGCCGACCAGGCAACCATCCAGAAACTGCTGGGCGAAGCGACCGCCGGCACGCAGTAGCATGGGGTATGGCGGACAGACCCCGGGCGGGGACACTTGGCTGCGACGCAGCTCGTGAAATTCAAGAACAGGCGTTAGCCATGGATATCGTCAGACTCGCAATCAACAATGCCCGCCTGACCATTTCGGTCCTCGTCTTCCTTCTGCTCGCCGGCTGGGTCGCCTATCAGTCGACGCCGAAGGAAGCCGAGCCCGACGTTCCGATTCCGATGATGTATATCAGCCTGATCTATCAGGGCATTTCGCCGGAAGATTCGGAGCGCCTTCTGCTGCGGCCGATGGAAAGCAAGCTGAAGAGCCTGAAAGGCCTCAAGGAAATGCGCTCGGCCGCCTTCCAGGGCGGCGGCTATGTGCTGGTCGAGTTCCAGCCGCAGACAAATCTGGCGACGGCCTTGCAGGACACGCGCTCCAAGGTGCAGGACGGCAAGGCCGACCTGCCGCAGGCGGCCGAAGAGCCGGTCGTTACCGAAGTCAACATCTCCGAATTCCCCGTCCTCGTCGTCACCCTGTCGGGCGAATTGCCCGAACGCGTGCTGACCGCCGCCGCGCGCGAACTGCGCGACCGTATCGAGGAAGTGCCAGGCGTCCTGGAGGGCTCGTTGCAGGGTTCGCGCGACGATCTTGTCGAAGTCGTCATCGATCCGATGAAACTGTCGTCCTACGGGTTGCAACTCGATCAGCTGATCGGCGCTGTCGGTGCCTCCAACAGTCTGGTCGCCGCCGGCAATATCGAAGGCTCGGAAGGCAAATACGCCGTCAAGGTGCCGTCACTGATCGAGACGCCCGAGGACGTGGCGGCCTTGCCCGTGGTCGCCGGCCCCAATGCCGTGGTGCAGGCCAAGGACATCGCGACGATCCGCTCGACCTTCGCCGATGCCACGACGATCACGCGCCTCAATGGCAAGCCGGCCATCGCCATCGAAGTCAAGAAGCGCATCGGCGCCAATCTGATCGACACGCTCGCCAAGGTGAGGGAGGTGTCCGACGCCTACGTCAAGACGATGCCGCAAGGCATGAACGTCACCTACACGCAGGACAAGTCGGTCTTTGTCAACCAGTTGCTCGGCGATCTGCAGAACCACGTCATGATCGCCGTCATCCTGGTGTTCATCGTCATCCTCTACGCGCTGTCGGGTCGTGCCTCGCTGCTGATCGGCCTGGCCATTCCGTCGTCTTTCCTGATCGGCATCCTGCTGCTGGCGATGATGGGCTACACGATCAACATGATCGTGCTGTTCAGCCTGATCCTGGCTGTCGGCATGCTGGTCGACGATGCCATCATCGTCACCGAGTTCGCCGAACGGCGGATGAGCGAAGGCATGCCGAAGGCGGAAGCCTTCGCATTGGCCGCCAAGCGCATGGCCGGTCCGGTCATTGCCGCGACGATGACGCGCATAGCCGCCTTCTCGCCACTGCTGTTCTGGCCGGGCATCATCGGCGACTTCATGAAGTACATGCCGATCACCCTGATCGTCACGCTATCGGCCTCGATGCTCTATGCGCTGGTGTTCGCGCCGA
This sequence comes from Mesorhizobium sp. WSM4833, assembly GCF_055811095.1. Classification (NCBI taxonomy): domain Bacteria; kingdom Pseudomonadati; phylum Pseudomonadota; class Alphaproteobacteria; order Hyphomicrobiales; family Phyllobacteriaceae; genus Mesorhizobium; species Mesorhizobium sp. WSM4833. Next base: position 223,709 of record NZ_JBVVQG010000010.1, read on the forward strand.
CGCTGGGGGCGATCTTCGCCAAGGCGCCGGAGCATCATGAGGATGACAATCGCGACGGCTGGTACATGGCGATCGTCAAGCAGGCGGTGCGGTTTCCGATTACGGTGGTTTTGCTGACGGTCGCTCTGCTGTTCGGCGTCGGCTTTGCCTATTCGAAATATGGCGCCGGTGTTGAATTCTTCCCCAGTGTCGAGCCCGACTACGGCCTGCTCTACGTGCACGCGCGCGGCAACCTTTCGCTGGCCGAAATGGATACGGCGACCAAGATTGCCGAAAACAGGATGCTCGGCTGGCCCGGCATCAAGTCGGTCTACACCCGCGTCGGCAAGACACAAGGCGGCGGCCAGGATGTCCCTGAAGACGTCGTCGGCGTCATCCAGTACGAATTCATAGATTGGCGCGAGCGCAAGTCGGCGAACCAGATCCTGAACGATTTGCGGGGCGTCATGGCCGGCATTCCCGGCGTCGATGTCGAGGTGCGCGTGCCGGAGGCCGGTCCGCCGACCGGCAAGCCGATCCAGATCAGGCTTTCGGCCGTCGACCCCAAGGGGCTCGACGACAAAGCGCGCGCGGTTGCGGCACGCATCGGCAAGGTGCCTGGCGTCATCGACATTTCCGACGGCCTCCCGCCGCCCGGCGTCGACTGGGCGCTCGAGGTCGACCGTGCCAAGGCAGCGCAATATGGCATCAGCCCAACCGCTGTCGGCACAGTGGTGCAACTGGTGACCAACGGGCTGAAGCTTTCGGAATACCGGCCTGCCGGCGCCGACGACGCCGTCGACATCAGGCTGCGTCTGCCGGAAGACCGGCGCACGCTGTCGACGCTCGACGAGCTCAGGGTGCAGACCTCGCAAGGCTCGGTGCCGATCTCGAATTTCGTCGTGCGCAAGCCGGAGCCGACGGTCGGTATCCTCAACCGTATCGACGGCGCGCGCACGGTGGTCGTCCAGGCAAACGTTGCCGCAGGCGCCCAGGTCGCGGCCGTGCAGGCGGAGGTCACCAAGGCCGTCTCCGGGATGGATCTCGGCAGCGGCATACGTTGGAAGCTGGCCGGCTCGAACGAAGACAGCGCCGAGGCCAGCGCCTTCCTTGGCAAGGCCTTCGGGGCGGCGATCTTCCTGATCTTCCTGGTGCTGCTGATGCAGTTCAACAAATTCACCAGCGTGCTGATGGTGCTGTCCTGCGTGGTCATGGCGACGGTTGGCGTGTTCCTGGGGCTGCTGATCACAGGCGAGACCTTCGGCATCGTCATGTCGGGCATTGGCGTCATCGCTCTGGCCGGCGTGGTGGTGAACAACAACATCGTGCTGATCGACACCTATGACCGGCTGCGCGAAGAAGGCTGGGACAAGATGGACGCGGTGCTGCAGACCTGCCGCGAGCGCGCCCGGCCGGTGGTGCTGACGGCGGTGTCGGCGATCCTCGGCGTGTTGCCGATCGCCTTCGGCCTTGGGCTGGAAATCTTCCATCACGAGACGACGATCAACGCGCCGTCGACGCAATGGTGGATTTCGCTGTCCTCGGCGATCGTCTTCGGCCTGTCCTTCGCCACCTTGCTGACGCTGGTGGTGACGCCGTCGATGCTGATGATTTTCACGCGCAGCAAGAACAGCCGCTTCTATGCGTTTTTCCGCCGGCTGTTCCGGCGCGGCAAGGGAACGGTTTCGCCGACCGACAGGCCTGGCCAGGAAGCAGGCGACGAACCGGAAATCGCCTTTCCGAAAGCCGCCGAATAGACCCCATCGCCGATTTGACCGCAGAGGCCGCCCGGAACAACCGGGCGGCCTCTGCATTGTCTCTGAGCGAAACGTCGAAGCGAGGGCTTCTCATGCCGATCACCACCATCGTCATCATCGTCCTGATCCTTGTCCTCATCGGCGCGGTGCCGGCCTGGCCGCATTCGCGCTCCTGGGGTTATGGGCCGTCGGGTATTGTCGGCGTCGTGCTGGTGGTGCTCATGGTGTTGCTGTTGATGGGACGGCTCTGAGGCGCCCTCTCGTGGATTGTTCAGTGTGCAGAGGGGCGGCGCCCGTGATCGCGGGAGTCAGGCAGCTTTCGCAACGCCATCCACGGTGGCAATGCCGATATCGCCAAGAGCTTCAGCAACCGCCTGATCCAACGGCGTGTGCGGGATCTCGCCGACGATGCCTTCCAGGCGTATCGAAGCCAGCTGATGCGGCTCGAAGCGCAGGTAGGACATGGAGACGATCTCGCGCCACATCGCCACGAACGGGCTGCCAGCGCGCAGCACCCACCAGGGCATCGAAGTCATCTTGAGCGGACGACCAATAGCCTTCTCGGCAGCGGCCTTGATCTGCAGATCGGTGACCGCGTGGCCCGGAAAGTTCAGCGCTTCATAGAAGCCGAGCTTGTCCAGATTGCGCGCCAGCGCGACGAAGCCCACAGCGAAGTCAGGCAGATAGGCCCATTCATGCACGAGCTCGACCGGGCCAGGCGCGGTGTAGATACCCTTGTTGATCTTGGCGGCGACGATCAGGTCGAACCATGATCCGCTGCCGGTGCCGCCGAAGAAATCGCCGGCCCGCAGAAGAATGGTGCGGACGCGGCCCGCGTCGGCCTCGCGACGAAACAATTCCTCCATGGCGCAGCGGATGCGGCCCTTTTGCGTGGTCGGGTGGAAGGGTGTGTCTTCCGATATCACCGCCGGCATCGGCGAGCCGTAATTGTAAACGGTGCCGGGGAAGAGATGCAGTGCGCCGTTCGCATGGCAGGCGGCCATGACATTCTGCGCCATCGGCAGGCATTTGCCCCAGTCGGTGTAGATCGGGTTGAGGCCGTTGAAGACGATATCGACACCTTGCGTGGCGCGGATGAGGGCCTCGCGGTCGAGAGCGTCACCGGCAACGGCTGTGGCGCCTTTGAGTTCGGCCGGCACCTTGCCGTTGCGGGTGACGGCGCGGACCTCGTAGCCCGCGTCGATGAAGGCCTTGGCGACCACGCGGCCGAGCCGGCCACCGGCACCGAGAATTGCGATCTTGGTCATTGGAAGCACTCCTGGTTGGGATTTAGGTGGTCGGTCGGGCGATCGATATCAGCGACAGCGCGATCGAGATCAGCGGCAAGCGCGATCGGGATCAGCGACAGGCGCGATCGGGATCAGCGACAAGCGCGATCGGGATCAGCGGCTGCCGAAGAGATCGCGGTTGCTGCCCTGTGTGACCGGCTTCCGGATGGCCGCATCGGGGTTGTGAATCGAAGCGGTGGTCGTGTCGTCGGTGCTGGTGACAGCCGGCTGGCTGGCGTCGTTCGAACCAAACTTGTCGCTGCCGGCAAAAGCGGCGCTGATGGAAATGAGGATAGCGGCGGTGGTGAGAGCGATCTTGGTCATCTGAGTTCTCCTGGTTGGTGTTTGCAGTCCGTGTTGGTGTCTGCAGCTGGAATATGGTCGCTCCGAATGCGAATGGAAATTGACTACAGATGGCGTTCTGATATTCATAAATGAATGACAGAAATCGACTGGAACCTGATCAAGAGCTTTGTCACCGTGGCGGAATCCGGCAGCCTGTCGGCTGCCGCGCGGAAGCTTTCGGCCAGCCAGCCGACGCTTGGCCGTCACATCGGCGAGTTGGAACAGGCGCTGGGCGTCACGCTGTTCCGTCGAGGACGGCACGGCTACGAACTGACGGAGGCCGGCAGCACGCTGTTGGAACGCGGCAAGGCGGTCAGCGAGCAGGCAAGCGCCTTCTCACTCCTGGCACTGGGTTCGGTCGAGGCTATCGAAGGCACGGTGCGTATCGCCGCCAGCGAGGTCGTGGCGGCCTATGTCCTGCCTGAGATGACGATGCGGCTGGGGATCGAGGAGCCCGGCATCGAGGTCGAGATCGTCGCTTCCAACCAGGTTGAGAACCTGCTGCGTCGAGATGCCGACATCGCCATCCGCATGGTCAAGCCGGCGCAGAACGAGCTGATGGCACGCAAGGTCTGCGACATCGAGCTCTGCGCCTGCGCGGCCAAATCCTATCTCGACAGGCGCGGCCGTCCGCTGAAGCCTGCCGATCTTGTCGACCACGATCTGGTCGGCTTCGACCGCGGCGACGAGATCATCAGGGGTTTTACCCAGCACGGCATCCCCGTCACCCGGAGCAGCTTCCGCTTCAGGGCCGACAACCAGATCGTTTTGTGGGAAGCGGTGCGGGCGGGAAACGGCATTGGTCTTGGCCAGGAGCCGCTGGCCGACAGGGATCCTTTGATTGAGAAGGTGCTGCCCGACCTGCCGCTGCCAGTTCTGCCGGTGTGGCTGGCGATGCATCGCGACGTGCGTACCAGCGTGCGCATCCGCCGTGTGGTGGATTTCCTTCACGAGGAGCTGAAACGCTATTCGGCGGGTGCTGGCGCGAATTCGGCGCGGTGAGCGAGCCCGGCCATCAGCAACACGATGATCAGCAGTCCCGACATGGTGATGAAGATCGGGCCGAAGCTGGAATGCTCGGCAACGAAGCCGATCGCCGACGGCGCCACCAGTATGCCGCAGTATCCGATCGTCGTGACCACGCTCATGCCGGTGCCGGAAGACATGCCTTCCTGGTTGCCGCCGGCCGAAAAGATGATCGGCACCATATTGGCGATGCCGAAGCCGCAAAAGGCAAAGGCTGCAATGGCGAGCCAGGGCGAGGGCGCCAGGCCAGCCACCAGCATGCCGACCGCGGCTACGACGGCCGACGCGCGTAGCGTCGTCACCGCGCCGAAGCGATTGCGTATGCCGTCGCCGAAGAACCGCGTAACCGCCATGACGCCCGAAAATCCAGCGTAGGCGAGGCCGGCGACGGCGAGATCGGCGCCGAGCTCCTGGCGCAGATACAGGGCTGCCCAGTCGAGCACGGCGCCTTCCGAGATCATCGCCAGCAACGCCATCAGCCCGATCAGATAAACCAGCGGGTTTGCCGGCAGTGCGAATTTGTGGTGCTCGGCCGCCTGCGGTCTGTCTTCGGCGAGGAGATGGCGAACGGCCACCGCGATCACCGCGAAGGCAAACGCCGTTACCGCCGCCGCGTGGACGAGGTGGCCGTAATGCTGGATGGCAAAGCCGCCGAGGCCGCCACCGGCAAAACCGCCGAGACTCCAGAAGCCGTGCGAAGACGACATGACGGCGCGGGAGAGCCGCCGTTCGACCACCACGGCGTTGGCATTCATGGCAACGTCCATGCCGCCGATCGAGCCGCCGAAGATGATCATGGCAACGGCCGCCAAGGGTACGTCGGGCGCCAGCGCCACGACCATGAGACCGAGGCTGCCGCACAGGGCGAACCAACGCAGTACGGTGCGCGAACCATGTCTGGAGATCAAATGGCCACACCAGGTCATCGCGACGACGGCGCCGACCCCAAACAAGAGAATCAGCAGACCGAGCGTGAACTTCGAAATCTCCAGCCGGGTCAGGAACACCGGAATCTGCGGCGCCCAGCTGCCCGTCAGGAAGCCGTTGGCGAGGAAAATGGCCGCGAGCGCCCATCGTCCGCGAATGGCAGTCAGCTTGGCAGTTGACGCGTTCATGAGGCGAATCCCGCAAGAAATGGCTTCGCGCGGCAAATTAGATCGATTCAATTTTCAGTCAAGGCTCTTTCGGGAAGCATTTTTTGAGCCAAACACAGCCTTGAGTGATCGCTGGCCTTAATGGTCCTTGGGGCGCCTTGCCTCGAATTCGGCCTTCTTGGCGTCGGAGGCCTCGGTCTGGTTGAGCGCCTGCCATTGCGCATAGGGCATGCCGTAGACGATCTCGCGCGACTGATCCTTGGTGAGATCGACGCCCTCGGCATTGGCCGCCTCGCGATACCAGTTCGACAGGCAGTTGCGGCAGAAGCCGGCGAGGTTCATCAGGTCGATGTTCTGCACGTCGTTGCGTTCGCGCAGATGCTCGACCAGCCGGCGGAAGGCGGCCGCCTCGAAATCGCGTTGCTGCTCGTCGCTGAGTTCGGTCATCGAAACCTCCGTCATAGCGGCCCGGTGCGCGAGCCGAACATCTTCACCACATGTATATCGGGACGGCGGTCGATGGCGTCAACGATCGGCGCCAGCCGTTCGGCCCAGGCGAGCGCGCCCTTCTGGTCCGATATCAAATCCTGTCGGATCTCGATCAGCGCATGGGCGAAGCCGTTGACGATGGCGTGCTTGTACATGGTGTCGCCGCGCAGCGCGCCGTCATAGGGTTCGTTGTCGCCGACGACGAGGTTCCTGTCCTGCGCCAGCATGTCTATCAACGGCCGCGCCACGCGGTCGTCGAGGTCCCACAGGATGCCGACGTGCCAAGGACGCTGGATTCCTTGCATGGCCGGGGTGAAGGAATGCACCGAGAAGATGAAGGGCGCCTGGGCGGAAGCCTGTGCGACCGAGGCGATCATGGCGCTGACGGCGTCGTGATAGGGCCGGTAGAACCCGTCGAGCCGCCTCTCGCGCTCCTCGGCAGCGATGGGGTAGTTCCCAGGTACGACCGTGCCGTCATAAAGCTGGCGAATGAGCGTCGGGTCGTCTTCGCCGCGATTGGGATCGATCAGCAGCCGCGAAAAATTGGCGAGCACCGCTGGCACGCCCAGCAGGGCAGCCAGTTCGCGCGTCACCCCCTCGACGCCGATGTCATAGGCGATGTGGCGGTCGAACTCCGCTGAGGGCAGGCCGAGGCTGCCATAGTCGTCGGGCAGGTCGCGACGGGCATGATCGCCCAACAGCACGATGCCTCGCTTGCGGTCGCCCTCGATGATGTCGAAAGGCGCGAAAACTGTGGATCGGGTCATTGGCGGGAAATGGTCTGTTCGCTGGCTTCCGGGGAGGATGCTATCGTCATTCCACGAAGACGACGCTTGCGCAATGCCGTTGTTTGGCCAAGGTTTCCCGGGAAATCTGGCACAAGTCGGCGAATTGTGCGCCGGAGCCTTTCTAAATCGATTGGAATTGGACAAAACGGTGCGTTGACATGCGCCCGGACTTTTCCGAAAAGGGGCGCAGAGAGATGCTGATGTGGTTTTTGAGGGGTTTTCGGATGAGTTCCGCCGGCGGGCAGCGCATGCGCTCTGCCTTTGCCATGCCGCTCCTCACTCTTGCCATCGGCCTGTCGGCCATGGTCGTGGCTTCGCCGGCGCGTGCCGATTTCCGCGTCTGCAACGCCACGCAGAACCTGGTCGGTGTCGGCATCGGCTATCGCGCCAAGGCCGGCTGGATCACCGAAGGCTGGTGGCACATCGAGGGATCGAGCTGCAAGACGCTGATCGAAGGGCCGCTGTCATCAAGGTTTTACTATCTTTATGCAGAAGACGCCGAACGCGGTGGACGCTGGGACGGCCCGATCAACATGTGCGTGGCTGAAAAAGAGTTCAAGATCGCAGGCGTAACCGACTGCGTCGCCCGGGGCTTTCAGCGCGCCGGATTCCAGGAATATGACACGGGCGAACAGGCAAGCTGGATGGTCCAGCTGACCGATGAGTCCACAACGGGAGGCGCTCCAGCCACCCCGGGAACAAACAGTCAATGAGACGTAGCCGCAAGGTCAAGATCCTAGCCACCATCGGTCCTGCCTCCTCCTCGGAGGAGATGCTGAAGAAACTGTTCGAAGCGGGCGCCGATGTGTTCCGCATCAATATGAGCCATACCGACCATGAACTGATGCGCACGCTGGTCGGACGCATCCGCGCTGTCGAGGAAGCCGTTGGCAGGCCGATCGGCATCCTCGCCGATCTGCAAGGGCCAAAGCTGCGCGTCGGCAAGTTCGCCAACGGCAAGGAAGTACTGACGCAAGGCCAGACCTTCACGCTCGACGACAATCCCGAGCCGGGCACCTCGACCAGGGTCTATCTGCCGCATCCGGAAATCCTGAGCTCGGTCGAAGCCGGCCATCGCCTGCTGATCGACGATGGCAAGCTCGAGCTGAAGGCGGTGAAGAGCGACGGCAAATCGATCGTCTGCACCGTCGTCGCCGGCACCACGATTTCCGACAAGAAAGGCGTCAGCCTGCCTGACACCGACCTGCCGGTCGGCGCGTTGACCGAGAAGGACCGCAAGGACCTCGATGCCGTGCTGGCCACAGGCGTCGACTGGGTGGCGCTGTCCTTCGTGCAGCGGCCGGAAGATCTGGCCGAAGCGCGCAAGATCGCACGCGGACGGGCGCTGATCATGGCCAAGATCGAGAAGCCGCAGGCTGTCGCCCGGCTGGCCGAAATCATCGAACTGTCCGACGCGCTGATGGTCGCCCGCGGCGATCTCGGCGTCGAGATGCCACTCGAGGCGGTGCCCGGTATCCAGAAGCAGATCACGCGCGCCGCACGCCGCGCCGGCAAGCCGGTGGTGGTTGCAACGCAGATGCTGGAATCGATGATCACGGCACCGGTGCCGACCCGCGCCGAGGTGTCCGATGTTTCGATCGCCGTCTTCGAAGGCGCCGATGCCATCATGCTGTCGGCGGAATCGGCGGCGGGTGCCTATCCCGTCGAGGCCGTGGCAATGATGAACCGTATCGCCACCAAGGTCGAGACCGATCCGACCTATGCCGGCATCATCAACGCCCAGCGCTCCGAGCCGGAAGCGACCGGCGCCGACGCCATTTCGCTGGCCGCGCGCGAGATCGCCGAAACGCTGAAGCTGTCGGCGATCATCACCTACACCGCATCAGGCACCACGGGCCTGCGCGCCGCCCGCGAGCGGCCGCAAGTGCCTGTTATCGCGCTGTCGCCGATCCTCAACACGGCGCGGCGGCTGTCGCTTTTGTGGGGCACGCATTGCGTTGTCTCGCCCGACGCCGTCGACCTCGACGACATGGTCAACCGCGCCTGCCGCATCGCCTTCGACGAAGGCTTCGGCAAGCCAGGCGACCGCGTCATCATCACCGCGGGCGTACCGCTGCGGACACCGGGTTCGACCAACATGCTGCGCATCGCCTATATCGGGTCGGACACACAAGTCAGCCGCTAGATTCCTAAAGCGTGTCGGCTCTGAACGGTTCGGGCGACCGGCTTCAGGTCGGCGCGAGTTCGGCCTGCGGTACCTTGATATCGGCGCATCTGCCGGCGCCGTAGGCGTCGCCGGCGATGCGCGCCTCCACGGTCCTGGCCATCGCCTGCAGGTCGATACTCTTGCCGGCGACCTTCTCGATGGCGCCGAGGGTCAGGTCGGGCGCGATCCAGTCTGGCTTGTGACCGAGATTGTGCACCCAGACGAGTTCGGCACCGGCAATGTCGCGGGCCAGACCGACCGAATGGATATGTGCATAGACCACCTTGTCGCGATCGCCTGAAATGACCACGGTTGGCGCCTTGATCTCGTTGTAGCGCGGTGCGGCGTCGAGGGCATAGCGATAGAGCCCGGCCACATCGGTGGCGTTGGCGCGAAAGGCTTTTGGTCGCAGCACCAGCGGGATAGAGGCCATTCCGAGATAATTGTCCGGCACCTTGTTGGGCGAGAAAACGCAGGTGGTGGCGTCGGCCATCTGCAGTGTACCGGCCGGATAGGTCAGCGTTTCGGAAAACAGCCAGCCGAGCACGGGAATGGTGGTCAGATCGTAGTACCAGGCGGTTGCGCCGCCCGGCCATGGATGGGTCGCCGGTGCGAGGAAGACCAGTCCAAGTGTCTTGTCTGGATGCTCGCGGCCAAAGGCCGATGTCACCACGCCGCCGAAGGAATGGCCGACGATGACAGCCTTCCTGATGCCGAGATGGTCCATCAGTGCGGCAATGGTGTTGGCCTGCGCCGACGGGTTCTCGTTATGGGTGCCGCGACCCGACCAGCCGTGGCCTGGCCGGTCGAAGAACAGCATTTCGGCGCGGCCTTCGAGCAAGGGACGCAGCGGCAGCATCTGGTCCCTGAGATTGGCGCTGGCGCCGTGGATGAAGACGATCGGCGGCAGCTCGGCGTTGGCGGGTGCCGGAACATGGACATAGTGGATGCGGGCGCCGTCGATGTCGGCGAACTCGCCGAGCGGCGGATCGCGGTGCTCGATCAGCCATGAGCCGACGCGGGTGATGCCGACAAAGCCGAAGACAAGCGCCATCAGGAAGGCAAGGGCGGCGTAGATCAGGTTCATGGGGAAGATACGGAAGTGGAGGGGGGTAAGTTGTAGGGGAGTAGGGG
>NZ_JBVVQG010000011.1:0-213030 GCF_055811095.1 Mesorhizobium sp. WSM4833
CTATTCCCCTATTCCCCTATTCCCCTATTCCCCTATTCCCCTACCTCGCATTTTCGGGGTTACATCAGTCAAAACTCTTCCCTATAAGGCCCTCCTAGCCTGATACCAGAATCGCGAGCACAACCGGCCGGGTCTTCCCGTCCCGGTTTTTTGTGCAAGCCGCCCGCCGAACGGACCTTTGACATGCCAAGACGCACTGACATCAAGTCGATCCTGATCATCGGGGCCGGCCCCATCGTCATCGGCCAGGCCTGCGAATTCGACTATTCCGGCACGCAGGCCTGCAAGGCGCTGAAGGAGGAAGGCTTCCGCGTCATCCTGGTCAATTCCAACCCGGCCACCATCATGACCGACCCGGAACTGGCCGACGCCACCTATATCGAGCCGATTACGCCGGAAGTCGTGGCCAAGATCATCGCCAAGGAGCGGCCCGACGCGCTGCTGCCGACCATGGGCGGCCAGACCGCGCTCAACACCGCTCTGTCGCTGCGCCGCATGGGCGTGCTCGAGCGCTACAATGTCGAGATGATCGGGGCCGATGCTACCGCCATCGACAAGGCCGAGGACCGCGCGCTGTTTCGCGAGGCGATGAAGAAGATCGGCCTGGAAACGCCGAAGTCGATGCTGGCCAACGCCACCGACGTCAAGAACACCGACCGCAAGACGCATGAGGCCGAGCGCGCGGCGCTCAAGGCCGAGAAGCCGGCCGATCTCGACGCCGCGCTCGATGCGCTGGAAACCCGCTGGAACCTCGGCGAAGGCGACCGCAAGCAGCGCTATATCAGCCATGGCATGGCGATCGCCGCCCAGGCGCTCGACCATGTCGGCCTGCCGGCCATCATCCGCCCGTCCTTCACCATGGGCGGCACCGGCGGCGGCATCGCCTACAACCGCGCCGAATTCTACGAGATCGTCCAGTCCGGCCTCGACGCCTCGCCGACCACCGAAGTGCTGATCGAGGAGAGCGTGCTCGGCTGGAAGGAGTATGAGATGGAGGTCGTCCGCGACAGAGCGGACAATTGCATCATCGTCTGCTCGATCGAGAACATCGACCCGATGGGCGTGCATACCGGCGATTCGATTACCGTCGCCCCTGCCCTGACGCTGACCGACAAAGAATACCAGATGATGCGCAACGCCTCGATCGCGGTGCTGCGCGAGATCGGCGTCGAGACCGGCGGCTCCAACGTGCAGTTCGCCGTCAACCCGGCCGATGGCCGCCTCGTCGTCATCGAGATGAACCCGCGCGTCTCGCGCTCGTCGGCCCTGGCCTCGAAGGCGACCGGTTTCCCGATCGCCAAGATCGCCGCAAAGCTCGCCGTTGGCTACACGCTGGACGAGCTGGAGAACGACATCACCGGCGGCGCCACGCCCGCCTCGTTCGAACCGAGCATCGATTACGTCGTCACGAAGATCCCGCGTTTCGCCTTCGAGAAATTCCCCGGCGCCGAGCCGGTGCTGACCACCGCCATGAAGTCGGTGGGCGAAGTCATGGCCATCGGCCGCACCTTCCAGGAATCGCTGCAGAAGGCGCTGCGTGGACTGGAAACCGGCCTGACTGGTCTGGACGAGATCGAAATCCCCGGTCTCAGCCATGGGGGCCTCGGTTCCGCCAATCATGCCGACGACCGCAACGCCATTCGTGCGGCGCTCGGCACGCCGACGCCCGACCGGCTGCGCATGGTGGCGCAGGCGATCCGCATGGGCACCTCGTTGGAAGACGTGCACGCCATGTGCAAGATCGACCCGTGGTTCCTCGAACAGATCGCCGGCATCGTCGCCATGGAAGCCCGCATCCGCGAGCACGGCATTCCCGAGGATGCCGTCAACCTGCGCATGCTGAAGGCCATGGGTTTCTCCGATGCCCGCCTCGCGTCGCTGACGAAGACCGACGCCGAAGTGATTCAGAAAGCTCGCGAAAAGCTCGACGTTCATCCTGTTTATAAACGCATCGACACTTGTGCGGCCGAGTTCGCCTCGCCCACCGCCTACATGTACTCGACCTATGAAGTGCCGTTCGCCGGCGCGCTGGCCAACGAGGCGCAGGTGTCGTCGCGCAAGAAGGTCGTCATCCTCGGCGGCGGCCCCAACCGCATCGGCCAGGGCATCGAGTTCGACTATTGCTGCTGCCACGCCGCCTTCGCGCTGCGCGACGCCGGCTATGAAGCGATCATGATCAACTGCAACCCGGAGACCGTGTCGACCGACTACGACACATCGGACCGGCTCTATTTCGAGCCGCTGACGGCGGAAGACGTGCTGGAGATCCTGCGCGCCGAACAGGCCTCGGGCGAACTGGTCGGCGTCATCGTCCAGTTCGGCGGCCAGACGCCGCTGAAGCTGGCGGACGCGCTGGAGAAGGCCGGCATCCCGATCCTCGGCACCTCGCCCGACATGATCGATCTCGCCGAAGACCGCGACCGCTTCCAGAAGCTGCTGCACAAGCTCGGCCTCAGCCAGCCGAAGAACGGCATCGCCTATTCGGTCGAGCAGGCCCGACTCGTTGCCGGCGAGCTTGGCTTCCCGCTGGTGGTGCGCCCGTCCTATGTGCTGGGCGGCCGCGCCATGCAGATCATCCATGACGAGGGCATGCTGCAGACCTACCTGCTCGACACCGTGCCCGGCCTGGTGCCGGAGGACATCAAGCAGAAATACCCCAACGACAAGACCGGTCAGATCAACACGCTGCTGGGCAAGAACCCGCTGCTGTTCGACACCTATCTCAGTGGCGCCATCGAGGTCGATGTCGACTGCCTCTGCGACGGCAAGGCGACCTTCGTCTCCGGCATTTTGGAGCACATCGAGGAAGCCGGCATCCATTCGGGCGACAGCGCCTGCTCGCTACCGGTGCACTCGCTGCCTTCCGAACTGGTCGACGAGCTGGAGCGCCAGACGGCAGCCCTTGCCCGCGCGCTCAATGTCGGCGGCCTGATGAACGTGCAGTACGCGATCAAGGACGGCACGGTCTATGTGCTGGAGGTCAACCCGCGCGCATCGCGCACCGTGCCCTTCGTCGCCAAGACCATCGGGCGGCCGATCGCGAAAATCGCCGCCCGGATCATGGCCGGCGAAAAACTGGAAGACGCCTTCGCCCATTACGGCGCCATGCCCGACCCCAGGAACCCCGGCCACATCGCGGTCAAGGAAGCGGTGTTCCCCTTCGCCCGCTTCCCCGGCGTCGACATATTGCTCGGCCCGGAAATGCGCTCGACCGGCGAAGTCATGGGCCTCGACCGCGATTTCGCGCTGGCCTTCGCCAAGAGCCAGCTCGGCGCCGGCGTCGACCTGCCGCGCTCCGGCACGCTGTTCGTCTCGGTGCGCGACGAGGACAAGAAAGGCATCCTGCCGGCGGTGAAGCGCCTGGCCGGCCTCGGCTTCAAGGTGCTGGCGACCTCAGGCACCGCCCGCTTCCTCGCCGAGAATGGCGTCGACGCCCAGAAAATCAACAAGGTGCTGGAAGGCCGCCCCCACATCGAAGACGCCATCCGCAACCGCCAGGTCCAGATCGTCTTCAACACGACGGATGGCCAGAAGGCAGTGTCGGACTCCAAGTCACTGCGGAGAGCAACGCTGATGCAGAAGGTGCCGTATTACACGACACTGTCGGGTGCTGCGGCGGTGGCGGAAGCGATCGCGGCGCTGAAGGCGGGGAGCCTCGAAGTCAGGCCGCTGCAGGAGTATTTTGCGTAAAGCTCAACAGATTGAGGTGACCGCATCAAGATTATGGCTACTCAGAGGGAGATCCGATTTTACGGATAAACCACCAAGAAAAATTGAAATTGCGATTTACTTCAATGGCTTCAGCTTGAGAATTTCTTTCCCGAGGCGGGCTGTCTCATTGTGAGGTTCGATAGATAGCCAGTACTCTATCTGACCCAAGAGTCTATATTTATAGATTGGGTCAGATATTCCTGCGTTATTTTTATGAGATTCAATTCCATACCTATTGATATAATGGATGGCTTGCCTCAAATTTCTACGCGATTCCTTTGGCAGTCTCAGCTCTCCACCGGAAATCGAAATGCCAGTGATGATTTTCTTTTGACCCTCAAAGGCAAGGACAGTCTTTTCCTCAGCGATTTCGAGGCCAAAATTCGACAAGCAGTCGCTAAGAAACGGAAAGGCACTCTCGGGTATTAGATCTCCGGAGAGGCAGATATCGTCCGCGTACCTCGAAAACAGAAGCCCATTTTGGTTACAAAATTCTGCAATCCGCACATCAGCCTGAAGCATCACGATATTACTAATCGCCGGACTAGTTGGGGCTCCCTGCGGAAGCACATCATCTAAAGTACACACCCTCGACAAATAATATGATATCTTTGGCGAGTATCCAACTCCAAGAAAAATATCATCGACCGCTGCATATTTGATAGAGCCAAAGAAATCTCGAATATCTATTTTTAAAATACATTTCGACGCAGCGTGCAATTTCGCATTGCCAACGGTGTTGCGCCCCTTAACAAACCCAAAAGCCGACGGATGCAGGCTGAGCTTCGAGAGAATTTCGTCCAAAATCCATCGCTGCAGCCCCGCCAGAAATGGTCGAGGTACAAAAAGGGAGCGTTCTCCGCCCCTCCGCTTTGGGATACTTCTAGGACTGTAGTAGCGGCGGTTGTCCAGAGCTACGCTCGCTATGAACTTCGCCTCAAGTCCGGAATGCCAAGCCATGTGCTGAATATCTAAGATTACAGGAAGGCCTTGTGCCTCTAACCGTTCCGCGTACGCTATGAGACCCCGTTTGGCTGCATGCTTAAGTGGCCAACGGAAAGTTCTTTGCTTTAAAAATTCACTGTATGGCTGCACCGGCACCAAGTCACCACATAATATACATATTAGTAATCGACTGCTTCATCGACAAATAACAATGTTAGTTGTCTGAGGTTCGTAGAACCTCTCGGTAATCTTCTTCGATTGCCGAATGGGCTTAACTCTAGCCTAAGTCGCCGAGGCGAATCCACCTCGTTGCGCTAGTTCCTTAATGCCGGTGCAAACTCGCTGATTCAGAAACCTCAGTCTGCCGTCTCTCCCAGTTTTGTCAAGAAGTCGAGCTCAAGGCTGGACATTCTGGGGACATACAAATCAAAGTCCTCGGCACGCGGCCGGCGCTGCGGAACGTATCTCCATTCCTTGTCAGCTCTAGGCCTCATGAAGAGCTCAGGCGCATGGGCGTCAATCCAAGCTACGCCCTGCGGCAGAAGCCTAATTCTAAGTCCCACCTCGTCATGCTCGATCGTCGCAATCTCATTGGCCTGCAGGAAATCCACACATTCGAGCATCTGGAGCGGAGACAGCCGATACCTTTTATGAAATTGGTAACCGTCAACCCATCCGCGATTGCGATATATCTCTCGCAATACCTCCAATATGAAGGTAGGATAGGTCATCACCTGAGCCTTTTAAAAATTGTCTTTCTCGGTTTGTAGTCTTTATATACAGGCCACCAGAATATTGGAAAAACATTGTTTGGGCAATTGTGATTGTGCACAGAAAACAAGGCCTCAGACGACCCATACCCCATAGAGGGCATGAACTGACCTTTGTATATCGCCGCGAGATTCTTTTCCAAGGATTTCATGATCTTTCGCTTCGAACTCACGTCTGCACCCTCGTATCTGTCCGATATTCCGCGATTGAGCCAAATTTCTGAATGATAGTCCAGGCCAAGGCCATCCAGTCGAGATTTTGCAGCAGCCATACCGGCAATAGCTAGAAGATATACCCTATTATCTTTGTACTGGCTATTTTTGACATATTCGACAAATTTCGTTGCTTGGCGCTCGATAGTCTTTCCAGTCCCGAAGAAATCATCAAACAGTACGTAATTCTTTCCATTTCCAAATGCATCACTGTAGCCGACCAAAGAGTTTCTGAAATTCTTCTCAGACCAGCCATCGACGGAGCTAAAATCATTCTTTAACTGCTGCAAAAAAGCCTGAGATCCATCGGCTTCATGGTCGTCGCTCACGGCAAAGAAAATGGTATTCTTTGCAGACAGCGACCATTTCTCTTGGACATGAGCAGAAACAGATTTCGTTATGTCCACCATATCGAAGGATGTTATTACTTTAAAATTGTTTACAAGATCTATAATTAAGTCGCGAGACTCAGCATCATGGCAATCATTCCAAAGCCTAACGAGAGCGTCATATTCACTCATCAACCATCTGCATTTTTTGCAGATGTCAAAGAGTACTTTAAAATCACCAGAGTCCATAAAATGAGTCGCGCGAGGCGCATCTGCGATGTTTTTAGTCAGAGTTAAGCTCCCCGAATTTGACGCGACAATCTACCCATTTCGGTATCTTTCAGGCAATAGCGGCGGTCGGAAATTGAACTCACCCGACGCAATTGCGAAAGCACTATACTTAAGTTGAAATATCCGCCCTTAAGCCCGCTTCTTCGCTCTACCAGGGTCAAAATCTGGTGGTGAGAGCCACCCCTCACGCCACCGCCACGCACTCAATCTCAATATCAAACTCCATCGGCCATGACGCCACAGGCACAAAACTCCGCGCCGGCGGGTTGACGCTGAAGTACCTGGCATAGACCCGGTTGATGGCGTTGTAGAAGCCGGAATTGACGGCGTAGATGCGCACCATCACCACGTTTTCCAGCGAGGTGCCGGCCGCTTCCAGGCAATGCTTCAGCGCCTTCAGCGACGCCTCGGTCTGCACCTCGATGTCGCCGCGCACCATCTCGCCGGTCACCATATCCACCGGCGGCGTCGCCGAGATGAACACGAAGCCGTTGGCCTTCACCGCCGTCGAGCACGGCAGCCCGAGCGCCCGCACCTTGGCCGACATGACGGGCACTTCGATGATTTGTTTGGTCATGGTGTTTCTCCTTGGGTTGTAAGGGAGCTTATCTCGGCACGGGCGGAACGCCAGCGCCGTTCTTCCCTTCTCCCCTTGTGGGAGAAGGTGGATCGGCGCGATAGCGCCGAGACGGATGAGGGGTGTTCCAGCGGAGTGAGACGTCGGCGTTCCCTGGAACACCCCTCATCCGACCTCGCTTCGCGAGGCCACCTTCTCCCACAGGGGGAGAAGGCCAGTGCGGCGCTAGAGAAATCCGATGAACCGTCCGGCGAAAAGCACTGATGTCCACAGCAGTATCGAGAGCACAGCCAGGATGGTGCTGCCGGCCAGCTCGTCACCGCCTCTGGCGAAGCGCAGGAAGGTGAAAAAATTGACGCCGGCGAGAAGGATGAGTGCCATCTTGGCGAGGAAAACCGGCATCGCCGCATAGGTGCTCGCCTTGACCGAAAACAGCAGCGAGCCTGTGACGAGCGCACCCGCGAATGCACTTAATGTAATGCGGCGCAGCAGCGCGACGAATGCGGCTTGCGGCAGCGAACGGAAGGCGCCGCAGATCCTCAGGTCCATGAGGAGGACGCTGGTCAACAGCGCGCCGATCGACATGATGTGGAGCGCATTGACGATGGGGTAGGCAATGAAGGAGCCCTTCAGCCACCGCGCCAACGCAAGATGCTCGATGCCAGCGAGGAGCTCGGCCATTTACGCCGGCGGCACGCGGTCGGGATAGACATCATACGTCTTGCCGCCGACGATGAGGCGCACCGCTTTCATGCGCTTTTCGCTCGCCTCGAGCGAGCGGTTGCCGATCGCGGTCACCTCGTCGCCGACCTTGGCCACCTCCTCCGTGAAGCCGGCGGCGATCGTGCGTGATGGCGGCGCCATCTCCACCCGCCAGGCCTCACCCTCCGCGTCGACATCCAGCGTGGCGTGCGGATTGCCGATATAGATGGCCGTGATCTTGCCCTTGAGTTCGAAAAACCCATCCTGTGTCCACGACCAGCCGTGATGGGCATAGGCCGCGGTGCCGGCGGCAAGCATCACGGCCGCCGTCAGCGCGACGCTGCGAATTGCCTTGAACTGCATCGCTCGTCTCCTCGGTTCATCCCGCAGGCACTTGAGAGTAGGACACGGCGCGGCAACGTCAAATCATATCGAGCGAAAGACTGGACCGCCAAGCGCCCGCCCAATCGCCGGCATGACGCCTTGTTAATGACACCCATGCACACCACTCTCTCTTTCCTGGCCGTTCTTCCCCTGGGCTGAAGATCGGACTCCCATCGGAAACGAGGCGAACCATGAGCAGCATGAGAGACCGTCAGGAAGGCTTCGAAAAGAAGTTTGCGATGGACGAGGAAACGAAGTTCAGGGCCATGGCGCGCCGCAACAAGCTGCTCGGCCTGTGGGCCGCCGAAAAGCTCGGCAAATCCGGTGCTGACGCCGACGCCTATGCCAAGGAGGTCGTGCACGCGGATTTCGAAGAGGCAGGCGACAACGATGTGTTCCGCAAGGTCCGCGCCGACTTCGACGCGGCGGGCATCGCCCAGTCGGATGGCCAGATACGCACCGCCATGGAAGAGCTGCTGGTGACCGCGGTCGAGCAGATCAGGTCGACCTGAGCGCCGCTCAGCCTTGATCGGTATAGGGCGTGCCGTGCTTAAGGCACAGGGCCATATTGTGGTGTTGGTTGGCCAAGCGGGCTGGCTTCCATCGTAGCGCTCTACGGCGCCCCCCTCTGTCCTGCCGGGCAGGACAGAGGGGGGCGCCATAGTGAACGCCCTCACCCCTGATGCGCGGCGGCCAGTTCCTTCACGTGTTTTTCGTGCATCTGCAGCGTCGGCAGGGTTTTCTTGGCGAATTCCTTCATTGCCGGGTCGTCGCCGGATTTCGCATAGCCGCTGAACAGCGCGACGGCTTCCTTGTGGGCGTTGGTCTGCATCTCGATGTATTTGGCCTGGAATTGATCGCCGCTGGCACTCTTCAGCTCATCGAGCATCTTCTGCTCCTTGGGCTGCAGGGCCGGACCGGACGGTGCGGTGGCCGAGGTTGTCTGGCCCTGGGCAAGCGCCGCCTTGAATTCCTCGCCGGCCTTGGTGTGATCGGCGATCATCTGTTTGGCGAACGCCTTGACGTCGGCGTCGGTTGCCTGTTGCTCGGCGAGCTTGCTGGACTCGATCTCGAACTCATTGGCGCTCGGCACCGTCTTGATGAAGGTCGAAGTGTCGACCTTCGTCGTGGCGGCGAGCGGCGTGGTCGTGGCGGTCGTGTTCGACTGGGCAAAGGCCGGCGCGCCGGCAAGCAATGCTGCTGCGGTCAGAATGGTAAGCGTCTTCATGGCATGTCTCCGGTTGGAATTGTCCCTCGGACAATCCAACGTCGCTTGGGCACTCCGGTTGCAGGTCATGAGGAAGAAGCCTGCGCATGTCGCCTCGATCGGCCCGAACCGCGGCGGCTGACCAGAGCTGCCTTTCAGTGGCAACACGCCTCGCCATATTGCAGCTGCTCGTTCCAGTTTGGACGCCCCTCAGGCGTGAAATCCATCAGGTTCCAAAGCGTTTCGCAGGTGCCGAGGCCACGCGGATCCTGACCGGGCTCCGTCGGTGCGAAATCCAGTTCCGAACTCCAGAAATGGCGTATGCCGTCGGGGTCGCGGTGAAACACCGACAGCAGCGGGATCTGTGAGCCGTCGGCCGCCTCCGCATTGTAGTCGCGCTTGAAGCTGTTGGAAGCCGAAGATACCAGCCGCATGTTGCGCCAGCCCCGATCTCGACCGAGCGTGACCAGGTTTTCGAGCGCGGTCTTGCCCACCACCGCGAAATTGAAGCCGGCCGCCTGGAGATGGCCGACGGCGCCGTCGAACTGGTCGAGTAGCGCCGTACAGGACGGACATGGCTGGTCCTGCCGGGCAAGCCTGGCCGTGCCGCCGCTGGTCGCGACGTCGCGCTTCTCCTGCGGGTGACGCGGAAACATCATGTTGTAGAGGATCAGGCTGTTCTTGCCGGGCGAAAACAGCTCCGACAGTTTTATTGTCGCGGGCCTGCCCTGGGCATCCAGCCCGTCGAACTCATAATCCTGGCGGATCAACCCGCCCGGCGGCAGCGCGCGCCGGGCCTCGGCGACCTCTTCCATGGCGCGGCGCAGCTCGATTTCCTTCTTCAGCAATTTTTCGCGCGCGGTGCGGTATTTCGCGGATTCGTTGGGAAAGGTGATCATGATCGGCTCCTTCAAGTCGCGGCGCCGGCGTCCCGGCGCGGTTGCTCTGCGACCCAAGGACGTTTGGCGGTGATCGGCTCCGACATTTATTGCCCATGGTGATATGTCGTAATCCCTGTTCGGGCAGCGTGATCCGGGGGACGAAATGCACGACGACGAGACCGATCTGCGCTGCCCGCAAGTGGTGGCCGACAATGCCGCCAAGGGCCTCAGGCTGCGCGGAGAATTCGGCCGCGGCGGCACCGAGATCGGCGTCGCCCGCGCCACCGAACTGAAAAACCGGGAAAAGCTCGCGCCCTCCACCATTCGCCGCATGGTCAGCTATTTCGCCCGCCACGAGGTCGACAAGCGCGGCAGGAACTACGGCAATGAGCAGAACCCTTCGGCCGGCTACATCGCCTGGCTGCTGTGGGGCGGCGACGAAGGCCGCGCCTGGGCGCTTGATCTCAAGCAGAAGATCGGCAACGCGCCGGACATCTGACAACGGTCCGCACTACGCCGACCGCTCCTCACCCCTTCACACCGCCGGCGGTCAGGCCGGAGACGATCTTGCGCTGGAAGATCAGCACCAGCACCACCAGCGGCACCGTGACGATCACCGAGGCGGCCATGATGTTGCCCCACGGGATCTCGAACTGCGAGTTGCCGGAGAGCAGCGCGATCGCCACCGGCACGGTCCGCTGTGCGTTGTTGGAGGTGAAGGTCAGGGCAAACAGGAACTCGTTCCACGCACCGATGAAGGCCAGCAGGCCGGTGGTCGCCAGCGCCGGCCACATCAGCGGCAGGAAGACCCGGGTGACGATGATCCACGGCGTGGCGCCATCGAGGATCGCCGCCTCCTCGACCTCGACCGGCAGGTCGCGGACGAAGGTGGTGAGCACCCAGACGGTGAACGGCAAGGTGAAGATCATGTAGGAGAAGATCAGCGCGAACAGCGAATTGTAGAGGCCGAACATGCGGACCAGTTCGAACAGCCCGGCCAGCAGCGCCACCTGCGGGAACATCGACACCGACAGGATGATGAACAGCAGGGCCGAGCGGCCGCGGAATCGAATGCGCGCCAGCGCGTAGGCTGATGTGACGCCGAGCAACAGCGACAGCGCGACGACTGCGCCGGAGACGAAGAGCGAGTTCGCGAGGTTGCGCACGAAGGCGCCCTCGGTCAGCACATTCCGGTAATTGGCGAAACTGATCGTCGTTGGCCACAGATCAGCCCGGAACAGATCGGTCCCGGATTTCAGGCTGGTGACGATCGCGTAATAGAACGGGAACACCGCGACGAAGACGATTGCCCCGACCAGCAGGTAAAAGGCCGTGCGCTTCACGATCCACATCTCAGCGGTCCCCGTCCAGGCTGATCCGGCCGATCCGGATGGTGACGATGGTAAGCAGAGCGAGAATGAGGAAGAGCAGGGTCGAGGCGGCGGAGCCATAGGCGAACTTGTCGAACTCGAACAGGTTCTCGCGGGCGAACACCGACATCGACTTGGTGTGCACATTGTTGGGCGTCAGCACATAGATCAGGTCGAAGATGCGCAGTGCATCGAGCGCGCGGAAGATCACCGCCACCAACAGCGCGGGGCGGATCAGCGGCAAGGTCACCCGCCAGAAGATCTGCCAGGGGTTGGCGCCGTCGAGCCTGGCGACCTCGATGATCTCCCTCGGCAGCATCTGCAGCGCGGCCAGGATGAGCAGCGTCATGAATGGCGTCGCCTTCCAGATATCGACGATGAGGACCGCCGCCATCGCGGTGTCGGCGTTGGCCGTCCAGGCGATCTTGGTGCTGATCAGGCCAAGATTGAGCAGCACCACATTGATGATGCCGAACTGGTCGTTGAGCATCCATTGCCACATCTTCGCCGAGACGATCGTCGGGATCGCCCAGGGGATCAGGATCGCCGCCCTGACGATGCCGCGGCCTCTGAATTCGGCGTTGAGAACCAGGGCAACGATGGTGCCGAGGATGGTCTCACAGGTCACCGAAATGAGGGTGAACCGCACCGTGTTCCAGACGGCACGCCACCAGACAGGGTCGACCAGCAACCCGTCATAGAGGGTCCGGCCGCTTGGCATGTGAAGTACCGAAAAGTAATTGGCGAAGCCGACCCATTGGCGCGCGTCGAGATCGGCCAGCGAGGCGTCGGTGAAGCTGAAATAGACCGTGCGGGCAAGCGGCCAGCCGGCCGCCGCGGCGAGCACCAGAAGCATTGGCGCCAGGAAAAGCCACGCCGAGCGAACGCGCTGTGCCCTCAACGGCGCGTGCGCGGCCTTGGCTGTTTCCGGTTTCATCCCTGTCATCTCGCTCCGCTCGCTGCGGTCCCGCCGGCCGGCTGTCCCGGTATCGTCACCAGCCTCGGCCCTTCAGCTTGGTCAGCGTCGCTTCGAGGTCGGCCAGATTGTCGGCGGCAGTGCCGTCGCCCGAGAGAGTGTTGTGAACGGCGTTCCAGAACTGGCTCGACGCCTCGTTGTATTTGATCCTGGTGGCGGCCGACGGGCGCGGCACCGCATTGAGAAAGATCTGCTTCCAGCGCGGAATAATCGGGTGTTGCCTGGCGATGTCGGCATCGTCATACAGCGCCTGGATGGTCGGCAGATTGGACGTCTTCAGCGCGCGGTATTTCTGCATCGCGGGCGAGGCAATGAACTTGACCAGCTCGATCGCGGCATCCGGATGCTTCGAATATTTGGAGACCGCGAGGTTCCAGCCACCCAACGTCGCGACCGGTCGGGCGCCTTCGCCGGTGCCGGCCGGCAGCGGCGCCACGTCGAACTTGCCCTTGATCGGCGAGCCCTCGCCGTTGCCGAGCGCATAGGCATAGGGCCAGTTGCGCATGAACACCGCGTTGCCGGTCTGCCAGACGCCGCGCGATTCCTCTTCCTGGTAGGCGAGCACGCCGGGCGGCGCGATGGTCCCAACCCAGCCCTTGACCATATCGAGCACCGCCGCCGCTTTTGGATTGCTGATGGAGATGGAGCCGTCCGGCTCGATGATCTGGCCGCCGCCATTCGACATCACCCATTCGAGCGCGTCGCAGGTCAGCCCCTCATAGGCGTTGCCCTGAAAGACGAAGCCCCAGATATCCCGATTGCCGGCTGCACGTTCCTTATCCATGACCAGCCTGGCGGTGTCCGCCAGTTCCTTCCAGGTGGCCGGCACCTTGGCGCCATATTTGTCGAGGAGATCCTTGCGGTAGTAGAGCGCCGGCGCATCGGTGAAGATCGGCAAGGCGACGAGCTTGCCATTGACGGTCTGCGACCGGATGATCGACGGGAAATGCTCGGCCACGATGTCCCTGGTCGCTGCGGTCAAATCGACGAGCTGGCTGGCGAGCTGCGGCGCCCAGATCACGTCCGTCTGGTAGACGTCGATGTCGCTGTTTCCGGCGGCAAGCCACAGCCGGTACTGGCCGAACTGGTCGGTCCCGGACGTCGGCATGACGACGATGTTGACCTTGTTGCCGCTGTCTTTCTCGTAACGGTCGAGGATCTCGCGCAGCACCTTGATGCCGTCGCCGGTATCGCCCGACACCATCGACAGCTCGACGGCCCGCGCCGGCGTACCAACCAGCATGGCGGCGACGCCGAGCGCCAGGAATGCGTGAGAAAACTTCATGGTGATGGACGTCCCTCCGCGGCCGGCCACGGAAAATCCTCCCACGCGCCGGCAGCTTGTCAGGCCCTCACCTCCCATTGAATGCGAAGCGGCGCTTTGGGTTCCCAAATCGCGCCGTTCCTGCGTGAGGCGACACCCATCAGGGGGTGTTGAGATTCAGGTCAGGCCGAGTCGAAAATGGTGGTTTCCGAGAACCGGAGCGGAGCGTACTTTTGGGTACGTGAGCACCGGAAGCGCAGGAAGCCATCATTTGCAGGCCGGCATCACCTGAATATCAGCACACCCTAGCCTTCCCAGGCGACAGGCATCATATCCAGCCGCTCATAGAGCCGGACGGCGGCGGGATTCTCGACCGTGTTGGTCTTGAGGTCGACATGGTCGGCGCCGCGTTCGCGAAAAACGGCGAAGGCGTGCCACATCAGCGCTTCGGCAACACCCTTGCCGCGCGCCTCGGGATGAACGGCAAGATCCTTGACGAAGGCGCGGGTCCAGCACAGCGCCGCCGCCGCCAGCCGGCCCTTGGCGTCGATGACGAGGAAGCACAGCGCCGGGTCGAATTCGGGATCGTCCGCGATACGCGGCCACCACTCGTCGAACGGACCATCGGCGCCGTCATCGAACACTTCCGTCAAAAGCGCATGCAGGGCGGGCGCGTCACCAGGCTCGAAACTGCGCATGACAAAGCCGTCGGGCCAGTGCGGCGGAACCAGCGTCTCGTCGAGGATCTTGCGCAGCCGGATGTCGTTCAGGGCCGGCGGGCGCGGTTCAGGCATCGCGCTCAGGCGTCGGGTTGCAGGCGACGGCGCTGGCGGTCGCGGCCAAGGCCGGTCGCCTCGAGCAGGCCCTTGCGCTTGGCGTCGTAATAATAGCCGGTCTGATAGAGCCAGTCGGCCTTCTTGGCGTTGCCGCCGGCCACCAGCCAGGCGCCGCGCAGATATTTGACCGCGTATTTTAGATTGGTTTCGGCGTCGAACAGGCCCTTGGCCGGTCCGTCATAGCCCATGCCGCGTGCCGTCGCGTGCTTGATCTGCATCAGTCCCCAATGGCCGTTGTTGTAGGCTTTCGGGTTGAAGGTGCTCTCGCGGTTGACGACATGGCGCACCAGGTCCACCGGCACCTGGTAGATCGCCGCATATTTCTCGATCAGCCGCTCGACATCGCCACGCACGCCCGTCGCGTGTTCTTCTTGCACGGGCCCTGCCGGAAACTGGACCAGGGCCGCCGGGTTCTGCGGCACGACATAGGCGACCTGCTGGACGCCGGGCATGCGGTCGCCCTTGGCGGTTGCCGGCACGATCAGCCCCGCGGTCGTATAAGTCTCGGCCGCCTTGACCGGTTCGTTCGCATTTGCCGGCGGCGGCGCCTGCCAGGCATTGGCGGTCATAACCGCAGGCACGGCTGGTGCCGCCGGTGTCGATCCGGCAAAAGCGGCGGTCGCCGCAGCCGGCTGTGCGGCGGAATCGGGCGGCAGCTCGGCCGTCTGAACGGGGGCGATCCCCGATGATTCCGGCAGCACCGAAACCGTCTCCGGCAGAGGCACGGTGAAGCCGGCATCAGCGCCGGCGGCGGTCGCTGTTTCGGTGAGAGCAGGCGCGGACTTCATCTGCGAGGTCGACGTGCAGCCGCTGATGCCGGCGGCGGCCAGGATCACGCCGATCGCGATAAGGTTGAGTTTTGCTGGCAAGCCGCGCTCGGGTCCGGTTTGTCGGGTTGTTAAGAAATCCCTTACACCAGCGATTCAGGCCGGGCAATCGGGGCGATCAGGTGGTTTTCGGGTGGCGAGACGCGGGCGGCGATGCCATATTGTTCCGGATATGTACTGGGACGAATCCCGGATTTCGCCACTTTGCGGGAAGGAACGCATCATGGTCACGACAGCTTCGATCACGGCCGGCCACGCAGTGTTAGAAACAGTGATCGGTTTCATGGGCATTGCCTGGAGCGAAAAGGGCCTGATCCGGCTCTGCCTGCCCGAACGCAGCCGCGAAGCGGTGGAACGGCGCCTGCTGCGTCACGGTGGCGTTTCCGCTTCCACGGCGCAGCCGCCATGGGTGGTCGAGCTGATCGCAGCGATCAAGGCCTATGCGGCGGGCGAGGATGTCGATTTCTCCGCCGTACCGGTCGATCTCGACGGCGTCGACGATTTCCGCCTCGCCATTTACGACGCGGCGCGAAAACTCTCCTTCGGCGAAACCACCACCTATGGCGAGCTGGCCAAGACCGCCGGCCATGCCGGGCTCGCCCGCGAAACCGGGGCCGCCCTTGGCGCCAATCCGGTGCCGCTGGTCATCCCTTGCCATCGCATCCTTGCCGCCGGCGGCAAGATCGGCGGCTTCTCGGCGCCGGGCGGCTCGGTCACCAAGGAGAAGATGCTGGCCATGGAAGGCGTGCGCGTCGGCCCGCCGCCCCCGGCGCAGGTATCGTTCGGGTTTTGAGCGGCGGCCGGCGTTGGCAGAAGGCCTGGATCAGTACATCGGTCGCTTATTGACCGGGTTGGCGGGCACCGGCTGCATCACGTCCCAATGCTCGGCGATCTTGCCGTTTTCAACGCGAAAAATGTCCACGATGACGGTCTCCGGCATGTTGCCTGCCTTCGGTTGAACGACCTGGGTCATGACGAGGTCGCCTTCGGCGATCACCCGCTTGAAGTCGACTTTTTGTTTTGGCCAATTGGCGACACCCATGCTTTCGAGAAGCTTTTTGACCGAGTCTCGGCCATCCGTCATCGTCGGGTTATGCTGAATGTAAGCCTCGGCCCAATAGCGGTCCAGCGCGGCAAGGTCATGGTCGCCGAACAGCGCCTGATAGGCTTTCAGGACAAGCGTCCTGTTTTTTTGAGTCAATTCATGCTGTTGCAGCACCTGCTTGACCGGCTTGGTGTTTCCCGCATGCGCCGCGGCGGTGAGCGCCGCGACCGCGAAAGCGGCCGCCGCGAAGGATTTAAGTTGCAGCACGGATGTCTCCCTCGGTTGCTTCGGTGTCAGGCCAGTGCGCGCGCAACGAGCACCGTGTCGACATACTGCCGCATGCGGATGATCTTGCCGTCCCGCAGTTCGTAGAGATGAGCGAAGGGGGCCGTCATGGATTTTCCCGTCGCCTTATATGTACCGGAATACACGCCGAAGGCCGCCACCCGGTCGCCATCGGCAATGAAGCTGTGCACGTCGGCGTGGTATCCGATCCACTCCGAGCCGAGCCGCTTGAAGACCCCCTGCATCAGGGCCTCGATGCCGACATAGGTGCCGGCATAGGGGAATCCTTCCGCCTCGGTCCATTCGATGTCGGCGGAAAGAACGGCCAGCAGATTGCGGCCGTTCTCCTCGGAAGTTCCCTCGTAGGTTCCACGGATCAAATCGAGGTTCGTCGCCATATCAGCCCCACTTCATCTCGCCCTTGGCGACCTTGGATCCGACATCGAGGGCGACGCCCATACCGAGGCCGGGGAAGCGGGTCTCCATGGCGGCCTTCAACGCGGCGCTGTCTGCCGCCTTGTCCAGTTCTTCCTCGAAGGTGAGGAGATAGGACTTGGTGAACTCCACCGCCGAAGGACCGATCGCGGCATCGGGGGCCATGTGGCCGGGCACCACGACAGCGGGCTTGCGGGCGGCAATCGCGTCCAGCGTCTTGATCCAGGCGGCACGGCTTTCCCTGGTCTGCGTGTCGGCGGTCCAGACGTGAACGCCCGAGAAGATCATCACCCCGCCGAAAACGGCATTGAGCGACGGCACGAACAGATAGCGGCGGTTGGCCAATCCTTCTTCCGCATTGACGATCTCTACAGTCTCGCCATCGACCGTCAGCGTTGCGCCGTCGAATGCCTCGGGGAGGACGATGTCGGAAAGCGCCTGCGGGCCATTTTCCTTCAGTTGCGGACCCCAGACGGCGAGCTTCTTCTCCACATTGCCCGTGATGGCTTCCAGCGTGGCGGAGGCAGCGATGACTTTTGCCTCCGGGAAGGCGTCCCGCACCGGCTTCAGGCCGAAGTAGTAATCGGGATCGGACTGAGTGACATAGATGGTGGTCAGCTTCTTGCCGGTGGCCTTGATGGCATCGGCGAGCGCCTTGCCGTCCGGATAGGTGAAGCCGCCGTCGATCAACAGGGCTTCGCTCGGCCCCGACAGCAGCACCGGCGCACGGAAGAAACCGTTTGGACCCGCCGGGAAGTGTTTCCAGCCAAGCTTGGCGCCGGCGGCCTGGCCGCTGTCGATGGGCGCGAAAACGGCGGTTGCGCCGAGGGCCAATGAGGTCTTCATGATCTGTCTCCTCGTGAACATGGAATATCTCCGTTGAATGAAAGGGGATCGGGTGCGGCTACGGGCCCGCAGGGCGGACGGTAGACGGCACGGTAAGCCCTCTGGATTAATCAATAAATTGGCCGTAATAATACAAACTGTATGTTGAAAGCTTACAATGAGCCTTCGTGGTGGAATCGATAAACCTCAATCGCCTCGCCTATTTTGCCACCGTGGTCGACGCAGGTTCCTTTACCCGCGCGGCCGAGCGGCTTGGCATCACGAAAACAGTCGTCAGCCAACAAGTCGCTCGCCTCGAGGCTGAGCTGCGGACCACGCTTCTCGTGCGCACGACGCGAAGGGTCGAGCCGACGGAAGCAGGCCGTCTTCTGCATGCACGCTGCGTTCTGATCCTGCGGGATGTCGAAGAAGCGGTCGCCGAGGTTGGCGAGGCCAACGCCGAGGTGGCCGGTGTGCTGCGTGTCTCCGCGTCCAATGACTATGGCGCGATCGTGCTGGCCCCGATCGCCGCCCGCTTTCGCCAGAGATTTCCGGCCTGCGGCGTCGAACTGGTCATTTCCGATGCCATAATTGACTTGATCGGCAACAAGATCGACCTGTCCATCCGGGTTGGCTGGCTGGATGACTCCAGCCAGCAGGCGCGACGCATCGGCACCTTCCGGCAAATCCTGGTCGCGTCGCGGGATTTCGCGGCCGGGATCAGGGTGGACAAGCCGGAAGATCTTTCTTCCTTGCCGCTCGTTGCCAATGCCGTGCTTCGCAAGCCGTTCACCTGGAACTTCACCCGAGGCGATTCCGAGCCGCGCACCATCACCCTGCGCGAGGCGTTCTCCATCAACTCGACGCCCGCCGTACTGGAAGCGACGCTCGCCGGCGGCGGACTGGCAGTTCTGCCGGACTATCTGGTCGTCGACTATCTATCGCAGGGGCGCCTCGTCCACGTGCTCCCCGACTGGGCGCTGCCCTCCGGCGGCATTCACGTGGTCTATCCGGCGGCGCGCTTTCGCCCGCAAAAGGTGACGCAATTCGTATCCATGCTCACGGAGCATATCCGGGATTGAGAGCAATGGCTGCCGGTCGACAAGCGCTAGTTGTTATGGAAGAACCGCCGGCGGAAATGCCGGTCGTTATCCGGCCGCTTGCAGTTGTAGACCGGGCAGGACTTTGTGTCGGCGCTCGGTACGTAGGCTCGTGTCCTCACCTCGCCCATGCTGCAGAATCGCTGGTTCTGCACATAGCGGTCGTAGAGCGGCAGTCCCGGCACCCGCTTCGACTGGTAGCGCAGGATGACCGCCCCCTGCCGGGCGATCGTCGCCTGAACCTTGCCGCAGCTCATACGCGTCGGGTCGTAGCGCGAGATCGCCTGAGCCTGAGCGGCGACAAGCGTCAGGCAGGCGGCAAGCAGAATGGTTTTCATGGTCCTCTCCCTGATCCGCCGCCCAGGGACGTCGCGATCCGTCGTGACGCTCTCACGCGATTGGGGCGGCCATTGGGCAGCGCCCTGATCACGGCTTTCTCACACAGTCTTGTTTTTTGTGCGAAAGCAGCCTATATGCCTTCCATTGATATTTCGGCCGATCGATCCGGGCCTCGCGATAATCGCGTTTGCTGACGTCTATCTCCAAAATCTCGATGCACACCGGCTGGACCTCGGTCCGGTCAATCTAAAGCAAATGTGAAGGACTATCTAAATGGCAACTGGAACGGTCAAGTGGTTCAACGCCACCAAGGGCTTCGGCTTCATTCAGCCTGACGCGGGCGGCGCGGACGTATTCGTCCACATCTCCGCTGTCGAGCGTGCTGGACTGTCGACCCTGGTCGAAGGCCAGAAGATCAACTTCGAGATCGAGCAGGACCGCCGCACTGGCAAGTCGTCCGCTGGATCTCTGAGCAAGGCAGCCTGATTTTGCGATAGCGCGCGCCGGGCGAGAGTTCGGGGCGCGCGGCAAGTCACGGATGTACTGACAGTCGCGCGAGAAGCGCGCTGGAGCGGAAAGACCCGACAAGCTGGATCAGCAGATAGCTGCCAGCCCGGACCGGACGCTCCCGATCAGGCTACCAAGCATGGGAAGGCGGGATTTATCCCGCCTTTTTTGCTGTCTGGGTTAGGTGGCGCAGCCTGCACTATGGTTCCAACTTGTGGTACTTTTAGCCCAGTAGTGGTACCATTCGGCCATGACCAAACTTGAGCAGATCGAAAAATCCGTCGCCGAACTGAGCCCCGAGGAACTGAAGGCGTTTGCCGCCTGGTTCGAGGCGCTCCAGGCGGATATGTGGGACCGGCAGATGGAAGCCGACGCGAAGGCGGGCCGTTTGGACAGGCTTGCCGAACAGGCGCTGGCTGACCATCGCGCTGGTCGGACGCGGCCTCTGTGAACCACGTCGCCTCTCCATCGTTCTGGGAGGCTTATGAAAAACTGCCATCGTCAATCAGAGCAAAGGCGGACAGGCGTTTTGCCCGACTGCGTTCCGATCCTTTTCATCCCTCACTGCATTTCAAACAGGTCGGTCGCTATTGGTCGGCGCGAGTTGACGAAAACTATCGGGCTGTTGCCATACGCAACAATGAAGATGTGATCTGGTTCTGGGTCGGCACCCACGCCGACTACGACCCTTTGTTGAAATAGCCCCTCCTTCAGGAGGAGAAGGCTACCCCACCCACTCGATCGGCACATGCCCCGGATCCGCTTCCACTCGGCCAAGCCATGCCGACACCGCCGGATAGGCGTCGAGCTGGAAACCGCCCTGCTCCGCCGTATGCGTATAGGCATAGAGCGCGATGTCGGCGACGCTGAGCGCGCTGCCGGCGAAGAAGGCATTGTTTTCCAGATGCCTGTTCATCACGCCGAGCGCCTTGTTGCCGCGCTCCAGCGTCACCGCCAGCCGCTCCGGGGTCGCATCCCCAGCACGTTCGGGAAAGGTCAGCAGCGCCTTGCGCACGGCGATGTAGGGCTCGTGGCTGTATTGTTCGAAGAACAGCCATTGATACGCGAGCCCACGCTCATACCTGTCCGCCGGCAGGAAGCGTGTGCCTTCCGCGAGATAGAGCAGGATGGCGTTGGATTCGGCCAGCCGCCGGCCATCGTCGAACTCGAGCAGCGGAACCATGGCGTTCGGGTTCTTGGCGACAAAGTCGGCTTTGCGTGTGTCGCCTGTGTGCGAACTCACCTCGACGTTGGTGAAGGTCAGGCCAAGCTTCGCCATCAGCAGGCGCGGCTTGTAGCAATTGCCGCTGTCGATCATGCCGTAAAGTATCATGGCTGTTCCCCCGAGCACTGTCTCCGCGCGATTATCGCAGCGGCGGCGGACTCAACCAATGATTTGTTTTGTCGCGACGATCAGCGCCGCTGATGTGTGAATAGTGGCGCCCCTAGCCGAACAGCGGGACGACATTGCCGCCGGTACCCAGCAGCGTGTCGATGTTGAGTGGCTCTTCCTCGAAAACGGTCCCCGCCAAGGCTGGGCGGGCGAGGAGAAAACCCTGCAGCAGGTCGACGCCGCCTTCGAGCGCGACGCGCAGATGGGTGGGCTGCTCGATGCCTTCGACCAGCACCTTGGCGCCGCGGTCATGCAAGCTGGAAACCAGCGGGCGGAAGAACCGTTCGGCGGCAGCGTGGCGACAGAACTCCGCGAACCAGGTGCCGTCGATCTTGACGATGTCGGGCTTGAGCAGGCTCACCCGCTCCTCGGTCGAGTGCCCGGTGCCGAAATCGTCGATGGCGATGCGGATGCCGTCGCGCCGCATTTCGCGCACCAGCCGCGCGAGAAGCGCGTCGTCCGCCGCCTGTTCGGTGATTTCGCAGACCAGCATGGCCGGCGCCAGGCCGAACTCGCCGAGATGCCTGGTCATCAGGCGAATCTCGGCCAGTGCCCGCCCGGCATGGTCGTTGATCAACGGATTGTAGTTGAAGAACAGGTCGAGCCCGTCGACGCCGATATTGCGAAAATTCCTGAGATGCAGCGCCCGGCACATGGTTTCCACAAACAGCCGGTCCGAGACGGCAACGCTTTCGAAGAACATCTTTGGCGCGCCGGGGCGGCCCGCACGGTGCGGCTCGATCAGGGCTTCGGCCGCGACCGCGTGAAGGAACCGGCCGCGCGGCGCGAAAATCGGCTGATAGGCGCTGCGCAGCCGGAACTCGCCATACATGCCGTATTCGATGCCGACTTCGTCGACCCGGATCGCATCGCCGACATTGCGCCGCCGATCACCTCTCATGTCGCCACGCGGCGCCCGAAGGCCTTGACCGGCCGCGCCGAAGGCGTTGCCACGGCAGCAGCAGACGTGTCGACGGCAGCAGCGACAGGCGCCTGCCCGGCCTTGTCGAAGACGCCAAAGCTGGTCGGCGCCAATTCGGGTCGCGCCAGCACGAAACCCTGCACCATCGACGCACCCGATTTCTCGGCGAGCTCCAGTTGCCAGCCCTCCTCGATGCCTTCGAACACCGTATGGATGCCTTGCTCCTCGAAGTTCTTCACCATGGTGGTCAGCAACGCGAAGCCGGCGCCGGACTCCATCAGCTGCGTGATCCAGTAGGCATCGAACTTGACGATATCCGGCTTCAACTCCTTGACCCGGTTGATGTCGGAATCGTCGGCGCCATAGTCGTCGACGGCGATGCGAAAACCGTTGGCTCTCAGTGCCGCGACGAAACCGTGCAAGGCTTCCTGCGACGCCGATCGCTGCTCGGTCACCTCGCAGACGACGCGGCGCGGGTCGATGCCGGCTTCGTGCAGCACGAGCCGCATTTCGCGCAAGGCAGCGTCGGCAACAGTGCGTTCGGTGAACACCGACGGGTCGAAATTGACAAAGATCGACGCTTCCTGCGGCAGGCAGGCACCGGCGTTGAGAAGATGCAGCGTCCTGGTCAGCGCCTCGATATGCAGCCGGTCGGCGGCCGGACAGGTCGAGAAGAAATTCATCGGCGATTGTGGCTCGCCGTCGCGGAACGGTCGGATCAGCCCTTCGAACGCGACCACCGACAGCTTGCCTTCCTTGAAGGCGAAGATCGGCTGGAAAGCGCTTTGCAACGTGTAGATGCCCCAGACACCGGTGGAGGTGCCGTCGTCCTGACGGATGATGTGGGCAAGCCCGACGCTGCGCGACACGGTTCCTCGCTCCGCAATTGGTCTGCGATCCTGCCACTCAAGCCTCTACCGCTCGTTAATGAATTTATTGTTGCCGACCCCGGGTCCGATCACAGCTCCTTGAGACCTGGATCAGCCGACAATGCTTGCGTTGCGCGAAATCATGCGACATGAGAAGCGCCGCGGTCGCTCCTGGCCGCGCCGATCTTCCATGGAGACGTCAAGCTCATGGCCTTTCTTGCCGACACCCTTTCGCGCGTGAAGCCTTCCGCCACCATCGCGGTCACGCAGAAAGCGCGCGAGCTGAAAAATGCCGGCCGTGACATTATTGGCCTCGGCGCCGGCGAGCCGGATTTCGACACGCCCGACAACATCAAGAATGCGGCAATCGAGGCGATCCGCCGCGGCGAAACCAAGTATCCGCCGGTTTCGGGCATCGTGCCGCTGCGCGAGGCGATCGCAAAAAAGTTTAAGCGCGAGAACAATCTCGACTACAAGCCCGAGCAGACCATCGTCGGTACGGGCGGCAAGCAGATCCTGTTCAATGCCTTCATGGCGACGCTGAACCCCGGCGACGAGGTCATCATTCCTCGCCCCTACTGGGTCAGCTACCCCGAGATGGTGGCGATCTGCGGCGGCACCTCCGTGTTTGCCGACACCTCGATCGACAACGGCTTCAAACTGACCGCTTCCGTGCTGGAAAAGGCGATCACGCCGAAGACCAAATGGCTGCTGATGAACTCGCCGTCGAACCCGTCGGGTGCCGCCTATACCGAGGCCGAACTGCGCGCTCTGGCCGACGTGCTGTTGAAGCATCCGCATGTCTGGACGCTGACCGACGACATGTACGAGCACCTGACCTATGGCGATTTCGTCTTCAAGACCATCGCCGAGGTCGAGCCTAAGCTCTACGAGCGCACGCTGACCATGAACGGCGTGTCGAAAGCCTATGCAATGACCGGCTGGCGCATCGGTTATGCGGCGGGCCCGGTCCAACTGATCAAAGCGATGGACATGATCCAGGGTCAGCAGACATCGGGCGCCTGCACCATCGCGCAATGGGCATCCGTCGAGGCGCTGAATGGCCCGCAGGATTTCATCGCCAAAAACAAGGCGATCTTTCAAGGCCGTCGCGACCTCGTCGTCTCGATGCTCAACCAGGCGCGCGGCATCACCTGTCCGTCGCCGGAAGGGGCCTTCTATGTCTATCCCTCCTGCGCCCAGTTGATCGGCAAGAAGACCAAGGCCGGCAAGCCGATCGACACCGACGAAACCTTCTGCTCGGAATTGCTCGAAGCCGAGGGCGTCGCGGTTGTGTTCGGCTCGGCCTTCGGCCTCGGCCCCAACTTCCGCATCTCCTACGCCACCTCGGAGACGCTTCTGGAGGAAGCCTGCACGCGCATCCAGCGCTTTACGGCTTCGCTGACCTGAGCGGCGCACTTTGAACGCAGAACCCGGCTTCACTGCCGGGTTTTCAATGGGCCGTCAGCCTCACGCCTCGTGCTTGGTCTCTTTGGCCGAGCGCGCTTCGGCCGGCGCCAGCACGGCAACCAGCAGTGCGGCGGTGAGGAACGCGCCGATCGCTGCCGTCAGCATGGCGGCATGGAAGCCGCCGGCATAGGCGGCAGCATAGAGTTCATGCACGCCGCTTACGCCCATCGCCGCATCGGTTGCGAAATCATGCCGCGAAATTGCAGCACGGGCGACCGCTTCCGCGTTGGCGACACCGGCATCGCCGAGATACCCGGTCAAAAGGTTGGTTGCCCGCATGCTCATCAAGGCGCCGAGCAAGGCGATGCCGATGGCAAGACCGCTCTGGCGGGTGGCATTGATGACCGCCGACACCATGCCCGAGCGTTCGCGCGGCGCATAGGACATGGCGGCAGCGCTGCCGGTCGGGATTGCAAGCGCATTGCCGAGGCCGCCGATGGCGAACAGAAGGCACAGCGTCGCGTAGGACGTCGAAGGACCGGCCCAGCACATGCCGAGCATGGACAGGCCGATAGCAACATAGCCGATGGTCATCAGCGCGGAGTGACCATAGCGCGCGCTCAGCCTGCCGATCCACGGCGACACCACGATCTGGACGATGAAGGCCGGCGCCATGCGCAGGCCGGTCTGCGTCGGCGACCAGCCCTGCACCTGCTGCAGGAACATCGAGAAGAAGAAGACGCTGGAATAGGAGGTGAAGCCGAGCGCGAACGAAGCGACATTGGCGACGGCAAAGCGGACGTCACGGAAGAGGCCAAGCGGCAGCATCGGCCGTGCGGTGCGCGCCTCGAAGCCGAGGAAAGCACCCAGGCCGACGACACCTGCGATGAGCGCCGTGACCGTCCTTGGCTCGCCCCAACCATTCTCGCCGGCCGAGATCAGGCCAAAGGTCAGCGCCCCCAGCCACAGGATGCTGAGAGCCAGGCCGACGAGATCGAGATGGGCATGTTCGGGATGCGCCGTCTCGTTGATCGAAGCAGCACCGAGCGCGATCGTGATCAGACCAAGCGGCAGGTTGATCAGGAAGATGCTTTGCCAGCCGACGGTCTCGACCAGGATGCCACCGAGGACGGGACCAACGAGCAGAGAGATGGCGGCGAACGACGCCCAGCCGCCAATGACGCCGGCGCGCTGGCGCGCATCGGGAAAGGCTTGCGTCAGGATCGACAGCGCGCCTGGAATGAGCAGCGAGCCGGCGATGCCCTGTACGACCCGGCCAGCCAGCAGCACCGGCAAATTGGGCGCGACGGCGCAGATCAGCGAGCCGGCCACGAAGATGCCGACGCCGGCCAGCCATGAGCGCTTGCGGCCATAGCGGTCGCCGATCAGGCCGGACGACAGCATGAAGGCCGACAGGCACAGCGTGTAGGCGTCGACCACCCATTGCAGGCCGCCGAAATCGGTTTGCAACGCCTGCTGGATGGTCGGCAGCGCGACATTGACGATGCTGACGTCGAGCAGAGCCACGAACGAACCAAGATAGACAGCGGCGACCAGGGGCAAACGGTGCTTTGACATGGCTAGTCCGGACGTGAGTTTCGCAAATTACTGACCGACGGTCAGTTGAACGGGCGACATGGCGCTGTCGATCCGGCGATTGAGTATGGCCTGCGCCATGGTACGAGACTCGCCGCGAGTCGCCCTCTTCTAATAATATCGCGGCTGAATAGAAGCCGGGTTCCTGCGGACTGAGCATTCAGCCGTCATATTGTTCCGATGTCACCGCTTCCAGCCAGTCGGCATGGACGCCGTCGAGCGCCTCCTGCATGGCGATATGCGTCATCGCCGATTTCGGCGCCGCGCCATGCCAGTGTTTTTCGCCAGGCGCGAACGAGATGACGTCGCCCGCCCTGATCTGCTGGATCGGGCCGCCCCACGTCTGGGCAAGCCCGGCGCCCACCGTCACGTAGAGCGTCTGGCCAAGCGGATGCGTATGCCAGTGGGTGCGCGCGCCCGGCTCGAAGCTGACCAGCGTGGCTCGTAGCCGCGCCGGCGCCTCTTTCTCGATGATCGGCGTCTGCAGCACCCGGCCGGTGAAGTATTTTTCCGGCGCGATGACGGTCGGCACGCTGCCGCAGGCAATGATCTTCATGGGTCGATGGTCCTTCAAAACAGCGGGCGACGGGTCGCCTGCTTCAGTTTCCGCCGATATCGGCCGACGTGCAACAGCTTCCGGCTGCCAGCCCCCTATATGGCCAGCACGGGTCCACGGCCGAGCAAAGGATTTCTATTTTCCTTGCCCTGCCGGCAAACAAGTGGGACGATGGCTTTGGGCAGGTGGACTTGAAAAGAACCCCGCCCGCGACGGTCGAACAGGCCGGCCGCCGCTCAGGACCGATTGACCACGCCTGAACCATGCATGCCAGTCGGTCCTGCGGGAAACGCCTGAGTGGAGGTCAGTCATGGGTACTCGCGCCGGAGGACGACGCACGGGACCGAAATGCATTGCCATAGTCGGTCCCTTCGCAAGCGGTAAGACGACACTTCTCGAAGCCATATTGGCCCGTACGGGCTCAATTCCCCGACAAAATCCCGTTTCATCAGGCAACACCGTTTCAGATCATTCGCCCGAGGCGCGCGCCCACGCCATGAGCGTCGAGGCGACGATCGCCACCACCGAATTCATGGGCGAGCAGATCACCTTCGTCGACTGTCCCGGCTCCATCGAATTCTCTTTCGAAGCCGAACCGGTGCTGGCCGCCTGCGACCTCGCGGTGGTCGTGGCCGAGGCCGATGAAAAGAAGATCCCTGCCCTGCAACTGATCATGCGCAAGCTCGACGATCTCGGCGTGCCGCGCATCCTGTTTCTCAACAAGGTCGACAAGGCAATCACCGGCGTGCGCGACACGCTGAAGATGCTGCAGCCGGCCAGTGCCGTGCCATTGCTGCTGCGCCAGATTCCGCTGCGCAAGGACGGCGTCGTCATTGGTTCGATCGACCTGGCGCTGGAGCGCGCCTACATCTATCGCGAATATGCCGAAAGCGAGGTGGCGCAGATTCCCGGCGACGAGAAGGCGCGCGAGCTCGAAGCGCGTTTCTCGATGCTGGAGACGCTGGCCGACCATGATGACCAGTTGATGGAACAGCTGCTCGAGGAGATCGAACCGCCCAAGGACGCGATCTTCGACGATCTCGCCGCCGACCTGCGCGACGGCGCGGTGACGCCGGTGCTGATCGGCACCGCCGAGAAAGGCAACGGCGTGCTGCGTCTCCTGAAGGCGATCCGCCACGACGCACCCGACATCGAGGCGACCCGCAAGCGGCTCGGCGCACCCGACGGCGCGGCCACCCTGGTCCAGGTGATGAAGACCATCCACACCTCGCATGGCGGCAAGCTGTCGGTGTCGCGCATCCTCTCCGGCCAGGTCGTCGACGGTTCCGAACTCTGGCTGCCCGGCGGCGACACGGCCAAGGTTTCCGGCATCTACCGGATGCTCGGCAAGGACCAGTCCAAGCTCTCCATCGCCAAGGCCGGCGATACGGTCGCGCTGGGCAAGCTGGACGAGGTCAAGACCGGCCAGACGCTGAGTTCGGCCAAGGGCGGCATCAAGCCGCTCGTCCAGTTCGAGCCGCCGCAGCCGGTCTTCGCCTTCGCGCTCCGCCCCAAGGAGCGCAAGGACGAAGTGAAGATGTCGGCTGCCATCCAGCGGCTGGCCGAGGAGGACCCCTCGCTCAGCCTGCGCCACAACCAGGACTCGGCTGAAACCGTGCTGTCGGGCCATGGCGAGATGCATCTGCGCGTGGTGCGCGAGCGGCTGGAAGGCAAGAACCAGATACCGGTCGAAGGCCATCCGCCGGCGGTGCCCTATCGCGAGACGATCCGCAAATCGGCGCAACAGCGCGGCCGTCACAAGAAACAGTCCGGCGGACATGGCCAGTTCGGTGACGTGGTGATCGAGATCAAGCCGCTGCCGCGCGGTTCCGGCTTCCAGTTCACCGACACCATCACCGGCGGCGTCGTGCCCAAGACCTACATCCAGTCGGTCGAGACCGGGGTGCGCGACTATCTGAAATCCGGGCCGCTGGGCTTTCCGGTCGTGGATGTCGCAGTCAACCTGTCGGACGGCTCCTACCATGCGGTCGATTCCTCCGACATGGCCTTCCAGATGGCGGCCAGGCTGGCAATGAAGGAAGGCATGGCCGCGTGCTTGCCGGTGCTCCTGGAGCCTGTGATGAAGGTCGAGATCGTCACACCCTCCGACGCCACCTCGAAGATCATCGCTCTCATCCCGCAACGGCGCGGCCAGATACTCGGCTACGACGCGCGGCCTGGCTGGCTAGGATGGGATGTCGTCGAGGCAACCATGCCGCAAGCCGAGATCGGCGACCTGATCATCGAGTTGCGCTCGGCGACCGCGGGCGTCGCCAGCTACCGTGCCGTCTTCGATCACATGGCCGAACTCACCGGCCGTCTGGCCGACGAGGCGATGAACACCAACGGCAAGGCTGCCTGATGGCGTGGCGTTCCTCTCGAACCTGATTCGAGGGCACAAAAGAAAACGACGTCCGGCGGGGACCGGACGTCGTTTTGTTCGCGGACCGTTTCCTTGGGAGGTAAAACGGCAGGTCCGCCGCATTTGGTGCCGCCGAGTTCGGCGGAAAAAACAGTTCGGACGCGGTAGCCGCCTGAGCCCGGGCCGTACGAGTGATGCCCCCATCTCCCGTCCGAACCACACCGCGTCCTATGATCCACATAGCAGGTCGCGGGCGTCCGGGCTATGTTACCAGAGGTTACATGTCACCGTTACGTGGCAATTGTGATGGAATTTTTTGCCGGCCCAGCAGAGCACAGGCAACAAAAAAGCCGGATCAATGAAGATCCGGCTGAGTTTGATTGGAGTGCCTGTTAAGGCTAACCTCCAGAGGGGAACACTCGAGGGCGCTAATGGGAGGAGAACGCGCCCAGGAGATGATCTATATATGTGCTCATCATGCCCAAGAAACAAGCATCTATTTTGCAACACACGCATGCAAAAAGACGCAGGCTGTGGTCTAACCCATTCCAGAAGCCAATAGGACCAGCAGAATCGTCGAAATGGGCCGCCGAATCGGGCAATTGCAACTACAGAATTGCCGATCTCGGCTGGCTTTCGGCTCAAAATGCCAAAACCGGGCAATGATGTGGAAGCAGGCAGCAGGCGTGCATTTCTGAGGCAATCGGGAGGAAGCAGCCAATGCGGACGTTTTCGGCGATCGCCGGCAGTGCGGCCTTCTTCATCGCGGCGCCCTGCGTGGTTGCCGGGCTGGTGCCCTGGCTGTTGACAGATCGCTGGGGCTTGCCGTGGTCTGGTCTGCCGGGCTTTGTTCCTGCCGGCGGGCTTCTGATCGCCGTCGCGATCGCAGCACTGCTTCATGCCTTCGGTCGATTCGCGCTTGAGGGCCTCGGCACGCCCGCTCCGGTCGCGCCAACCGAGAGGCTGGTGATCGGCGGCATCTACCGTCATGTCCGCAACCCGATGTATGTCGCCGTGCTGTCGATCGTCCTCGGCCAGGCATTGCTGTTCTCGAGCTGGACGCTGGCCGCTTATGCGGTCATCGGCGCGATCGCCATGGGCTCTTTCGTGCGGTTCTACGAGGAGCCGACTTTGGCTCATCGGTACGGCGCCGAATACGACGCCTACCGCCGCAACGTACCCGGCTGGTTGCCTCGACTGTCGCCCTGGCGGGGGTAGGTGAAACCGGCAGCGCCGTCTCAGGGCATGTTGAGGCTCAGGTCGGGCCAGGCAATCGACATGTCCTTAGAATGACCAGCTTCTCGCCTTGGCGATGATAAAGTCCCGGAACACGTGCAGCTTGGCCTGGTTCTTCATCGCGTCCGGATAAGCAAAATAGGTGTCGAAAGACGGCACCTCGGTCTCCGGCAGCAGCTGCACGAGGTCGGAGTCCTTGCTGATCACATAGTCGGGCAGCATGGCGATACCGGCACCGCCCTGCACCGCCCGCTTGATCGACAATATGTCGTTGATCTGCAGCGTCGGCACCCTTTGCCCGCCTTCGAAATCACCGACCGTTTCCAGCCAGTTCAGCTCCGACAGATGCGACGGCACCGGCACGCCGAAGGTGACGATGCGATGGGCCTTCAGCTCGGCGACGGAAGACGGCCTGCCATGCTTGGCGACATAGGATGGGGCCGCGTAGAGGTGGAAATGCACGGTGAACAGGCGGCGCTGGATCAGGTCCGGCTGCTGCGGCTGGCGCAGCCGAATGGCGCAATCGGCCTGGCGCATGGTGAGATCGAGCTCCTCGTTGGCGAGGATCAACTGCAGGCTGATTTCAGGATAGAGTTCGATGAATTCCTGCACCCGCTCGGTTAGCCAGCCGGCGCCCAGCCCCACCGTCGTCGTTACCCGCAGCACGCCCGACGGGCGATCCTTGGTCTCGGTCAGCCGGGACTTGATGGTCTCCAGCTTCATCAGCACGTCATGCGCCGTGCGAAACAGCATCTCACCCTGCTCGGTCAACACCAGCCCGCGGGCGTGGCGGTTGAACAGCGGCACGCCGACATCATGCTCGAGCGCGCTGACCTGCCGCGAGATCGCCGATTGTGACAGATGCAATGTCTCGGCCGCATGGGTAAACGACCCCGCCTCCGCCGCAGCGTGAAACACGCGTAGCTTGTCCCAGTCCAACGCCATGATTCCCCTCGTTCTGTTTTGGCGTCTGAATGAAAAATCAGGCTTTTACACGGCGTTTCTAAGCCGCTCTCTGAACTCTCTACTCGGCCGCTTCGCGATGCACTTCGATGCCGGCCAGATACTTCTCCGCCTCGAGTGCGGCCATGCAGCCAAGCCCCGCTGCCGTCACCGCCTGGCGGTAGATATCGTCGGTCACATCGCCGGCCGCGAACACGCCCGGCACATCGGTGCGGGTCGAATCCGGCGCCGTCCACAGATAGCCGTTCGGCTTCTGCTTGAGCTTGCCGGCGAACAGTTCAACCGCCGGCGCATGGCCGATGGCCACGAACACGCCGTCGATCTTGAGGTGCGACACCTCGCCGGTCACCGCATGCTTGAGCTTCAGCCCTTCGACCGAGGGCGGCAGCGGCGTCTTGCCGGGCCGACCGGTGATCTCG
This sequence comes from Mesorhizobium sp. WSM4833, assembly GCF_055811095.1. NCBI lineage: Bacteria > Pseudomonadati > Pseudomonadota > Alphaproteobacteria > Hyphomicrobiales > Phyllobacteriaceae > Mesorhizobium > Mesorhizobium sp. WSM4833. Next base: position 31,546 of record NZ_JBVVQG010000011.1, read on the forward strand.
TCGACGATCGTGTCCCAGATGACGCGGACATTGTCCTTCTTCAGAAGCCGCTCGCGCAGGATACGTTCGGCGCGAAAATCGCTGCGCCTGTGGATCACCGTCACGCTCTTGGCGAGATTGGACAGATAGAGCGCCTCTTCCACCGCCGAATTGCCGCCGCCGATCACCGCGACATCCTTGCCCCGGTAGAAGAAGCCGTCGCAGGTGGCGCAGGCCGAGACTCCAAAACCCATAAAGTCCTGCTCGGTCGGGATGCCCAGCCATTTCGCTTGCGCGCCGGTCGCGATGATCAGCGCGTCGGCGGTGTAGGTGGTGCCGGAATCGCCCTTGGCACGGAACGGTCGCACGTTGAGGTCGACCTCGGTGATGATGTCGTTGATGATGTCGGTGCCGACATGCTCGGCCTGTTTCAGCATCTGCTCCATCAGCCACGGACCCTGGATCGGGTCGGCGAAGCCGGGATAGTTCTCGACATCGGTGGTGATCATCAACTGCCCGCCCTGCTGCAGGCCGGCGACCAGCATCGGCTTCAGCATGGCGCGGGCGGCGTAGACCGCCGCCGTATAGCCGGCCGGGCCGGAACCGATGATGAGAACGGGCGCGTGCTTGGTGGTCATCTAAAGCCTCTGCGGAGGGCTGCCGGCAATTGCGGCATGGAAAACTCGATCATTGTCGCGCGTAATGTAAGTGTTGCCCACGACGCCAGCAAGGCAAGTTGGAGTTCGTCCCCGGAAAGCTTTGTCACACCCTGTCGCCTGCGGATCCCGCGAAATATTCCGGGCGAAGGATGGAATGGACAGCGAAGTCGTTTAATTACAAAATCACGCAAGATTCTTGCGTATTGCCCCTCAGGATCGAGAGCCCCCATGCCGCTCAAGGCCGACCTCGACGCCATCGACTGGAAGATCCTGCGCGAATTGCAGGGCGACGGCCGCATGACCAATGTCGAACTGTCGAACCGCGTCGGCATTTCGGCACCGCCATGCCTGCGCCGCGTCAAGCGCCTGGAGGAAGCCGGCATCATCCGTGGCTACCGCGCTCTGCTCAACGCACCAGCGCTCGGCCTTGATGTCGTTGCCTTCTGCCTGGTCGGCCTGCATCATCAAGCCGATGCCGAGCTGCGCATCTTTGCCGAGCGCACCCGCGGCTGGCCGATCGTACGCGACGCCTGGATGGTGTCGGGCGAATCGGATTTCCTGTTGCATTGCGTGGCGAGCGACCTCGGCGCCTTCCAGAGCTTCGTCATCGAGGAACTGACCTCGACCCCGAATGTCGACACGGTGCGCACAGCGCTCACCATCCGCCGGGTCAAGGACGAAGGCTTGGTCTCGTTCGCACAGCCTTGAGCCGGTTGAACCGCAACCGGCTTTCGCCGATGCGGCTTGAACGCCTCGCCATATCAGCGCCGCTTTAGCGTTCGATAGGCACTTCTGTGAGGCCGGATGTCCTGCCGTAGCCGCCTTGCTGGTTTCCTAGAGCAATTCCAGAAAAAGTGTGTAACGGTTTTCCTGGGAAAAGCGCATAGCGCTTTCGGGATTGCATAATACAGGTGGCGCAGGGCAGCCCAATTCCGAGAACAGTGTGCCGTGGGGTGGGACGATGACTCGATTTTCTAGCCCGGTTTCGGCGCTGGTCATCTGTATGAACGAGGCCGACATGATCGGCGAATGCCTGGAGAGCGTCGACTTCTGCGCCGAGATCATCGTCGTCGATTCAGGCTCGACGGACAGCACTCTGGACGTCGTCAATGCGTTCATCGCCAAGGGCTACCCGATAAGGCTGTTTCACAATGATTGGCCGGGCTTTCCTCGTCAGCGGCAATTCGCGCTCGATCAGGCTACGCAACCGTGGTGCCTTTCGATTGAAGCCGACGAGGCCATCGATGACGTTCTCAGGCAGTCGATCACGAATGTGACGCAGCTTGGGAACGATGCTTTCGACGGATGGTACATCAGGCGCCGCGACAAGCTGAAGGGTTATGGTTATGCGCACCGCTGGGTGCTTCACAACAGGCTGCTGCGTCTTTTCCGGCGCGACAAGGCGACCATGGACCTCAATCTGCGGGTCCATGAGTCGTTCGAGGTGCCGGGCGAAACCGGCACCATAGAAAATGGCGTGCTGCTGCATCGCCGCGAAATGACTATTGCCGAGGATCTGGCGAGAGCCAACACCTACTCCAGCCTCAAGGTCGCCACGCTGGTCGAACGAGCCAAGAAGCCTGGCCTGATAAGACTGGTGCTGTCGCCGCTTGGCAACTTCCTGAAGTTTTACCTGGCCAAGCGCTACTTCCTGTGCGGCCGGCACGGGTTCGTCTATTCGATGCTGGTGATGGTGTATTCGTTCGCCACCGAGGCCAAGCTCTATGAAGCCTGGCGAGACAACGATCGGGTATAGACCGTTAGGGCGCGCCCGAGGCGGCCCCAAGTCCAGCTATTGCGGCGAGCAGGCCGTCGAAGTCCGCGCGGTCGCACCAAGGCCGAATTGTGAAGCCCCGTCGGACAGCCGCTTGCCCGTCTACCAGCCAGCCCTGCGAGAGGCCGGCGCGTTGACCCGCCTCCATGTCGGCCTCCTTGTCGCCGACGATCAGCGAACGCCGCAGATCGAGCCCGAGGCGCCTGGCCGCCTCCAGCAGCATGCCCGGATTGGGCTTGCGCATCGGATGATCTGCGGCCGCGAGCGGGCCGGAGCCCGCCTCGTGATAGGCGCAGGCAAGGACCATGTCGACGAACGCATTGTCGGCGCGTAGCAGTTCGAGCACGCGGCCATTGACGGCGGCGAAATCGCTCCAGCCGAAATAGCCGCGCGCGATGCCGGACTGGTTGGTGACGACGATGACGGGAATGCCGGCCCCGTTGGCGGCGGCTATCACCGCGGCTATATCCGCGCGCAGCACCATTTCGCCAGGATCATCCGGATAGCCCGTATCGATATTGATGGTGCCGTCGCGATCGAGGAACAGCGCCGGCGAGCCGGCGGCGAACACCTTTGAGCCGACCTGCTCGACCCACAGGCCCGGCTCAGCCAGCGGATAGCGGCCAGAGGTCGTGGGATCAGCCATTGCTGAGGCGCGCTTCGACCACCTCGCACAGATGATGATAAAGGCACAGATGCCCCTGCTGGATGATCGGCGTCGAGGTCGACGGAACGTTGAGCAGGATATCGGACAGAGGCTTCAGCTTGCCGCCGGTATCGCCGGTCATGCCGATCACCGTCATGTCCATCCTCCGTGCCTGTTCGGCGGCGGCGAGGATGCTCGGCGAATTGCCGCTGGTCGAGATTGCCAGAAGCACGCCGCCGGCCGCGCCATGTGCCTCGACCTGGCGCGAAAACACCGTGTCGAAGCCATAGTCGTTGCCCCAGGCGGTCAGCACCGCCGCATTGGCCGGCAGCGCGATGACATTGTAGGCCTTGCGCTCCTTGAGAAAGCGGCCGACCAGTTCGCCGGCAATGTGGATGGCGTCGCTGGCCGAGCCGCCATTGCCGGCGATGAGCAAGGCCTTCCCCGACGAAAGCGCCGTCACCACCGCGCTCGCCGCCCGCTCCATCTCACCGGTCAGGTCCCGTTCGACCATGGCTGATATGGCAGCCGCCGAGCGGACAAGGTAATCGTTCAAGTCGGACATGAAACCCTCAGTTTGTGGTGCCGCCGGCGCGCAATTTGCCAATGGTGTTGGTGGTGCTTTTTCCAGCGACGAGATCGACCAGCACGACGCGTCCGCCGGCCTTCTGCACCACATCGGCGCCGACCACGGTATCGACCGTGTAATCGGCGCCCTTGACCAGTATGTCGGGCAGCAGCGCTTCGATCAGCGCCAGCGGCGTATCTTCCTCGAACACCACGACCGCGTCGACCGAGGCGAGTGCTGCCAGCACGCAGGCGCGGTCGTGCTGGTCGTTGACCGGCCGGCCGGCGCCCTTCAGGCGCCGCACCGAGGCATCGCTGTTGAGGCCGAGCACCAGCCGGTCGCACTGGCTTCGCGCCGCGTGCAGCAAGCTGACATGGCCGGCATGCAGGATGTCGAAGCAACCATTGGTGAAGCCGACGCTCAGGCCCTCTTCCTTCCACGCCGCCACCATGCGGGCGGCCGATGTGGCGTCGAGGATGGCGTCCTTGTGGGCGGTCGGCCCATGTGAACGGAACAGCGCACCGGTGAGTTCCTCGACCGTCAGCCGCGCTGTGCCGCGTTTTCCCACAACGACGCCACCAGCGGCATTGGCGATCGAAGCGGCCATGACCGTATCGGCGCCTACGGCCAGCGCCAGCGCGAAGCTCGCGATCACCGTATCGCCGGCGCCCGAAACGTCGAACACTTCGCGCGCCTGGGTGGCGATGTGGCGCGCCTCGTCGGGGCCGACCACGCTCATGCCCTTTTCGCTGCGCGTCGCAACGACGAAATCGAAACCATGTGCCGAAATCAGCTGGCGCGCGGCAGCTACGATTTCGTCATCGGCGAACACCGCATGGCCGACGGCCTCGCCGAGTTCCTTGCGGTTGGGGGTGATGGCGGTCGCCCCGGCATAGCGCGCGTAATCGCGGCCCTTCGGGTCGACCAGCACCGGCTTTCCAGCCTCGCGGCAGATGGCGATCAAGTCGCTGGCGACGCCATCGAGCAGGATGCCTTTTCCGTAATCGGACAGGATGACGATGTCGGCGTGCGCCAGCGCGGCGCGAAAATGCCGGATCAGGCCGGCTCGCTCCGCGGCGCCGAGTGGCTTGATCTCCTCTTCATCGAAACGCAGCACCTGCTGGTTGAGCGCGCTGAAGCGGCTTTTGCACGATGTCATGCGACCACGCTCCTGCGCGAGGCCCGCCGTATCGGCGCCAAGTTCCCGCAGCATCCGCACCAGACTGTCGCCCGCCAGATCGGCTCCGATGACGGAAACGGGGACAGCGGCAGCGCCGAGCGAAACGATGTTGGCCACGACATTGCCGGCGCCGCCCATGGTCGAGGTCTCGCCGCGCCCATGCAGCACCGGGATCGGCGCTTCCGGCGAGATCCGCTCGATGACGCCGTTGACGAAACGATCGAGGATGAAGTCGCCGACCACCAGCACGGTGGCCTGGCCGAACCGCGCAATGGCGCGGTGCAATGGTTCTGGAGAAGGCGGATTGTGCTTGATCATGTCACTGGCAACGCGAGGGTAAGGCAAATCTCAATCGTGATGAAAATTGTCAATTTACGGGCCGGATCGTTCATGCCTGCCGATATACCGCAAATCCACGCAGCGCAACGTCAGGACATGACCCGCGACTGTCCGATGCGTCAGCTCTTCTGCAGGGCAACATGGACACCCAGCCCGACCAGCACCGCCCCTCCCGCCCGCTGCATCAGCCGCTGGGCGCGGCTCGAACGCCGCAGGCGGCCGATCACGGCACCCGCCAGGAACACGCAGACGATATCGGCCGAGGAGAACATCAGATTGACTATCGTGCCGAGCACGACGAACTGCAGCCAGACCGGAAACGCCGCCGAGGCGTCGATGAATTGCGGCAGGAACGCCATGAAGAAGATCGCTGTCTTCGGATTGAGCACCTCGACGGTGATGCTCTCGAAAAAGGCGCGCCGCGCCGATTTGCGCTCGATCGCGGGCAGCGCCGCATCGCCGTCCGCGCGCTTGCGAAACAGCGAGATGCCAAGCCAGATCAGATAGAGCGCACCGACCAGCTTGACCGCCAGGTAGAGCGTCGGCACGGCATGAAACAGCACCGACAGCCCGGCGGCCGCGGCGAAAACATGCACGTAGCCGCCCAGATGAATGCCCAGCGCCGCCGTCAGGCCGGACCAGCGGCCGCGCGCCATCGTCTGCGCGGCGGCATAGAGCATGGCCGGGCCTGGAATGTAGGCGAAGATCGCCGTGGTGGCGAAAAACGCGATGAGCAGTTCGGTCGATGGCATTTTGGGTCCCTCACGATCGTGCTCTGCCCTGTCGATTCAGTCCGCGCGCGGGATTGCTTTGGACTGACCCGTGCGGACAACCGCAGTAAAAGCGAACATAATTTTCTTGTGAAATGACGGGCTGAACGCGCCAATTCGCGCACCCGGCTCGAAATAGGCCGACGCTTCCAGGATATCATGATTGTACTCAACGACCATGACCCAAAGGGGCATAGGATCGAGGCCCGCACGGTGGCGTTCAATTTCCGGGATGCTGACTGCAACGCGATCACGACCCGGCTGTGTGGAAGTGATTGCAAGTATGAAGAGGTTGGTACCCCCGGCTTTCCCAGGAAGGACAGCCACAAAGGCCACAGGCCGTGACTTCCGGCCTTCGGTCTCGCCGTCTCCGTGTTGGCGATGCCAAAGATATGGATATCGCCAGACGTCCGCAGCAGCGGGTTTAATCACGGTCCAATTCCGCGGCGTACTCCTCGAGCATCTCGACATGTTCGGTCGGGGCGTCCTTCGCAGCGTAGACGCGGCGGCTGTCGTTGCCGAAGCGCGCTTCGTAGGCCTCGATGCTCATCAGGACGTATCTCGGCTTGTTGTGGCGAGTGATGGAGACCGGCTGCTGGCTGGCAGCTGCAAGCACATCTCCAAGATTCTGTTTCAGATCGGTCGACGGATAGTTTTTCATGGGATACCCTGTTTTGTCCATAATAGACAAAATGGACAAAACAGACAAGCGCATAAAATGGCAGGACAGGCGCATGCACCTGGCTTTGTCGACAGCCCGGCTAGCCTCCCCTATAAGGACCGGAATCGCAAGCAACCAGAGGTCCTTCATGATCATCGTCACGGGCGGCGCCGGCATGATCGGCTCCAACATCGTCGCCGCGCTGAATGCCGAAGGGCATGACGACATCCTCGTCGTCGACGACCTTACCGACGGTCACAAGATCGTCAATCTTGCCGATCTCAAGATCGCCGACTATCTCGACAAGGACGATTTCCTGCCCCGCATGGAGGCCGGCTCGCTCGGCCGCATCGAGGCCGTGTTCCACCAGGGCGCCTGCTCGACCACCACCGAGTGGAACGGCAAATTCATGATGGAGGTGAATTACGCCTTCTCGAAACGGTTGCTGCATGCAAGCCAGAGTTTGCGCGTGCCTTTCCTTTATGCCTCCTCGGCTTCCGTCTATGGCGGCGGCTCGGAGTTCCTCGAGGATCCCGCGTTGGAACGGCCGCTCAACGTATACGCCTATTCCAAGAAGCTGTTCGACGACTATGTCAGGCGAACCGTGTTCGCCGGGCAGGCCGACCATTCACAGGTCGTGGGCTTGCGCTACTTCAACGTCTATGGCCCGCGCGAAGCGCACAAGGGCGCCATGGCCTCCGTCGCCTTCCATCTGTTCAACCAGGTCGAGCGAGGCGAGAACCCGAAACTGTTCGGCGCCTATGACGGGTTCGGACCCGGCGAACAAAGCCGTGACTTCATCCATGTCGGCGATGTCGCCGACGTCAATCTGTGGCTGTGGAAACGGGGCTCAAGCGGCATCTTCAATTGCGGCACCGGCCGTGCCCAGCCCTTCCGCGCCATCGCCGAAACGGTGATCGACACGTTGGGTAAAGGGGAGATTGAATTCATCCCCTTTCCCGACCATCTCAAGGGCAGCTACCAGAGCTTTACGCAAGCTGATATGTCCCGTTTGCGCGCGGCCGGTTACAATGGTCAATTCCGGACAGTGGAAACCGGTGTCAGAGACTATGTCGAATGGCTGAAAGCCCAACGATCCTCGTGATCGGCCCACGCTGGGTGGGCGACATGGTGATGGCGCAGTGCCTGTTTTCGGCGCTGAAGGAGTTGCATCCCAACGCCGCCATCGATGTGCTGGCTCCGGCCTGGGCAGCACCCCTGGTCAAGCGCATGCCCGAAATCCGCCAGCAGATCGATTTTCCGCTCAAACCCGGCGCGCTCGAATTCACCCATCGCCGCCGCTTCGGCCGCCTGCTGCGCGGCCGCTACGACATGGCCTATATCCTGCCGGGCAGCTGGAAGTCGGCGCTGATTCCGTTCTTTGCCCGCATTCCGCGCCGTGTCGGCAATCTGCGCGAGATGCGCTATGGCCTGCTGACCGACATCGTGCCATTGCCCGACAGCATCAAACGACGCACCGCGCAGGCCTATTTCGGCCTTGCCCAAGGCGGCAGTTTCCGGGCGCCACGGCTTAGCGTGGACACGAAAAACCAGGTCGACCTGCTCGGCCGTTTCGGGCTGGCGCCGCAGAAATTCGTGGCCCTGATGCCCGGTGCGGAATTCGGCCCTGCCAAGCGCTGGCCCAGCGAAAGCTATGCCGGGCTTGCCAGCGGTTTCATGGGCAAAGGCTTGAAGGTTGCGCTGTTCGGCTCGAAGAACGACCGCGACGTGACGGCGGAGATCGCAGCCCTGGCCCCCGGCGTCGTCGACCTCGCCGGACAGACGCGGCTGGAGGACGCCATCGACCTGATATCCGCCGCCAGGCTGGCTGTGTCCAATGACAGCGGACTGATGCATGTCGCGGCCGCCGTCGGCACGCCGATCGTCGCCGTCTACGGCTCGACCTCGCCCGAAAACACGCCACCGCTGGCGGAGCGCCGCGAGCTGGTCTGGCTCGGCCTGTCGTGCTCGCCCTGCCACCAGAAGGTCTGTCCGCTCGGCCACCTCAACTGCCTGAAGACGCTGGAAGTCGGCCAGGTCGCGGCAGCGGCGGACCGGCTGCTGGAAATTCCGGCCGCGGCATGAAGGTGCTGATCGTCAAGACGTCGTCGATGGGCGATGTCATCCACACCTTTCCGGCGGTCGAGGATGCCCGTCGCCACCGCCCGGACCTGACCTTCGACTGGTGCGTCGAAGAGGCATTCGCCGGAATCGTCGCGCTTCACCCGGCGATCGACAAGATTCATACGGTGGCGATCCGGCGCTGGCGCAAGGCGCTGCTTGACGGCGCCACCTGGCGCGAGGCGGCCGCCCTGCGCCGCACCTTGCGCAATTGCCGCTACGATCTGGTCATCGACGCGCAAGGCCTGCTGAAATCGGCCCTGGTGGCAAGACAGGCGGGCTCACCCATTGCCGGCTTCGACCGTTCGAGCGCGCGCGAACCCTCGGCGACGCTGTTCTACGATGCCACGTATGCCGTCCCGCGCGATCTCCACGCCATCGAACGGACGCGGCGGTTGTTTGGCCTGGCGCTCGCCTATCAGCCCGATCTTTCGACGCTGGACTCCGGCATCGTGCCGCCCGCCGGCACCCTGGCGGGCACTTCTGGAAAAACCGCCTTCCTGCTGCACGGAACCAGCCGCGAAGACAAGAAATGGCCGGCCGAAGACTGGATCGGAACCGCCCGCCTCCTGATTGAGCGGGGGATGACGCCGGTCACGACCTGGTCGAACGAGCGTGAGAAAACCGTGGCCGAGGCAATCGCAGGCGCCGTGCCGTCAACGATCGTGGTACCGAAATCGCCGCTGTCCGAAATCGCCGCGACTATCGGCGGCTCGACGCTGGTTATCGGCGCCGACACCGGGCTGACCCATCTTGCCAGTGCCTTTGGCCTGCCGACGGTCGCAATTTTCCTGGCAACAGAGCCGGGTCTGACCGGCCCGCGCGGACGCTACGCATCGACACTGCTGGCCTCGCATGGGGGGCGTGTTGTGCCGGTGCAGGTAGTGGCGGAAGCAGAAAAGCTATTGGCACTTAAACTACAAGCGCCGGCATAGGACCTTTCAGAATTCGCTCTGGCGAGTCGAATAGCGTGGTTCTTCGAGAACCGGAGCGGCGCGTACTTAAAGTACGTGAGCACCGGAAGCGCAGAAAACCGCCCGCGCATGCCCCCGAAAATCGTAATTGATTTTCGGAAAGGGATCATGCGCTAACTGAAAATCCTACAGCGTCCTTTGCGCGTCCGAGAGGACGCGCGGCGCTGTAGTCGGCCGCCAGAGTAGAATTATCAAAGGTCCTAGATGAACTGCACCTGGACGATCTCATACCCCCTGGCGCCGCCAGGCGCGTTGACCTCGATGGCGTCGCCGACTTCCTTGCCGATGAGCGCACGCGCGATCGGCGAGGAGATCGAGATGCGGCCGGACTTCACGTCCGCCTCCTGGTCGCCGACGATCCGGTAGGTCTTCTTTTCCTCGGTGTCCTCGTCGACCAGCACCACGGTGGCGCCGAACTTGATCTTGTCGCCGCTGAGCTTGCTGACGTCGATCACCTCGGCGCGCGCAATATAATCTTCAAGCTCGTTGACGCGGCCCTCGTTGAGGCTCTGCGCCTCTTTGGCGGCATGATATTCGGCATTTTCGGACAGGTCGCCATGCGAGCGCGCTTCGGAGATCGCCTCGATGATGCGCGGCCGCTCTTCCTGCTGGCGCCAGCGCAGTTCTTCCTTCAATGACGCGAACCCCTCGCCTGTCATCGGGACCTTGTTCATGATGCCTGCCTTTCCTGCTGCCACCCCCGCGTATCGGGGAAAGCCTTGTCGATGGGTACAAAAAGAAAACGGGTCCGGCAGCCTCGAGCTTACGGAACCGTTTCACCGCAATTTCCCTGAATATAGCAATGTCAGCGGGTTTTTCACGCCCAAAAATCGGTTTTGCTAAAATCATCCCCGTTTTCATCAGTCGGGGGCGATGAATGAGACCGGGGGCAACAAAAAACGGCCGCGATCGCTCGCGGCCGCTTGGAAGAGCCCTGGGATCTTTTCAGCTTCTCATGAAATGGTCGATCTGCTCGGCCAGCATGCCATATTCACGCGAACCCTTGCCGGTCCGCTTCTCGATTTCCATCAACTGCTGCTGGGCGCCGGCCAGATCGCCGATCTGCAGATGCGCTTCGCCGAGATATTCGCGCACCAGCGTGTAGTTCGGATCGATGCGCAGCGCTTCCTCGTAATAGCCGAGGCCGACGGTGACGCGGCCGGAATGGCGGTGCGAATAGCCGAGATAGTTGAGGATGCGCGGATCCTGCTTGTTGGCGGCGAGGCTGAGCACGGCAATCGCCTCGTCATAGCGCCCGGCCATCGCCAGCGCGTGGCCTGCATCATAGATGCTGTCGTCGTCGAGCATGCCTTCCTGGGGCGCGACGCACTTTTTCTTCTTCTTGTCCCAGACCTGGCCCTTCTTGCACTGGGTGACGGTTTCGTCACTGGCGCCGCTGCCGGCGGCGTACACGGGAACAGCGAGGAACTGCAGCGCGAGAAGCGCGGTCGCAGCCTGGATCAGCATTCTTTTATGCATCGAAACCTCCTGGAGGGGTGAGAATGCAATACTAACGCCGGTCGGCTTGCGTTTCATCCCGGAAAAATGCGGGCGGGAGAACATCAGGTGACGGATGCCGCAAATCCGCTATCATCCGGCAAACGACCTGAGGGAGACGGCCCTTGCAGCGGCGGCTTGAAAAGGACTGGGAGCTTTCGATCGGCCCCGACACGGTGCGCCTGTTCATCCTCAAGGCCAAGGCACTGAGTGCGGCCGTCAATGAAGACTATGCCGATGGCGCCGAGCACGAGGTCGAACTCGACGGCGAGTCCCATGTCAACCATCACCATGACGGCCTTGCCGAGGAAAGCTCCGAGAACCTGACCGAAGAGGAGCTGCGCGAGCTGATCAACGACCTCAATGTCGATGAAGCAGCCGAGCTGATCGCGTTGGCCTGGGTCGGTCGCGGCGACTACGACGCCACCGAATGGGCGGACGCGCTGGCCGCCGCGCGCGAACGCGCCAACAAGCGCACCGCGAAATACCTGCTTGGCATGCCGCTGCTCGCCGACTGGCTGGAGGAAGGGCTGGAAGCGATCGGTGCGTAACGGAGCGGTTACCGTTCGTGATGCGGCCAAGGCAACCACCTTGCGTCGGCGCCGTTGAGGGCGATGGGGTCGATCGTCTTTTCCCGAATATGCAGGATTGCGTTGACCGTGGCCGTCACGGCCTTGCTGGTGATGCCGGTCGAGGCGAGACATCGCCATCGGCATCATAAGCCCCCGACGCCGCGGGTCGAGCAGCCGCTGACACCACGAGCCGACCAGCCCCTGAAACCAAGGGGCGGAAAGCGTTTGAAACCACGGCGCCACCGGCAGGTCACGCCAAAGCAGACACAGCAGAAAACGCAGACATCGCTGCCCTCGCCTGCCGATGTTCCCGTGCCCGTGCCCGAACCCGGCACTCCGATAACCCAACCCGGCATTCCGGTGCCCGAACCACGCCCGGCGGACGCACCAAAGGCTGAAGCTGCAAAGACCGAGGAGCAAAAGCGCGTAGGGCCGAAGGCCGCGGAAGCGCCCGACCGTTTCAAGGAAGAAAAATCCCGCCAGGAAAAGCAGGCACGTCCCGAGCCATTGGCTCCGGAGCCATCAACCGGGGAAAACGAGCCGGAGCCGCCGGACGTCGCGCCAACGCCGACACGAAAGCCTGACATTGCAGAACCCGAGGCCCAGCCGCCAACCGTCGCCCCGCAGCCACCGCAAAAGCCGGCGGACGCGGACGAGGAGAAGATGCTGCCCGATCCGCGCTCGGCCGACGTGCCAGATGAAAAAATGCCGGCCGAGGAAGTCGCATGCCGCGAACGGCTAAAGACGCTCGGCGTCGAATTCGAAGAGCACAAGGCGGAAAGCCAGCCCGAAATCGGCTGTTCGATTCCCTACCCCATCGTGCTGAAGACCCTTGGAAAGTCGATCGCGATTGCCCCAGGCACCGAGCTCAACTGCAAGATGGCCGAGGCGACGGCGCGTTTTGCCGCCGATGTCATCCAGCCGGCGGCAAAGGCCGAATTCGGTGCGGACCTGAAATCGATCGGCCAGGCATCGGCTTTTGTCTGCCGGCCACGCAACGGCACACGAAAACTGTCGGAACACGCGTTCGGCAACGCGCTCGACATCGCCAGCTTCACGCTGTCGGACGGCAAGAAGATCGAGGTCGGCCCGGCGCCGCCGGAGAAAGACGCCAAATTCCTCAACAATGTTCGCAAGGCCGCCTGCGGACCCTTCAAGACGGTGCTCGGCCCAGGCGCCGACGCCGATCATTCCCTGCATTTCCATCTCGATCTCGAACCGCGCCGTCATGGCGGAACGTTCTGCCAGTGATCATGGCTGATCCAGGCCGCGTGCCGCAATTCGGCCGCAGGCATGAACGCGGACGCTGAGTTTTCCTTTACCCTTGATCGTTAAAATGCCGGATATCCATCAACGGGATTCCGCCAATGGCCGGCAAATTTCGGGCCGTGTTTTTCGCCACCGCGCGCCAGTCAAAATATGCAGCAATGCTGACCGCCGGTCTGGCGCTGGCGGCGCTTTCCGCCTGCAACACCGGCAGTGTGCTGTCGCTGCAGCCGGCCGTCGACGTCGGCGCGCAGACGGCTGCCGTGCCGCAATATGCCGGCATGCAGAAGCTTGTCCCTTCCAATCCGTACATGACGCAGGCCGCTTATCCGCGCATGGACGAGCCGATGTCGCCCGTCGAGCAGATGCCGGCCAGCGAAACCGACTGCCGTCAGCAATTGAAGCGCCTCGATGTCGCCTACACCGATCTGGCGCCGATCCATGAAGGCCAGTGCGGCATCGATTATCCGGTCAAGGTCTCGGCCATCGGCAACATCCAGATGAAACCCGCCGCAACCCTGACCTGCGACATGGCAGCTACCTTTGCCGGCTGGACGAAGAACGAACTCGTTCCCTCCGCCCGCTGGCGTTATTTCTCCGGCGTCAGGACCATACACCAGGGCTCCAGCTATTCCTGCCGCCGGATTGCCGGCGAAGGCGTCCTGTCCGAACACGGCAAGGGCAATGCGCTCGACGTCATGAGCATCGAGCTCAACAATGGCGACGACATCGACGTGCGCAAGCCCGGCCTGTTCGCCTTCCGCACCCGTGGCTTCCTCAACAATGTGCGCGCCGACGGCTGCCAGTACTTCACCACCGTGCTCGGCCCCGGCTACAATTACGACCACCGCAACCATTTTCATTTCGACATCAAGAACCGCAAGAACGGTTATCGCGCCTGCCGTTAGATCGGTGCCGGGTATCCTTTGCCTGAATGCCATGACAACGCCTAATGTGATGCAGGAACATTTGAGCGGCATTCATGGGTCAACGAAGCGTTCGGCGACGCATTATGATCTGGGCGGCGACCTTGTTGGCCGCGTATCTGGCGCTCGCCTATTTCGCCGCACCGGAATTCTGGACGTTCCGCGATCGAGGTTTTCGCACGCATCGCTTCGAGATGCTGACGCACACGCCGCAAGGCATTCCGGGCGACCCGATCAATGTCGGCCTTGTCGGCACGCAGAAGGAGGTGGTCCACGCCTTTGCCGTCGCCGGCTGGGACACCGCCGACGCCGTCACCCTGAAGACCGCGATCGAGATCGGTGAGAGCGTGCTGTTCGACCACCCCTATCCCGATGCGCCGGTCAGCAGGCTGCTGTTCGATGGCCGTGCCCAGGATCTCGCCTTCGAAAAGCCGGAGGGCATCAGCGCCGACCGCCGGCATCATGTCCGCTTCTGGCAGACCGATGCAAGCGGCGACGATGGCCGGCCGCTGTGGCTGGGCTCGGCCAGCTTCGATCGCGGCGTCGGCTTCAGCCACGACACCGGCGCCGTCACCCACCATATCGGCCCCGACATCGACGCCGAGCGCGATTTCCTGATGCGCGACCTGGCCACTGCCGGCATGCTGCTCTCGACCAGCGACATATCGGGCGTCGGCGCCACCAAGGCGGGACGCAATGGCGGCGGCGATCCCTATTTCACGGACGGCGAGGCAATTGTCGGCGTGTTGAAGCAGTTGCCATGACATCGCAAAAGTCAGGTCGTCGTGATCACGATCTTGCCGAACGGCCCTTTCTCCAGATGTTGCAAGGCCTGCGGCACCTCATCGAAGCCAAAGACCTTGTCGATGACCGGCTTGATCGCCAGCGCCTCGATCGCCTGATTCATGCGCTCGAAAGCACGGCGATGGCCGATCGACAGGCCCTGCACGGTGATGCGGTTGCGCATGAAGGGCAGGATGGGAAAGCTGAGCTCCATCGCGCCCAGCAGGCCGATGATCGACAGCCGGCCGTCGGCGGCCAGCGCGTTCAGAGATCGCCGTGCATTGTCGCCGCCGACCATTTCCAGCACGTGGTTCACGCCCAGCCCGTTCGTCAGTTCACGCGCGGCATCGTCCCAGGCCGGTTGCGTGCGGTAGTTGATCCCTTGCCAGGCGCCAAGCTTTCTCGCCCGCTCAAGCTTCTCATCGCTGCTTGAGGTGACGATGGCGCGCAGGCCGAACGCAGTGGCGAACTGCAGCGCAAACAGCGACACGCCGCCGGTGCCCTGGATCAGAATGGTCTGACCCGGCACCGGTTTGGTCGCCTCGGCCATGGCGAACCAGGCCGTCAGCGCCGCGATCGGCAATGTCGCGGCCTCAATGTCGCCGAGCGACGGCGGCGCCAGCACCGCGGCGTCCTCGCCGAAGATGACATGATCGGAAAGCATGCCCGACAGCGACGACCCCAGCGTGTGCTTATGCAGCACCGGCGGTGCGTCGCCATCCGGCCAATCGGCGATCACCTGGCCAAGCACGCGCTGGCCGACCTGAAAGCGGCTGACCGCACTGCCGACGGCCACCACTTCGCCCACCGCGTCGGATGTCGGCACGAAGGGAAAGGCAAGGTCGGGGATCAGCACGCCGTCCACGATCATCTTGTCCTTGTAGTTGAGCGATACGGCCTTGGTCCGCACCAGCAAATCGTGCGGCCCTGGCTCGGGCACCTTGCCTTCCACCTGGCTTAGCCTCGACAGGCCAAAACCGCTCATCTGCCAGGATCTGTTGATTGGGGTGCTCATGTCGTCTCGCGCTCCGTGCATTGATGCCAGGCGGGACATTTATGCCTTTCGACTATAGAAAATAGTGCTTCCGTGCGGTATAATTTGACACTGATTGCGGACTAAAAGTCGACAATAGGAAATTGCCATGGAAACGGCCGACCTGCAAGGCACCGTTGCGTTTGTTCAGGCGGTGGAGGCCGGCAGCTTCACTAGCGCCGGCGAGCGGCTGCATGTGACGAAGTCGGCGATCGGCAAATCGATCGCGCAGCTGGAGCAGAGGCTCGGCGTTCGCTTGCTGAACCGCACCACCCGCAGTCTCAGCCCGACCAGCGAAGGCATCGGCTACTATGAAGCCTGCGTCCGGGCCCTGGCCGAGATCGAAGCCGCACAGTCGCTGCTCGCCTCGCGTCGGCAGGTCCCGTCTGGCCGGCTTCGGGTCGACGTGCCGCTGGCCTTCGGCCGACGCTGCGTCGCTCCCGTGCTGTTCGAGATTTCGAGGAAATTTCCGGACCTGACGGTTGAAGTCTCCTTCAATGACCGCCGCGTCGACCTGATCGAGGAGGGCATCGACCTGGCGATCCGCATGGGCGAACTCGACGACAGCCTGTCGCTAGCGGCCAGGCGCCTCTACGCTCAGCGCTCGGCCATATGCGCGGCTCGCGACTATCTCGACAGGCATGGCCGGCCGCAATCGGTCGAGGATCTCGCCGACCACAGCGTCATTGGCTACGGTCGCGAGGGCATCGTCCGCCCCTGGGTGATCAGACATTCCGACGGCCATCTCGCAACCTTCGTGCCCAAGGCGCGGCTCGTTCTCGGCCATGGCGAACCGATGCTGGATGCGGCGCTCGCCGGCTGCGGCATCGCCTTCCTGCCGACATGGCTGGCCGCCGACAGCCTCAAAAGCGGCGATCTCGAAATGGTGCTGTCGGAATGCCTGGTCGAGAACATCGTCGTGCATGCCGTCTGGCCGGTGACGCGCGCGCTCACGCCAAAGGTGCGGGTTGTCGTCGACGCCCTCGTCGAACATTTTTCGGCGCCGCCCTGGGATGCCGCGTGAGCGAAATACCGGTCATTTCTCAAAAATCACGCCGGACTATTTTCGAAGACCGCGCCACAATGCTATTGACCGCTCATGTTATACGTCGAAATCGCTATCGTGGTCGTCCTCATCTGCGTGAACGGCCTTTTGTCGATGTCCGAGCTCGCCATCGTCTCGTCGCGCCCGGCCAGGCTGAAAGCGATGATCGACCGCGGCACCAATGGCGCCGGCCGCGCCCTTGATCTTGGCTCAAATCCCGGCAAGTTCCTGTCCTCGGTGCAGATCGGCATCACCTTGGTCGGCGTCCTCTCCGGCGCCTTTTCCGGCGCCACGCTCGGCGAACGGCTGGCGCAGTTCCTGGCTTCGACCGGCATCCGCGAGACTGTCGCCGACCCGCTCGGCGTCGGCATCGTCGTTGCTATCATCACCTATTTCTCGCTGATCGTCGGCGAGCTGGTGCCCAAGCAGATCGCGTTGCGTGATCCCGAGCGGGTCGCAGCCAGGGTCGCTCCGGCGATGACCATCCTCGCCACGGTCTCGGCGCCGCTGGTCTTCCTGCTCGACTTCTCCGGCCGCACCATATTGTGGCTGCTCGGCCAGCGCGGCGAAAGCGAGGAAAAGGTCACCGACGAGGAGATCAAGATGCTGGTCGCCGAGGCCGAGCATCACGGCACCATCGAATCCGACGAGCGGCGCATGATCGCCGGCGTCATGCGGCTTGGCGACCGCGCCGTGCGCGCGGTGATGACGCCGCGCACCGAAGTCGACTGGATCAATCTGCAATCCGACGAGGCGGCCATCCGCAAGCTGCTCATGGAAACCCAGCATTCGCGCCTGCCGGCAGGCGACGGCGGCGTCGACGTCATGGTCGGCGTCGTCCAGACGCGTGATGTGCTGGCCGCACTGCTTGCCGGCCGCGTGCTCGATCCGCGCAGGCATGTGCGCGCAGCCCCCATCGTCTACGACCAGGCCGACGCGCTCGATGTGCTGCAGAAGCTAAAGGAATCCGACGTGCCGATGGCGCTGGTGCATGACGAATACGGCCATTTCGAAGGCATCGTCACCCCGGCCGACATTCTGGAAGCCATCACCGGCGTGTTCCGCGCCGACACCGACGCCGGCGACGAGGAAAACGCGGTCAAGCGCGAGGACGGCTCGTGGCTGCTCGCCGGCTACATGCAGGCCGACGAGATGGCCGACATTCTCGGCATCGACCTGCCGGAAAACCGCGATTACGAAACCGTTGCCGGCTATGTGCTGTCGCATATGCACCATCTGCCGGCGACTGGCGAATGCGTCGACGCGCAGGGCTGGCGCTTCGAGGTGGTCGATCTCGACGGCCGCCGCATCGACAAGCTGATCGCCACCCGCCTGGCCGGCGCCCCGGTGCGCTGACGGTCGACGCAATTGCGGCATTTCGCTCTATCGTTCCCAGAAGGACTTGGCGATCTCTCCCTCGACCTGCTGTATCGTCAGGCCGATGTCGTCGATCAGATGCGGATTGTCCTTCGACATTTGCCTGAGCTGCCAGCGAAAGCGTATCCGCTCGCGCCAGGTCCGATCGTGCCAGCTCGCGATGATGCTTCGCAGGGTCTTCAGGAGCCGGCGCGATGCCGGCCGCACAGGCGTTCCCGGCCGCGCTGCACAAGTGAGGGTATTGGTCATGGCAACCTCCATATGGTTTGAGGGCCTGGGCTCTCGATGGGGTTGAATTCTGCGCGATACGGACGGCGCCGTAATTAAGCCCTCCCAAATAGTTCCCAAAACTTCCAAACGAGCTAGAGCGGCCCTATAGATGCGCCTATGCAGGGATCGCGTTTTGCCTTTGGTCCGTTCGTGCTTGATCCGCGTGCGGGAACGCTGCTTCGGAACGATGTCCCCGTTGCCGTCGGCTATCGCGGGCTGAGCCTGCTTGCGGCACTCGTCGGGCGGCCCGGCGAAATCCTCGGAAAAGCCGAACTGATGGACGCCGCGTGGCCGGGCACGGCCGTCGAGGAAGGCAATCTCACCGTCCAGATCGCGCAGCTGCGCAAGCTGCTTGGCCCCGTCGGCGACAACGGCGAATGGATATCCACCGTTCCGCGCGTCGGCTACCGTTTCACGGGGGCCGTCGAACAGCTGGGCGAGGCCAGGCGAAAACCCTTGCCGCTGCCCGACAAACCGTCGATAGCCGTGCTGCCCTTCGTCAATTTCAGCAACGATCCCGAGCAGGATCCCTTCGTGGATGGGTTGACGGAAGACCTGATCACCGACCTGTCCAGAATCTCCGGCCTGTTCGTCATCGCCCGCAACTCGACCTTTGCCTACAAGGGAAAAGCGATGGACGTGCGCGAGATCGCCGGGGATCTTGGCGTGCGCTACCTGTTGGAAGGCAGTGCAAGACGCGCCGCGGGGCGCGTGCGCATCAACGCACAGCTGGTCGACGCCATGAGTGGCGATCATCTGTGGGCGGAACGCTTCGATCGCGGCCTGGAGGATATCTTTGCCGTTCAAGACGAGGTGACAGCCAAGATCGTGGAAGCGCTGCTTGGCCGGCTGCGCGCGCCGCCGCCGCGCAATCGGCCGCGAAATCTGGAGGCCTACGACCTCTGCGTGCGGGCGCGAAAGCTGATCGACGACTCGCCGCAGATGGCGCAGGAAGCGCATCTGATGCTGACGCGCGCGGTGTCGCTCGATCCTGATTATGCCGAGCCCTATCGTTGGCTTGCCATGAACCACTGGATGGGACAGGTGCATTGGGGCGGACCAACCGAGGCTGCCCGCAGCGTTGCCCTGGAGCTGGCGCGCAAGGCCGTGGCGATCGATCCCAACGACGCCGGTTGTCGCTGGATCCTGGCTTATCTGCTTGCTTATGAGCGCAGCTTCACTGAAGCGGATGCGGAATTCGCCAAAGCGATCGAGCTCGACCCGAACGAGGCCGACACCTGGGCGGCATTGTCCGACATCGCGGTCCTGGCCGGACGGGTCGAAGAGGGCCTCGAGCACATCGGCAAGGCGTTCCGGCTGAACCCGTTTCCGGCGAGCTGGTACTATCTGACGCTCGGCCAGGCGCAATATGCGGCGCGCGACTACCAAGCCGCTATCGAGACGTTGCGCCGTGACGAGACCTATCGCACAAGCTCACGCCGTTTCCTGGCGGCAAGCATGGCCCAACTCGGCCGGCTCGACGAGGCGCGCGCAGAGGCTGAACTGTTCCTCGTCGGCAACCCGCATTTCACAACCCATCACTGGGCGACGACCGAGCCATTCCGCGACGCCGCTACGCTCGAGCATTTCGTCGATGGTTTTCGCAAGGCCGGTCTTCCGGAGTGACGCGCCGGCATCCGGCCGCCCGCAGCAAAGGCGACGTGGTGGGTCTAGACGTCGGCATGATCTCGGTGGCGCGACACCTTCTCGCGGTTGCCGCAGGTGCGCATGCTGCACCAGCGCCGCTTGCCGCCTCGCGACGTATCGAGGAAAAGCCAGCCACAGCGAGGGCAGGAATGCAGCCTGTCGCGCGGCAGGGTGAAGAACGCTTGGATGGACAGCATGGCCAGCAACGCGGTGACGGCGTCCGGATCGCGCCACCGGCCAAGGGCAAGCTCCGGCCTGGTGCCATCCAGCTCGATAGACCCGGCGGCAAGCGAGCTTGCCGTGCGCGAGAACAACACGCCGAGCGGTTCGACCGCAGCCGGTTTGCCCGCGGCGATTGGATCGAAAACCTGAAATGACGCCTCCCGCATTTCGCGGACCCCTTCCACGAACCGCCCATCCGCTATCTCGGCAACGGCCTGCGCCTGACGATCGTCGGCAAGCCCTGAGGCGCTGAACCAGTTCGCAACATCCCGGACGGACTTGAAGAGTTCATTGTCTGTTGCCGGCGCCCGCCGGTCGAACACGGCGTTCGACAGGTCCAAAGCGGGATGCCCGCCTATGAAGTGATCCGGTACCCATTCGGTGTATTCATCGCCCATGGAACATAACCTCATTAACCGGATTATACGGTTACATGATGTAACCACTATCATACGGATACGTGGTGTCAAAGCCATCGCGTCGCCAGATTGGCGCGGAACCCTGGGAGGGAGAGGATGTGCAGCAATCGTTACAAGACCCGCCACGAAACCATCAATGTCGACGGCCTCGACATCTTCTACCGTCATGCCGGCGATCCCGGCAGACCGGCAATCCTGCTGCTGCACGGATATCCGACTTCGTCGCACGTCTATCGCAATGTCATCGAACCGCTGGCGGAGACAGCCTATGTGGTGGCGCCGGATCTGCCCGGTTTCGGCTTTTCGTCCGCCCCTTCCATCGATGCCTATGACTACACGTTCGACAACCTGGCCAGCACGATCGAAGCCTTCATCGAGGCCCTCGGCCTCCAGCGATTCTTCCTCCACATCACTGACTTCGGCACGCCCGTCGGCTATCATCTCGCCACACGGCGGCCGGATCGCATCCTCGGCCTGATCGCCCAGGACAGCAACGCTCATGACGAGGGGCTGGGACCGGAATGGGACGCGCCGAAGGCGTTCTTCGCCGAACCGACTGAAGAAAACCGCGCCAAACTGCCGGACTGGATGAATTTCGAGGGGACTCGAAACCAATATATCGGCGGTCTCCCCGAGCGTCTGAAAGTGTTGTTTCCGCCCGAGGGTTGGTATCTCGATACGGAGCGCCTGGCGAGGCCCGGCAACACCGACATTCAGTTCGAACTCTTCACCGATTATGGCTCGCACATCGCGCGCTTCCCGGCCATCCAGGCCTATCTCCGCGACCAACAGCCAGCATGCCTGGTGCTGTGGGGGCGCCACGACGCCTTCTTCGCGCTGGACGAGATCATGGCCTACAGCCGCGATCTCGACGCCGTCGAAATCCATGTCTTTGAGAGCGGGCACATGCTTCTCGAAACGCATCATCGCCAATGCGCGGCTCTCATCGCTCACTTCATGCACGAGGTGGAGACTGGGGTATTTCGCGATCCTGCGGGGCGTTGAACGTCGACGTTCAAACCGCCACTTCGATGGGCTCGGCAAGCCTGGGATTGGCCCGCGCGGCGATCAGGCACCCGGCGACGATCAGGCACGCTCCCGTCAGCGTGGTCCAGGTCGCCTCCTCGCCGAAGAAGAACCAGCCAAGCGCAACCGCCCAGATGAAGGCCGAGTATTCCGTCGGGATCAGATATTGCGCTTCGGCGCGGGCGTAGGACCAGCTCATCAGGAATTGCCCGGCGAGCGACAGCACCGTCACCCCGGCCAAAGGAAGCCAAAGATCGCTCGGCAGGGCGACGGCGAGCCAGGGTGCCGCGAGGCCGAGCAGGATGGCAACGCAAAGGTTCTGGAACAGCATGATCTCGATCGGCTTGGCCAACTGCGCCTGTTGCCGGGCGAGGATCAGATTGTATCCGTAGAACACGGTCGATACGAGCACCGCTGCCGTGCCGAGCATGGCGTCCTGCGAATAGTCTGCCTGCCCGAACTGGCCGGCCATGATGATGGCGACGCCGGCGATGCCGGCCAACGATGCCCAGACAGCCTGGCGTCGGATCCGTTCGCCCAGCAGCAGCGCGGCGAGAAACAGCGCAAACAAGGGCGCCACGAAGCTGAGCCCGATCGCCTCCGCGAGCGGCAGCCTGGCCAAGCCCCAGAAGAAGGATATCAGCACGACGCCGACAATTGCGGCACGCAGCGCATGCAGCCTCAGCACCGGAATGGTCGGCTTTAAGCGTGGTCCCGCCAACCAGGCTGCGCCCGCGACCACGGCCGCGACCATGCTGCGCCACAGCAAGGTGTTGTAGACCCCGACCGCGATGACCAGGATCTTCATCGCCGCATCCATCCCGGACAGCAGGAAGATCGCAAGCGCGCATACGAGCACCGGGATCATCGGGGAAACGGCGCCGGTCAGGCTGGATGTCTTCACGGCTTCACTCATGTGACGGATCGCAGCCGGATATATCAGGGCAAAGGGCGCGACCAGATGGCAGCCCGGTCGATGTAGCAGTCCAACCCCGATTGGGCCGAGGCTATCGTGACATCAGGGTATCAGCACCATGCCGGCGAGTTGAACGAAACGGACCGCCTCGCCGACTGCATCATCCGGCCACGGCAGGCGACGCACGCACCCATGGCACAGATCGAATTGACGGGGCGGGTTGCCGACGCAGCTGGCCCGTCGCATGTTGCCGGTTGTCTGCAGAACGGATCGGAAAAAATGCACCGCATGGCTTCGGGCGACCTTTATCAGACCTACGATCTTGGTGACTTGCGCATCACCTCCTTGCGCGATGGCTATGTCGACATGCCGATCGGACGGCTTCGGCAACCCGGCGACAAGCCATTTGGCGATGAATTGCCGCAACAAGTCGCATTGGTTGGTGGTCAACTCAGACTGTCCGTCAATGCCTTCGCGATTGACGATGGATACGGAATCATCCTGATCGATACCGGTGCCTCGAACGCCTGGCATCCCACCATGGGCCGACTTCCCGAGGCGCTGGACGAAGCTGGCATCGATGCCGGACGAGTCCGTGCCGTCTGTTTCACCCACACCCATCTCGACCACATCCATGGTCTTGTGCTTGCCGACGGCCGCGACGCTTTCCCGCGCCTGGCGCGTTTGCTCGTTCCCGGGGAAGAACTCGGCTTTTTTCGCGCCGAAGCGCGGCTCGAACGATTTCACGGCATGGCGGAACCCTTCGAAGCCGGAGACCGTATCGGGACACATGTCGACATTGTCGAAGCCCATGGCCATGAAGCGGGACACAGCTGCTTTCGTGTTTCGAGCGGTGGCGAACGCATTCTGATTTGGGGCGACACCGTTCACGTCCCATCGCTTCAGTTCGATCGACCTGAGGTGACGTGGGAATTCGATGCCGATCAGGACCAGGCGCGCGAAAGCCGGTTGCGGTTGCTGGCGCTTGCTGCCGACGATCATTGTTTCGTTGCCGGCGCGCATCTGGATTCGCCCGGTGTCGGCCGCGTCGTCCGATCCGGCGCCAGCTTTCGGTTTGAGCCGTTATAATTGAAAAAGGGCGGCGCAAGCGCCGCCCCGGATCCTTGGGAGGATAATTCGAACCGGCGGTCAGGCCGCCTTGACTTCCTCGGCGACGGCATCGGCCTGACGCGCTGCCTTGAGCACCTTGGCCCACCAGGCAACGTCGTTGACCAGCGCCGTGGCGGCCTGGTTCAGATGCTCGAGGTCTTCCAGCTTCTTCTCGCCCTGGCGGACGGCGAGGAAATCGCCCCAGGCGATATGGACGGCCGACTTGACCGGCGCCATCTGCAATTCGACGGCATGAAGGCGGAGCTGTTCGACGGCGCGAGCGCCACCGACGCTGCCATAGCCGACGAAGCCGGCCGGCTTCTTGTTCCATTCGTTGGCGGCGTAGTCGATGGCATTCTTCAGCACGGCGGTCGGGCCATGATTGTATTCGGCGGCGGTGAAGATGAAGCCGTCGAATTCGGCGACCTTCTTCTGCCAGCGCTGTGCCACTTCGTTCTGCGACGGCGCCCATGCGGAGGATGCGACCTCGTCGAAGAACGGCAGCGGGAAGTCGCGAAGGTCGACGATCTCGACATCGATGTCGGCATGCGACTTGGCGATCTTGGCGATCCACTGGGTTGGCACATCGGCGAAACGAGCGGCGCGCGTCGATCCGACGACGATGGCAATTTTGGGTTTGGACA
Source organism: Mesorhizobium sp. WSM4833 (assembly GCF_055811095.1). Taxonomy (NCBI): domain Bacteria; kingdom Pseudomonadati; phylum Pseudomonadota; class Alphaproteobacteria; order Hyphomicrobiales; family Phyllobacteriaceae; genus Mesorhizobium; species Mesorhizobium sp. WSM4833. The sequence goes on from NZ_JBVVQG010000011.1 coordinate 55,970, forward strand.
TAAGGGCTCTCCTTGCACGAAGTACTGGTATCATTTGGATACCTGCGCTATATGAGATACTGCAAACGCGATGCACAAGAAGGCACTTTTTTGTTACCGAGGCACCCACACCGCTCTGAAGACTGCCGCGCCATCTCGGAAATCCTGCAGCGCGTCGGCGACAAATGGACCGTTCTGGTCGTCGGCAAGCTGGGCGACGGACCGCTGCGTTTCAACGAATTGCGCGCAGCCGTCGGCGGCATCTCGCAGAAGATGCTGACCACCACCTTGCGCGGGCTGGAGCGTGACGGCTTCGTCACCCGCACCGTGTTTCCAACCATTCCGCCGCGCGTCGATTATGAGCTGACCGAGCTCGGCCACGAGCTGCTGATCCCCGTCAGCGCACTGAGCGAATGGGCGCGCGCCAACACCATGCGCGTCAAGGCGGCGCGCGAAAAATTCGACGGCGCCCGCGTCTGAAACCCTTGCGCGGCAAGGGATTCAGCCCCGCACGCAACATCCGGCTTGTCTGATCGGAAATTCTATCTCGGCTGCGCGGATCGTTGAACCGAATGCACGCGCCGGTTTGGCTGGCGGATTGCCGCTCATGCGGTCCCCTGACGGCTGCCGCTCAGGCTCCTGATGCGCGCACATCGCATCGCGCGGCGGCACAGGTATCACACCGTGCGCCCCGCTCGCCAGGAGCCTGTCCTCCACGCGTGCAGGCGACGCGCGAGATGTCTTCCTTCACCTCCGCGTAAGCGGTCACGCCGAGCAGGCAGGTCGTCGCGACCAGGGCCGCCACGAGCCAACCGTTCAGCAGATGTTGACGCATTGTCTCTCCTCCGATTGCAGCAGGATCGGGCATGGAGGCAACCGTTGGATGTCGCGAAACCGGTCCGCTACACGGCTCCAGTTACAAACGGCCATGCCCGGCTCGCTCTACCTGATCCCAGCTATGTCGGCGGCAACCGATCCATGGCAGACTGGGTACGATCGGCTGGGTATTTTCCGCCCGGCCGCTACAGGTGAAAGCCGCCATTCGCGTCGAGGCTCATGTCGTACAAGGAATATTCCGCCATCGACCTGCCCCCATCGGAAGCACTGCTGCCGAGCCCGCTGCTTGTCGTCGAGGACGAGCCGATGATGCAGGTGCGGTTGCGCTCGATACTGAAGGGCCTTGGCTATGCTCAGGAGGAGCTGTTTTTCGCCGGGTCGATCGCGCAGGCCAGGACCCTGCTCGTCGACCAGCCCTTTGCCATGACGCTGGTCGATGTCGGCCTGCCCGACGGCAACGGCATCGACCTCATCGGCTCCCTGCACGAGCACGACGCGGCGCTGCCGATCCTCGTCATCTCGGCCTGGAGCAACGAAAACACCATCCTCGAAGCCCTGCGCGCCGGGGCGACCGGCTATCTCTTGAAGGAGCGCGACGACGTCGAGCTTTCGCTTTCGATTCGCAGCACCATTCGCGGCGGCGCGCCGATCGATCCCTTCATCGCCCGGCGCATCCTGGAACTGGTGTCGGCGCCGGCGCCGTCCGGGCGTGCCCGTTCTTCCACCGACAGGCCGGGGCGCGGCAAGCCCGCCGCGGCCCCGCCTCTCTTGACGCCGCGCGAGGTCGAGATCCTGAACCTCGTTGCCAAGGGGCTCACCAATCGAGAGATTTCGGGAGTCCTTTCCCTCTCCAGGTTCACGGTCGAATGCCACATTCGCAACATCTACAAGAAGCTGTCGGTGAAATCCCGGACGGAAGCGATCTTCGAGGCACGGTCGCAAGGCTTCTTGCCCTGATATTCCTGCTCCTCGTGCCGGGCGGCATCGCCTTTGCCGCCGGCGGGGCCGTGCCGTTCAAGACGATCGAGGCCGTGCGATCCGGCTGGGACGCCGCCGCGCCGCCGGCCACCGGCTGGACCAGCGTGACCTTGCCCGACGACTGGACGGCGCGCTGGCCCGGTTTCGACGGCGTGGTCTGGTATCGCCTCACCTTCGACAGGCCCGACGCGGCCGAACCGCTAGGCCTGGCGCTGAACTACTGGACACTGGCCGGATCGATCTCCGTCAACGGCGCGGAACTCGGCCGCGACGAATCCCTCGTCGAGCCGTTGACGCGCTCATGGAACGTGCCCCGCTACTGGCAGCTCGCGGACCCGGTCCTGCATGCCGGCACCAACACGCTGCTGATCAGGGTCTCGGGCCTGGCGCCATACCAGCCAGGCCTTGGTCCGGTCCTGATCGGCCCGCCTTCGGCGACGCGTGCCCATTTTGTCCAGCAATTCTGGATTCGCCGCGAACTGCCGGTCTTCTATCTCGGCGTCACCGCGGCGCTTGGCACCTTTTTCTTCGTCGTCTGGCTGCTGCGCCGAAGCTTGAAGGCCTATGGCTGGTTCGCCCTGATGACGATTGCGTGGTTTTGCTATTCGCTCAATTTCGTGGTGACGAGCCCCTGGCCGTTCGGGGCGACCGACACCTGGCAGCGTTTTATCATGCTCTCCTTCATGGTCATGGCCGCCGCCTTCGTGCTGTTTGTCATCCGCTTTGCCGAGCGCCGCTTTCCCAGGGGGGAAGCCGTGCTGTGGGCCGCGCTGGCGATCGGCGCCGCGGCCCTGTTTGCCACGCCGCATTCCCAACTCGGCCCGATGCTCAACCTGCTGGCCTTGTTCTGGTCGCTGCTTTACATCGGCGCCTGTTTCCTGTCTATCGGCCTGACCTGGCGCAGCAATCGGCTGGACCACATCGTCCTTCACATCGTCAACGCGCTCACCATCGTGGCCATCCTGCATGACCTGATGACCTATCTCGGCATCCTTCTTGGCAATGTCTACTACGTCACGCTGACATCCCACTTTCAGATGGTCGGCATGGCGCTGGTGCTGGCCTGGAACTTCGTCGCCAACATGCGCCGCATCGAGGGGTTCAACGATGAGCTCACGGCCAAGATCGAAACCGCCAGGGAAGAACTCGCCCTCACGCTGCATCAGCAGCATGAGGTCACCCTGGCCAACACCAGGCTGGCCGAGCGCGTCTCCCTTTCCCACAATCTGCACGATGGCATGGGCGGCACCCTGGTCAATTCGATCGCCATGCTGGAGCATGCGCCGCAGAACCTGCCGGCCGATCGCTTCCTGTCCGTCCTCAAGGAACTGCGCGACGAGTTGCGGGTCATCATCGACACCGCCGCCGACGACCAGACGGGCGGCCAGTCGCTGGCCGAGTGGATCGCGCCGCTGCGCCGCCGCCACACGCTGGCATGCGAAAGCCGCGACATCGATTGCGTGTGGAACCTGACCGGGCTGGAGGACTGCCACCTGTCGCCCGCGCGAAGCCTCGATCTCGTCCGCATCCTGCAGGAAGGCCTGACCAACGTGCTCAAGCACAGCCAGGCAAGCCGCGTCGTCATCGACCTGCACCGGCGCGGCGAGACGCTGAGCCTGGCCATAAACGACAATGGCGTCGGCTTCGATGCCGCCTCGCAAGCGCCCGTCCCGGGCACCGGCCTGCGCTCGATGCGGGCACGGGCCGGACGGCTGGGCGGTACGCTCGACACGCGGTCGCGGCGCGGCGAAACCGTGCTGGCCTTGCATGTGCCCGCGGCCTGACCGGCCGATCCCGGCGCGGCGGGCATAGCTAGTTTCAACGATACCCGCCCTTGGTCTCGGGTGCTATGCCCGGGGACATGCACGACTGCGTCGGTGCTGATCTGGGGAGCTTGGCCTTGACAGGAATTGCCATCGTCTCGAAGCGAAGCCTGCTGCGCTCGACCGCTCTCGCGACCTGCCTCCTGGCCCCCCTGGCCTGGAGCCCCGCGATGGCCGACGGTGCTGGCGGACATGGCGCGACCAACTCCGCGGGCCGGGGCGGCGGCCAGGGTGGTAGCGGGAGCGGCGCAGGCGCAGCCGGAACCGGCGGCACCGGGGGAGTTTTGGGCGACGGCGGCAGCAGCGGCAGCAATGGCAGTGTGGCCGGTTCCGGCGGTTCCGGCGGAACCGTCCGCGTCGACGGTGCCGACGGTGGCGTCGGCAGTTCCGCTGCCACCCTGATCAACGATGGCGGCTTCATCACGGGCGGCGGTGGCGGTGGCGGCGGCAGCAACGGAGGTGTCGGCGGCAATGGCGGCAATGGCGTCGCCTCATCCGTAGACGATGCTTCTCTCGCCACCAGCGGCGGTCGTATCGTTGGCGGCGGCGGCGGCGGCGGCGGTGCCGGTGTTGCCGATAGCGGCGGCGGAGGCGACGGCGGCAGCGGCGCCATGTTCTCTGGAGCCCATATTGCCTTGATCAACAGAGGCACCATTGCGGGTGGTGGTGGCGGCGGTGGCGGCTATTCGCGTGGCACCGGCGGTGGTGGTGGCAGCGGCATCGTCATGTCGGGTGGCGGCACGATCGACAACAGCGGCACCGTGCAGGGCGGCACAGGTGGCGCCAGCGGCTATTCCGATCAACGCTACCTTGCCGGATCCGGAGGGGTCGGCATTGCCGGGGCTGGCCTCACCGTGACCAACAGCGGCACCATCGCCGGTGGATTCTCGATCGACGGCAACGGCCCCCAGGCTGATGCGATCCGGTTCAGCGGCGGCGTCAATACGCTGGAGCTGCGGGCCGGCTCGGCGATCAGCGGCACTGTGGAGGCCTTCAGCGCGGCCGACACGTTGAGGCTCGGCGGGAACGTCGACAGCAGCTTCGACGTCTCAGGCGTCGGACAGCAATACCAGGGTTTCGGCATCTACGAAAAGACCGGCAACGGCACATGGACCTTGACCGGCAGCACCAGCGCGGTGACGTCGTGGACCGTCGACCAGGGCACATTGAGGATCGGCGGCGACTGGTCGCTGGGCGATGTCTCGGGCGCCCTGACCTTGAACGGCGGCGCGCTGCAGGTGACCGGCAATCCGCTCAACTTCACGCTGGAGCGCCAGATAATCCTCGGCGCAAGCGGCGGCACGTTCGATGTCGGCGCCGGCAAGAACCTCATCCTCGACGGCGTCGTTTCGGGTGACGGGCAACTCGCCAAGACCAGCGCCGGCATGCTGACGCTGAACAGCGCCAACAGCTATTCGGGCGGCACGGCGGTGCGCGGCGGCGGCCTTGTCGTGACGGCGACAGGCGCGCTCGGCGACGGACTGGTCGCCATAAACTCCAACGGAAGCGGGGGATGGGCCAAGCTCTATTTCTCGGGCAACGACGCCGCCAATCCGGTCAGTGCCGAGGATCTCTCGATCACCGTCGGGTTGGGCGACCTCAACTTCCTGCGCAATGCGACCGCCGGCGCGGCCACCATCATTCTGGCGAAGGACGGCACTGGCGGGCTCAATTTCAGCACCGGAACCGATGCCGGCACGGCCAGCATCATCAACCAGGGCGGCGGCTCGGTCACCTTCACAGGAGCAAGCGCCGCCAATGCTACCATCGTCAATGACGGCCTGGGCATACCGTATTATTTCAGCAGGACGACCTTCGACGACGATTACTCAAGCAATGTATCTTCCTCCGCCGGGGACGCCACGATAACCAACCGGAATGGCGGCTCGACCATTTTCTACGGACATTCGGACGGCGGAACGGCGACGCTGGTCAACGAGGCCGGCGGCACGCTCGATTTCCAGCAGGCATCGCAGGCGGCTGATGCAACCATCCTCAACGGCGCCGGCGGCAGCGTGCTGGTTCGCTTCCGCAACCAGGACTCCGTGCTCGATGTCGGTTCGCTGTCTGGCGACGGGGCCATACTAATCGACGATTCACAGCTGGCGCCGCAGCTTTCGCTCGGCGCGCTCGGTCATGACGACGTCATCGGCGGCACCATTTCCGGAAACGGCTCTCTGACCAAGACCGGCGCGGGCAAGCTGACGCTCAACGGACAGAACAGCTATGCGGGCCTGACTACCGTCGACATGGGAACGCTGGTGGTGGGCGACGCCAGCCATGGCACAGCGAGCCTCGCCGGCGATGTCACGGTGGATTCCGGCGCGCGCCTTGGCGGCATCGGCACCATGGGCGGCAATGTCACCATCCTCGGCACGCACGGCGTCGGCAATTCCATCGGCGTCCAGGCGGTCGGCGGCAACTATGTCAATCATGGCGTCCTGGAGGTCGAGGCGACCCCATCCGGCGCCGACAGGCTGATCGTCGGCGGCACGGTCGACATATCAGGCGCCACGCTCAACCTGGTCCTGACGCCGGCGACAGCCGAGAGCTGGAACCTGCGCAACGGGCCGTACACGATCATCCAGAACAATGGCGCTGCCGATGTCGCCGGCACCTTCGCCTCCGTCGGCAACCTCAACGACCTTCTCTTCCTCGACCATCTCATCAACTACAAGGGCGGCGACGGCAACGACATCACCCTCGCCTTGGCGCGCAACGACGTCGCGGTCGCCAACGTCGCCACCACCCGCAACCAGTTCGCGACCGCCGGAGCCCTCGATCGGCTGGGCGAAGGCAATGCGCTTGCATGGGCCATGCTGCTCATGACCGACAAGGACGCAGCGCGCCTGGCGCTGGATGCCGCGTCGGGCGAGGTTCATGCCTCAGCCAAGGGGATGCTGATCGAGGACAGCCGCTTCGTCGCCGATGCCGCAACCGCCCGCGTCCGGGCGGCCATGGGCGACGTCGCCGCTCCCGCCATGCCAGTGATGGCTTATGGCGAGGGCGGCCCGGAGCTGGTCGAGGCTGACACCAGCCGTTTCGTCGTGTGGGGGCAGGCTTTCGGCTCCTGGGGCACGGCGAGCGGCGACGGCAATGCCGCCGGCCTCGACCGCTCCACCGGCGGCTTCCTCGCCGGCGCCGACACCGTGATCGGCGAAGCCTGGCGGGTCGGCCTGCTGACCGGCTACAGCCACGCCAGTTTCGACGTCGACGATCATGCCTCTTCCGGCTCCAGCGACACCTATCACATCAGCCTTTATGGCGGTAGACAGTGGGACGGCCTCGGCCTGCGCGGCGGCGTCGCCTACAGCTGGAACCGGATCGACACCAGCCGCAACGTCGTCGTTCCAGGCTTCGTCGATGCGCTGACGGCGAAATACGATGCCGGCACCGCGCAGGTCTTCGGTGAGGCCGGCTATCGCCTCGAGACGCGCATGGCTGCCTTCGAGCCCTTCGCCAGTCTCGCCTATGTCAACCTCCACACCGACAGCTTCACGGAAAAGGGGGGCGCCGCCGCACTCACATCCGCTGCCTCGACCACCGAGACCACCTTCACCACGCTCGGCTTGCGGGCCTCGGTCGGCTTCGACCTCGGCGGAATGCAAGCAACCGCGCAGGGTACGCTCGGCTGGCGTCATGCCTTCGGCGACACCACGCCGACCGCAGACATGGCCTTCGCCGGTGGCGACCTCTTCACCATTGCCGGCGTGCCGATCGCTAGGGATACAGCCATCGTCGGGGCCGGGCTCGATTTCCGGATCGCCGACAGCACCACGCTGGGGATCAGCTACTCCGGTCAGTTCGGGAAGAAGGCGGCCGACCAGGGCGTCCGCGCCACGATGGAAGTGCGGTTCTGATTTTTCGGCTTGCCTCAGCCTTCGGCGGGAACCGCTTTCGGCTTGCCCTCGCCGTCCAGCGCCACCATGACGAAATCGGCATGGGTGACCTTCTCCATCAGGTCGGAGAGGTAGCGCTGCGCCCAGGCTTCCACCTTGAGCGTCATCGAGGTGCGGCCGACGCGCTCGACATGCGTGTAGATGCACAGCGTGTCGCCGATCTTCATCGGCTTGGCGAAGGACATTTCCTTGACCGCCGCCGTCACCACGCGGCCCTTGGCGCGCTCGGCGGCGCGGATGCCGCAGGCCAGATCCATCTGCGCCATCACCCAGCCGCCGAAGATGTCGCCCGCCGCATTGGCGTCCGAAGGCATGGCCAGGGTGCGCAGCGTCAGATCGCCAAGCGGCCGTCCTTCAGCGTAGTGCACCATGCGAGAAATCCTTCGAGACTGGCTGCCCTCGATCCCGTATCGTCACGGCGCCAGAAGGTCAACGAGCCACGGCATGGCCACAGGCTCCGACTGGCAAAAGACCTGCGACAGCCGGCGCGCGGTGTCGGCAGCCTTTTTGCCGGGCAGCTTTTTCACGATAGGAATTTTTTCTTGACTGGGTGCCCTCAGCTATGGTACATTTTTGCCTATGGTGCTGATTTGCGCCAGTGACCTGCCGCACAGGCGGGTTTTTCGTTTGCTCCGTCAGCCAACACACCGGCGAAGGTTTCCGAGGACCGGTTAACCCGAGTTCGTAGACCCTGGGCATGGCCATGGGACGGCAGTTCGCATCACCGGCGAAGGTCGATCAGAAATAGCGCCTGAGGTTCGTGCGAATACGATCGAGCACGCTGTCCCCGGAAAGGTCCGGCGAGAATTCCTTGCCGGTGATCGCCTCATAAGCCTGCGCGTAAACCCGCGAGGCCTGTTCGACGATCTCGGCCGGTATCTCAGGTACCGGGTCGCTGTAGGGGTTGCAGCGCGCCGAGACCCACGACCGGACGAAATCCTTGTCAAAACTCTCCGGCCGGCAGCCGTCGGCGAGCGCCTGTTCGTAGCTCGATGCGATCCAGTACCGGCTGCTGTCCGGGGTATGGATTTCATCGGCAAGAATGATGGTCCCGTTCCTGTCGGTGCCGAATTCGTACTTCGTGTCGGCCAGGATCAGGCCGCGCTCGGTGGCGCGCTGCTGGCCGCGGGCGAACAGCCGCAAAGCGTAGCCGGACACGATGTCCCACTGCGCCTGCGTGAGAAGACCCTGTTCGAGGATCTCGGCTTTCGACAGCGGCTCGTCATGGCCGCCATGCGCGGCCTTGCTGGTCGGCGTGATGATCGGCTCGGCCAGTCTTTCATTGTCGCGCAGGCCGTCCGGCAGGCGGATACCGTACATGTCGCGGTCGCCGCGCTTGTAGCGCGTCAGGATCGAGGTGCTGGTGGTTCCCGCCAGATAGCCGCGCACGACGATCTCGACCGGCAGGATGTCGAGCCTCGTGCCGACGACGACGTTCGGGTCGGGGTATTCGAGAACATGGTTCGGACAGATATCGGCGGTTTCCTCGAACCAGTAGCGCGCCGTCTGGGTCAGTATCTCGCCCTTGTAGGGGATCGAGGTCAGGATGATGTCGAAGGCACTGAGCCGGTCGGTGGCGATGATGATGCGCCGGCCATCCGCCAGATCGTAGTTTTCGCGGACCTTGCCGCTGTAGTGGCCCGGCAGTTCGGGAATGAACGCGTCAGGGAGGGTCCGCATATGATTTCCTGCCTTCCGCAGAGTGGCCAGAGCATAATTCCGAAAAGTTATGCGCCAAGATAGTGCCACCGCATAGGCTGTCGGGACGATAGATATCAAGCGCGATTGTCGGGAATCCCCGCAAACCTGATCGGTTCGACGGTCGCTTTTTTCACAACTGATGCCGGATGGCGCGGCGACTTCGGAATGCCGTCGCGTCTAGGCTGCAGCCAATTTTTCGGAGCCTCCCATTTCCATCATGCAGACCTATGATTTCATCATCGTCGGCTCCGGCTCGGCCGGCTCGGTCCTGGCTGAAAAACTGTCGGCCTCGGGGCGCTTCTCGGTGCTGGTGCTGGAGGCCGGCGGCAGCGACCGCCGCTTCTACGTGCAGATGCCGCTCGGCTACGGCAAGACCTTCTTCGATCCCGACGTCAACTGGAACTACAAGGCCGAGCCGGACCCGGGGCTCGCCGGCAATGCCGACCACTGGCCGCGCGGCAAGCTGCTCGGCGGTTCGAGCTCGATCAACGCCATGGTCTGGATCAGGGGCGCGCGCGAGGATTTCGATGCCTGGGCCGCCGCCGGCAATCCCGGCTGGGGCTATGACGATCTGCTGCCCGCCTTCAAGGCGCTCGAGGACAACCAGGCCGGCGCAGACCAATGGCGCGGCGTCGGCGGCCCGCTGCATGTCACAGACTGTTCGGGCGCCGTCCACCCGCTGACCAAACGCTATCTCGCCGCCGGCCAGCAGGCCGGCTTGCCCTTCAACCCGGATTTCAACGGCGCTGCCCAGGAAGGCGTCGGCGTCTATCAGATCTCGACCCGCAACGGCCGCCGCATGTCGGCGGCGCGCGCTTTCCTGCGCCCGGCGATGAAGCGCGCCAACGTCCGCGTCGAGATGAAGGCGCTGGCGACCAGGGTGCTGTTCGAGGGCAAGCGCGCCGTGGGCGTCGAATACCAGCAGAACGGCGAGACGAAGACGGCGCGTGCCGGTCGCGAAGTCATCCTGTCGGGCGGCTCGGTCAACTCGCCGCAATTGCTGCAGCTGTCCGGCGTCGGGCCTTCCGCGCTGCTGAAAGGCCTGGGCATCCGGATGGTCCACGCCAACGAGAATGTCGGCGCGCATCTGCAGGATCATGTCGGCATCAACTACACCTTCAAGGGCAAGCTGCCGACGCTCAACCAGACGCTGCGTCCCTGGTGGGGCAAGCTGCTGGTCGGCATGCAATATATCCTGACCCGTTCGGGCCCGCTGTCGCTGTCGATGAACAATGCCGGTGGCTTCTTCCGCACCGACCCGGCGGCGACGCGGCCCAACATGCAGCTCTATTTCCAGGCATTCTCGACCGTCATTCCCAAGAGCGGCGAGCGTCCCATCCTGACGCCCGACCCATGGCCGGGCTTTTCCATCGGCCTGTCCAACTGCCGCCCGTCGAGCCGTGGCGAGATCATGATCCGCTCGGCCAATCCGCGCGAGTACCCCAGGATAACGGCCAATGCCTACTCCACCAATGCCGATGTCGAGGAGATGCTGGCGGCGGTGAAATTCGTCCGCAAGATCGCCTCGATGCCTGCCATGGCCGAGATCATCGAGGAAGAGGTTTTGCCAGGCCCGTCAATCACTTCCGATGCAGACCTGATTCAGGATTTCAGGAAGCGCTCGGGCACCGTCTATCATCCGGTCTCGACCTGCCGCATGGGGCCCGATCCGGCGCGCGCCGTCGTCGACCCGCGTCTCAAGGTGCACGGCATCGACGGCCTGCGCGTCATCGACGCCTCGATCTTCCCCGACAACATCACCGGCAACACCAACGCCGCCTCGATCATGACCGGTTGGAAGGGCGCCGAACTGGTTCTGGAGGACCAAAAATGAAGATCACCGACGTCAAGACCTGGGTTGTCGACAATCCGCCGCCCGGCATCGGCGGCAAGTATTTCATCTTCGTCAAGTTGACCACCGATGGCGGCGTCGTCGGCTATGGCGAAGCCTACAACGCCACCTTCTCCGCCCATGTTACCGCCCGGATGGTCGAGGACATGGCCGAGCGCTATCTCGTCGGCCGCGATCCGCACGACATCGAGAACTTCTTCCGCCGCGCCTATTCGTCCGGCTTCACCCAGCGGCCCGACGTGTCAGGCATGGGCTGCTTCTCGGCGCTGGAAATGGCCTGCTGGGACATCATCGGCAAGGAGGCCGACAAGCCGGTCTACAAACTGCTCGGCGGCCAGGTGCACGAAACGCTGCGTTCCTACACCTATCTTTATCCGCACACCGGCAGCGTCCACTCCGAGGATGCGCACGGCAAGAACGTCTACAACGACCCCGATCTCGCCGCCGCCTGCGCGCTCGAATATGTCGAACAGGGGTTCAACGCCGTCAAACTGGACCCGGCCGGCCCCTACACCGCCTTCGACGGCCACCAGCCGCGTCTTGTCGATATCGACCTGTCCACCCGCATGATCAAGGCGATCCGCGAGGCGGTCGGCACCCGCGCCGACATCCTGTTTGGCACGCACGGCCAGTTCACAGCGTCCGGCGCGCTGCGCATGGCGCGCGCCATCGAACCCTATGATCCCTTGTGGTTCGAGGAGCCGGTGCCGCCTGACATGCCTGAGGTCATGGCGCAAGTGGCCCGCGCGACCTCGATCCCGATCGCCACCGGCGAACGGCTGACCACCAAGTTCGAGTTCGCCCGCGTCATCGAGAACCGCGCCGCGACCATCCTGCAGCCGGACCTCGGCCGCTCCGGCGGCATTCTCGAAACCAAGAAGATCGCGGCGATGGCCGAGGCCTACCACATCCAGATCGCCCCTCACTGCTATTGCGGGCCGATCGTCGGTGCGGCCAACATCCAACTGGCGGTGACGCTGCCCAATTTCCTCATCCTGGAATCGCTGAAGCAGTGGGACGGTTTCCACGCCACGCTCTTGAAGAAGAAGATCGAGTGGCAGGACGGCAATGTCATCCCCTCGAAGGAGCCCGGCCTCGGCGTCGAGTTGAACGAAGCGGTCTGCGACGCGCATCCCTATACGGGCAAGGACCTGCATCTGCAGATGATGCAGACGCCGCTGATGCCGTGAGCGAAAGCTACGCCTTCATCGGGCTTGGCCATCTCGGCGGCAACCTTGCCGCCAGCCTGATCCGCAACGGCTTTGCCGTCACCGTCTTCGACCGCGATCCGGCCGCGGGGGCGGGCCCGGGGGGGGGGGGGGGGCCCCCCCCCCCCCCCCCCCCCCCCGGCCCCCCCCCCCCCCCCCCCGTCCCCCCCCCGGGGTGGGCGGACCCGGCGGGCCCGGGCGCCCGGCCCCCCGCGGCGCGGGGGGGGGCGCGCGGCGCCACTACCGCGAGCAGCCCGGCCGAGGCCGCCGCCCGGGCCGGCAATGCCATCACGTGCCTGCCTTCGCCCAAGGTCAGCGAAGCGGTGCTGGCCGGACCCGGCGGATTGCTGGAGGGCCTTCCCAAGGGCGGTACCTGGATCGAGATGTCCACCAACGGCCGCGACGAGATTCTTCGCCTTGCGGCCCTCGCCTCGGCCAGGGGCGTCGAGACGCTGGAATGCCCGGTCACCGGTGGCGTGCATCTGGCGGCGGCTGGCAAGATCACCGCGCTGGTCGGCGGCGATCCAGCGCTCTACGAACGTCATCGGCCGGCCATCGAGGCGATGTGCGCAAAGTCGTTCCTGATGGGTCCGGTCGGCTCGGCGGCGGTGATCAAGGTGATCACCAACATGCTCGCCTTCATCCATCTCGTCGCCGCCGGCGAGGCGCTGATGCTGGCGAAACAGGGCGGGCTCGACCTCGCCCAGTCCTACCATGCCATCTCAGCCTCCTCCGGCAACAGCTTCGTCCACGAGACCGAAAGCCAGCTCATCCTCAACGGCTCCTACGACATCGGCTTCACCATGGACCTGGCGCTGAAGGACCTCGGCTTCGCGCTGGCGATGGGCAGGGAATTCAGACTGCCGCTCCAACTGGCGCCGCTTGTGAGTGAGATTTTCCAGATGGGCAAACAGGAATATGGCGGCAGCGCCTGGTCCACCCAGATCGTCAAATTGCTCGAGGATGCCGTCGATACCGACCTGCGCGCGCCCGGTTTTCCGGCCAAGCTGGAACTCTGACATCAGCCAGTTATCAAGCGATTTCAGGATGTTGGATTGATGGGCGGATTCATCTGAATCAATCTGTCAACGGCTTGATTCAGTATCTGAGCGTCAATGCACCCGGCAGGATCTCGAAGGTCGCGGGTATGCGTCCCGGCGACTCGCCGTCTATATCGACCAGGGCGCCATTCTCTGACGCATCGCCGAGCGGCTCGACCACCACTTTCCTGCCGCGCAGGATGGTGATCGCCGGATGGTTGCGGTGCCGGCCGCCATAGAGCAGCCGGATGTCCCAGATCAGCTTCAGCTTGCCGGCGGCGCGCAGGATGACGATGTCGAACTGCCCGTCGGTGATTTCGGCATCCGGCGCGATCATCATGCCGCCGCCGAAGAACTTTCCATTGGCGACCGCCACCAGCGCCATGCGCGCTTCGACGGGTGCGCCGTCGTCGACCGTGATCCTGACGTCCTGAAAATGGTAGCGGATGAACTCCACCACGGTGCGCCACAGGAACAGTGCCTTGGCCGACATCCTGCCCTTGCGCTTGTCGGCATTGACGGCGCGGTCGGTGGCGCCGGAAAGTCCCAGACTGGCGATGTTGATGAAGTGCCGGCTGGCCAGCGCGCCGTGATCGTCGATGTAGCCGATGCGCCCGGCATCGACCTTGCGGCCCTTGGCTTCGGCCAACCGCTTCAGCACGGCATCCACCTCTTTCGGCAGGCCGAGCCCGCGCGCGAAATCGATGCCGGTGCCGCACGGCAACAGGCCAAGTTCAGTGATCCGGCCGCTCTCCTGGGCCGCCTGCAGAAGCCCGTCGGCCACTTCGCTGGCGGTGCCGTCACCGCCGGCCGCAATCACCAGATCGAAGCCAATCATTGCGAGATCGATTGCCAGCCTTTCGGCATCGCCTTCGGCCTGCGTTTCGCGCAGCTCGAATTCGCCGAAATGCTTTTTCAGCGACACGGCAACATCAGGCCAATGCCGTTTCAGCCGGCCGCCACCGGCAATCGGGTTGAGAACCACTCCGACTTTCAAAACACCCGCCCTCCCCGGCGCCGGACATGCAGGTCCGATCCTTTGCCGGCATTGAAGCCCGCGACCACCGGCGGAGCAAGGGGCGCTGTCGGCTCGTACGCAAAAAAGCGGGCGGGCTGTCTAAAGCAGCCGGCGCTCGAATTCCCCGGTTTGTGGCTAACGATCCCCGGTAATCCCGCTATCCACAGGGCAGCGGCCATTCCCCAGGACCCTTACCCGGCGTACGTTAAACCCATCTCAGGCGGCTACCGATCATCAAGCCGAAAGGCGAAGTGAAAGGCGGATTTCCTGAGGCCCGTACGGCCCGAAGCGAGAGCAGGCTTGCCTGTTTCGAGGGACGGAGCCGAGACCTACGGGGCCGCGGAAAGCGTGCCAACGCCTACGGCGGACCGATGCTGCCATGAAGGACGGCAAAAACCTTCGATGGTGCGCAGGGCAAAGCTCGCAAGGGTGGAGACCGGCGTGGTCCCGAACGGACGCTGCTCTCGGGCGGCGGACTGGCAGGACCGTCAAAATCAAGGCCGGCAAGGCGCGACGACTTTACGGAAGTTGCTGCCGCGACCGTGTCCTGATCTGACAGGGAGGCGCTGGGAGAAATCCCGGCGCCGACTGTCTTTTTGGCCCCCCGATGCCCTTTGGCGGCGATCTTGCGAGCGCCGCTTCTCCACGCGCTAAAATCGGTTAGTATCGCCTGGTCAGAGCCCGTTTGAAAACGCGCTCTGCCGAGTCGGATGGCGTGGTTTTCGAGAACCGAAGCGTAGCGGACCTTTGAGTCCGTGAGCATAGGAAGCGCAGAAAACCGCGTCAGGCGGCCGGCAGAGTAGCGTTTACAAATGGGCTCGTAGAAGGGGGATACTTCATGACGCTCGTCCAGAAGCTTGCCGTTGCCTACGCTTTCCTGTTCTTCGGCGTCGTCGCCATCGGCTACATACCGGCGTTCAACGATGCCGACGGCAATCTGTTCGGCCTTTTCTCGCTGCAATGGTACGACGACCTGCTGCACGCCTTCTCCGGCGTCTGGGCGCTGGCCGCCGCCTTCATCTCCCACCGCCAGGCAGTGTTCTATTTCAAGCTGTTCGGCTCGGTCTACCTGTTCGACGGCGTGCTCGGGCTGGTCACCGGTTCCGGCTGCCTCGACGCCGGTATCTTCATCAACGGCTTCCGCTCTCTCAACGATATCGAATTCCCGGCCCGCTTCTTCGCCAACCTGCCGCACATCGTCATTGGCGGCTTCGCCGTCTATGTCGGCTTCCGGCTGGCCAGGCGCGTACACGACCACTTCGCCACGGCCTGACCAGGCATGTTCCTGTTCCGCTGGCTGAAGCGCATCATCAAGACGATCCTCTGGCTGATCGTCGTCGTCATCCTCATCCCGATCGCCGGGCTGAGCTACGGCTTCCTGACGACGTCGTCGCTCGACAAGACGCCGCTGCCCGGCATTGCCGACGGCGCCCCGCCCAAGGCGCTGGCCGACAAGGTCCGCGCCGAGATCCCCGGCTACCAGCGGCCGGAGGAATCGACCTTCCTGACCTATCCGGAATGGGCGATCGTCTACGCCGCGCGCGAATATGCCGGCTTCGTCGACAAGGACCAACCGAGCGGCTTCCCCTACTGGTCCTATATCGGCCGCTTCTGGCAGGACTACGCCATGGTGATCCGCGCCAGCGCTCCCTACAAGTTCAACTACGCCAACCACCAGATGCTGGTCATCATCGGCACCAGCCACTCGATCGAGCATATATTGCAGTGGGCCTATGAGAACACGGTCGGCCGCATCACCGAGGCGACGACGGCCAAGCGCACTGCCGCCGACATTTATCAGGCCAAGGTCGCGGCGGACTATGCCGCGTTTCTCGACCAGGTGCCCTGGTATCAGTTCCCGTATGCCGACAAGCGTGCCGGCCTGTTTGCCGTGCAGCCGGCGCCGGGCGACAGCTCGATCCGCACCAGCGAACGCAAGCTGGCGTTCGGCCTCGCCGACACCATCAAGCAGGGCTATGCCGACCTGATAAAAAAGGCCCTCGCTGCCACGATGGACCCCGCCTTGCTCGACATCCATGTCTGGGCCAAGGGACCCGTCGGCGAAGCCACGCGCAACGAGCCCGACACCTTGCTCGAACGCGACATGGGCGCTGACGGCACCATCTTCGTCACCAGGCGCTATCAGGTCTTCACCGAAATGATCCTGCGCCTGATCGACAAGGGCGTCTCCTTCGTCGAGATCGGCGGCAATGACGAGATCATGGCCACGGTGCTCTCCACCGATACGATCGCCGTTCCCGAAGGCATGCGCATCCTGTTCAGCTATCCGCTGCCGGCCGATCAATCCACGCGCCGCACCGGCATGATCGTTGCCGTGCGCAAGCTGCATCTCGTGCTGCCGGCGCTGATCAAGTCCGGCGCCAGGCTCGAACACGTCTACGATTACTGAGGCCTTTCGGTCACGCCCGGCCAAGATTACGCATTTCCTGGCCTCCGTCACGCCCATTCCACAATCGCGGCCAAATCCCGCCTTGTTCGCGCGCGAAGGAATGGGAAGAAATGGAAGGGCTGCCGGGGGGCATCTCGAAGGGACAAGACCGTGATCAAGACCGCCCTTGTCGCCATGACCATTGTCGGCTGCGACTGCGACGCCAAGCTTTGCGAATATATCGGCGAGACGCCGGCCAAATGGTCGACCGTCGCCGAATGCGAAGCCGCGATGAAGAGCCAGATGCTGCACGAGCGCAATTTCAACTATCCGCTCGTCTCCGGCATTTGCCGCACGAAGGGTTCGTCGTCCTCCTCGCAGCTGGCCGCGACCGCATCGCGCCCGGAACTGAAGCCCGCCAGCCGCGTCGTCAGAACCGAAAGCCCGCTGCCGCCGGAACTCAGCCACCGGCCGAGCGTCTCGGTCGGTTCGCCGACGACCGCCATGGAAGCCGACGCCGCCCGGCCCGTTGCCTATGAACAGGTGGTCGATGGCGGAACCGGTGTGCTCTATCGCACCAAGAACGGCTACGCCGTGGTCAAGACCGATCTCGGCCGCGCCGCCTCGGCAACCGCCGACGCCGCGAAGCGCTCTGTGAACTGGCTGGCTGGCCTGATGCCGAAGGGGCTGTAGGCCCGCTGGCGTCTCGGTTCGATGACCGCGTGATCAGGCAGGCACATAGGTCAACCTGATCACGTCGTCGCCAATCAAATCGCTGGCCACAAAGCGAAGCGGCGGCCGGGGGCCGGCGAAGAATGGCTTGCCATGACCAAGCACGAACGGATGGAGGTAGAGTTGGTACGCATCGACAAGACCAAGGTCGGTCAGGCTTCGTGCCAGGCCTGGTCCAGAAACTGAAATCTCCCCGACGAGCTCAGCCTTAAGCCCGCGTATCACCGCCTCGACGTCATCCGCGACAAGTGTTGCGTTGGGGCCGACCGACTTCAGCGAGCGCGACACAACCCACTTCGGTTGGCTCCGCCACGCCGCCGCGAATTCGTGCGCCTCCGCGCTCCACTCAGGACTATCTTCGTCCCAATAGCGCATGACCTCGTACATGCCGCGACCGTACACACTGCCGCTCAAATTGCGCACTTGCTCTATCCAGTGACGAAAGATTGTCGGGCCCGACGGCATTTTCTGGTGGTCGACATAGCCGTCGAGTGACTGGTTCATTCTGAAAATGAGCTTCGCCATGCTGCAGGATCTCCAACCCCGGGGTCATCAGAATAACTTGAGCCGCCGATACGCAAAACCCCAGCCGAAATCCACACTGAGACACGATCCTAGTCCGGCCTGAACCTGACTTTCAGGCTCTGCCAGAACTTGTCGACAAGCGGCTTTTCGGTCGCCGCGTCCTCGCCGGCAATGCGGGTGATGAACAGCAGCCCCCGATCGGCCAGGCCGAAGCCGACGATCTCGAAATCGGCGGTGTCGGTGCGTGTCTTCACCTCGGCCCGGATCCCGGTCAATTCCTTGCCGTCGGCGAGTTTGCGCGTGGTCGGCCCCTGCGTCAGCTTGGCGCCGGCCTGCACCGATTGCCTGGTCATCTCCTGCAGCATCAATTGGTTGAGCGACACCGGATTCATGGCGCCATACTCCTGCACGACGACGATCGTGCCCAGCGCCGAGGCCATCAGATACTGCGTGATGTCATCGCCGAGATCGGTCTTGGTCACCGAAATGCCGCTGGGGTGGACGAAGGAAAAATCGCTGCCGGAAAAGGTAGCGAAGTCGTTGCGCTCGAGCATCACCTTGCTCTGCTTGCCGCCGGGCAGCGTCACATCGGCGCTCTCGCCGGGATCGATATCGACCGTCACGCCGTCGATGGTCAGCTTGAAGGCCTTGAGATCCTCGCCTCCGGCCGGTCCGGCGCACAGCGCGATGAGGGTGAGTGCCGCCGCCGATACCATCCGCATGGCTGTTCTCCTGCTTCTTACGACACCCCGCTCAGCGCCTTGATGGCACGGTAGAAGGTCGAGGAAAACAGTTCCGTTGGGTCATACTGCCGCTTCGCCGCCAGGAAGGCCGGCAGTTCGGGATAGGAGGCCAGCAACTGCCTGGCCGTATAATGCAGCTGGTAAGGCAGGAAGAAGCGCCCGCCATGCTTGATCGTCACGTCGATCAGCGCCCGCGTCAGCGCCCGCATCCTAGCATTGCCGTCGGCATCGGTCGGCTGGTTGACGTAGAGCACCAGCGAATAGGCCGGCTCCGGCGCGTAGGTCAGCGCCACATCCTCCCTGTGGACGATGCGCACCGAAGCATTGAGCACCGGCAGCGTCTGCTTGCGCAGGATCTCGCGCGCTTCCGCGATGAATTCGACATAGGCGGCACGCGGAATAAAATATTCGTGCAGGATGTCGGTCTCTTCCATCTGATCGTTGAACAGATAGGGCACCGAATCGTGCATCGGGTTGTTGCGGGTGACGAGACAGGCCTCGCCCTCGGCCATGGCCGACGTGCGCGCCACCGTGCAGCTTTCGAATTTCGGCTCCAGCGTCTTTTCGGTGAACCACTTCAATTCCTGGAACAGGCTGCCCCATTTCGCCAGGTTGATGATCACCCGCTTCAACCCGACCGATCCCGGCTCGCCGATCTTGGGCTGATCGGCCGGCGGCCGCTCGGCCACCTTGTCGTAACGGTAGACGATCATGTCCTCGAGGAAATTGCCGGGCGCCGTCGACAGATGGCCGTAGAACAGGCCGATATCCTTGTTCGGCTCCAGCACCTTGGCGAAGAATTCCGGAAAATCGTCCGATTTGATGATTTCGCGCGAGGTGCGGTAGACGGCGTTGTCGACGATATCGAGCGTCGCCTCCAGCACCACGCCGAACAGGCCGTAACCGCCGACGACGTGGCGGAACAGATCGGTGTTCTCGGTCGGCGAGCAGGTCGTCACCGAACCGTCGGCCAGCATCACCCGCATCGAGCGGATCGAGCCCGCCACCGAACCCGCCTGGTGGTCCATGCCATGCGCATTGACCGACAGCGAACCGCCGACCGAGAAGATGTCGGTCGACTGCATCGCCTTCACCGCGAAGTGCGGATGCAGAAGGTTCTGGATGTCGTGCCAGCGCGCGCCCGGCTGCAAGGTCATGGTCTTGGCCGCCGCATCGACGGTGACCCTGTTGAACTTTCTGAGGTCGAGCACCAGCGCGTTGTCGTCGAAGGCATGCCCGCCCATGGAATGGCGGATGGCGGCCAGCGATATTTTCAGCCCATTGGCACGCGCGAAGGCCAGGGCCTTGGCGATGTGCTCGTCCCCGCTGACCTCGACCACGCCGTAGACCGGGGTCATCGACAGGCCGCTGGCATCGTTGATGTCACCACCCTTTGCCGACCAGGGCAGTGACGCATCGAAGGCCGGCGCATTGTCCAGCGGCTTCAGAGGCAGCGCGAAGCCGTCTATATCGGCTATCCGTCCTGCGTTCTTCGGCCCCGAAGGTCCGCGTGCCAGCCGCGCCACCGTGTTGCCGCCCCACAGCACCGCGCCGCCGACGACAGCCGCACCCAGCAGCAATCGCCGCGACAGGCGAAACCCTTTTTGCTCGTCGGCCATGACTATCCCCCGCTGGCCAAGGGATAGCGCGGCTCTTTGGCAAAAACCATAGCGGCGCCGCCGGGACGGCGTTTTGCCTGGCGTCGAGGGTGGAGGGCACGAAATGGCCGGTCCCCTGAGGACCGGCCAGAATGGAACAGGGTCTGAAATTGCGTCAGCAGGCTTGCCGACGAACGACGCTGACGCCTTACGAGGCCTTCTTGATCGACGTCACGATGCCGGTCTTGTCACCGACGGTCACCGCCACCTTGGCGCCGACCTTCAGTTTCCCGATCGTCGCTTCGGGCGACAGCTGGTAGATCTTGCCGTCGTCGAGGGTGATCGACTTGGTCGTCGGATCGACGGCCTGGATGGTGCCCTGAACGGTCGCGGCATAAGCGGTGCCGAGGAAGGCGAGCAGAGCAGCGGTGGTTGCGAGGGTCTTCTTCATTGGTAAGCACTCCGTGCTGTTTCACTTTTCCGGACCGCCGCCTTGGGAAACGACAGCACCGGACGGCCTGAAACTGGACGGAAAGCGCACCCTCCGCAAATCACGTTGGGTGAATTTTCGCAAACAATATCATAGACTTAATTCCGACACATTATCTGCGACCTAGATCATTTCAGGCCGCTTCGGCTCCCCCAATGAACGCACTTCTGTCCGCGAAAAGAGTCACTTGGCCGATTGTGACGGGCGGCTTTCGATCACCACGCAGCCGCCGCAATCCATCTCGGGCGGCATCACGAAACAGAGCGCTGACCGATCGTCGATACACATTTTTTGTTTCGCGGATCAGTTCAAAAACCGCCACGCCAACGCTGATCAAACTCGCGCTACGGTTGCAAACCGACGTCGAATGCGGGATGGTGTCGACCGTTGACATGAAGGGGGCCTTCCATGAAGCTTGCAGTCCGGACTGCGATGTCCCTGATGCTGGCGCTTGCTCCAGGATTGGCCGGCGCACAAGCCACGGATCCGGGAGACGACAAAACAATTATCTTCACTCCCGGCGACCCAGAGATGGCAGCGGCGACCGCGCAGGCGCTCGCCAGCCTGGACGACTTCCTGGCACTGTCCGAGGCGCCTCCCGCCGACACAGAGAGGTTCAAATTGAAGGTCAAGGTACGGGACGGCAACGTCACCGAACACTTCTGGGTCATACCGTTCCGCCGCACCGAAACCGGATTTGTCGGCATATTGGCAAACCAGCCGGAGGAAGTGCACAACGTCGTCCTCGGCCAGAACATAGAATTCACCAGGGACGATATTTCCGACTGGGGATACACACGCGGCGGACGTCAGGTCGGCAGCTTCACCGTGTGCGTCATGTTCAACAAAATGTCGAAAGAAGAGGCGGACTACATGCGTGACAAATACGGCTTCGAGTGCTGAAAGCGCAGCCCGATCAACCCGCTTCGTCCTTCGCGCCGATCTTGCGCACAAGTGCCGCCGTCGCCAGCATCGCGCCCATGTCCGATATCATCGGCGCGACATGCCTGCTGTAGTCGAGCGGCACCGAAATATCCGGCAGCTCGAAGAAGTTCTTCGTCTGCGGCAACGGTAGGAAACCATCGCTGCCGTTGAGCGCGACGCGGGCTGGGTCGTCCGGCCAGGTTTCGCCAAGCCATTTCAGCGCCTGCGCCAGCCGGCCGCTCACCAATGGCTGTGCCGCCCCGAGATTGTCGGTGCGGAACTCGTAGGCGGCATCGAGCAAAGCATCGCCGCTGGACAGCTCTTGCAGCTTGCTGGCGAATATGCCTCGAAAGAAGCTGATCACCGCGTTGGTCCGCCGCGTCGCCACCAATATGCCGGGAAACGGCGCGATGGTCTCGAAAGCGACGATGACGCCCTGGAAGGCGGTCGAGGAGCCCTTGCCCGACCCTTCCCGCAGATGCGCCTCGTACAGTTCGAACGGAAACCCCTCATAGCGGCCCGCCACGATGTCGTCGAACGCCTGCCGGTTGAACGGACCAACCGCCGTGCGCGGCAACCGGTCGAAGGAATTCGGCGTCACGCCATGCTGGTAGCGCATGTCGGCGATGAAGCCGAATATGATCGGCAGCAGCGTCTCGCGGAACGATTGCTGCAGCCGCGTCGCCGGTTTCCTGGCCTGGAAATAGAGCAGGATCGAAGCCGCGAAGCCGATCACATAGAGAAATACATGCGGCGTCGAGACCCATTGCTCGTTGGGGTCGGCGACCTTGTTGAACAGCCAGGCGACCAGCACCACGGCCACCAGCACCAGCCCCACGAACACCGGCACCCGCCAGCGCACCTGCCGGACCGCCGAAGCCCTCGCCGCTTCATAGGCCTCGATGTCTTTCCGGATGCCGGCGATGACCGTTTCACTCGGCATGAAATCCGCTGATTCCACCGCTATCCCCGCAATCCTGCCTCTGCGGGAGCATGATAGTTGGTTTTGCAAGGGCCGCCAGATGGTTAAGCGGGAACGCCTTCATCGGTTGGTGGAGAAGGGAAGACCGCTTTCAGTCGCTCCGCGACCCTGTCACGCATTCGGCCCTCCAAAGCCTCCACCAACACCAGCCGCTCGTGGTCGCCAGCGCGCAGGCGCATGAAGGGATGCATCCGGTAAGACGCGATCCTGCCGCGCGTACCGGCATCGGCACTGACATCGACGATGAGGATAGAGCCGATGCGGCCCGGCCATGGCTGCCGGGCAAAGGCGGTACCGAGGAAATCGCCGAGCCCATAGGCGACGATCGTCCCGTCAATCTTTTCCACCGGCTGCACGACATGGGCATGATGGCCCGCGATCAGCCCGGCGCCCTGCCCGGCCAGCCGCCTGGCCAGCGCTCGCGTCCCGTCGCGCGGAAAATGTCGGAACTCCCAGTCCCAATGCGGCACGGCGCAGAGAAGGTCCAAGCCAGCGGGTGGCCAGCTCGCCGGATCGCTGTCCATCGAAACGCGCCCGGCAAACAGTTTTTCATCGGCGTTCCGCCACAGCGTGAAGGCGGCGAAGCCGATATCAAGCGATCCAACCTGAATCGGCACAACCGGACCGTCGGCCAGGCCGATCGTGCGGATGCCGAGCCGCAGCAACGCCGCGATTGTCTCGTCGAAACCGGCGATGCCCTGATCCAGCACATGGTTGTTGGCCAGCGACAGCACGAGTTTTTCGCGCGCAACACCAACCGCCGTCAGCGCCTCGGCGAGGAACGGCTCGCTCATCGCATGATGCGTGCCGAGCCTTGTGCCCAGCACCGCGCTTGGCCTGTCCACAACAGGGCTTTCGCAATTGCCGATCACCAGATCGGCAGCGCCGAGCAGCGCCTTGATCGCCGGATCGCAATCCGGCGCGCTGCGGTTGGCCACCGCCGAGATGTCGCCGACAAAGGCAAGCCGCACCGCTTGCTTCGGCGGTGGATCCAT
The DNA here is from genome assembly GCF_055811095.1 of Mesorhizobium sp. WSM4833. Lineage (NCBI taxonomy): Bacteria > Pseudomonadati > Pseudomonadota > Alphaproteobacteria > Hyphomicrobiales > Phyllobacteriaceae > Mesorhizobium > Mesorhizobium sp. WSM4833. The sequence goes on from NZ_JBVVQG010000011.1 coordinate 79,683, forward strand.
CAGCGTCCCGGCCATCGGCGCAAAGTCTTGAGCGTCGCCGGCCAGTGACGGCTTCAGGAAACGCGGCAGCCAGGACAGCTTGTAGGAAAATGGATAATTCGACACGCGATGCCCAATTGTTTGCCCTGTGTAGACCGTCCGCGGGGCGGGTTGAAGCGCGGCGCTGCAAATGGTGTATGTTTGCACTGCGCGACAAACATTGGGGGGAAAAGATGACACGACTGGCAGGCCTGCTGACATCCGCTTTCATTCTGCTCCTGCCGCTGTCTTCCGCGTCGGCGGCAATGCCAGAAGCGGCAACCACATTGTTTGAGGCGAAGACCGTGGCCGCGCGCGACACCGCTCTCTCGACGCTGGAGGCTGCCGCGCCAAAAGACCCGGCATCCGCCTATGCGGCCGGGGCGGGCGAGTTCTTTACCGCACTGGAGATCCTGGCCACCGGCCTGCACCGTCATGGTTTCGAAAGCCCGCAATCCTTCATGCTGCCGCTGATGCGGTTGCCGGTGCCCGACAATCCCAATCCCGAGCCGCTCACTTACGAGCAGTTCCGCGCCATCCTGGTCGGCTTCCGTGACCGGCTGGAGAAATCCGCAGCCACGTTTGCCTCGGTGCCGCCCAATGCCGATATCGGCATGGTCATCGATCTCACCCATGCCGGCATCGACCTCAACGAGGACGGCACCATCGCGCCGGACGAGAGCATGGCGGCGATCATCGCCTCACTCTCGCGCGGCGGTATCTCGTCGGACGCCGCCGCCCCCACGCTCACCTTCCGCTTCGACCGCGCCGACGGCTACTGGCTGCAGGGCTATGCCGAGTTCCTGATGGCGCAGGCCGATTTCTGGCTGGCGCATGATTTCAGGAGCACCTTCGACGGCTCGTTTCACATGCTGTTCCCCCACGCCAAATTGCCGCTGCAGGATATTCTGGTGCCGCCGGCCGGCGACATGGGCTCGAGCATCTTCTCCTCGGAATGGCGCATCGCCGATTTCATCTCGATGGTGCATCTCGTCAACTGGCCGGTGATCGAACCGGAGCGCCGGCAAGCGGCGCGCCGCCACCTGCTGGAAATGATCCGGCTGTCGCGCGAGGACTGGAAAGCGATCCGCGCCGAGACCGACAATGACCGCGAATGGCTGCCTGGACCGCAGCAGAAGGGCGAGAACCCGCTCACCGGCCTCGAAGTCGGCGAGGAGCAGGTCCAGGCCTGGCTCGCCGCCTTGACCATGGCCGAGGATCTCCTGGAAGGCCGCAAGCTGCTGCCGCATTTCCGCGTCACCGCCAGTACTGGGCTTGGCATCAACATGAAGCGCTTCTTCGACGAGCCAAAAAACTTCGATCTCGTGCTGTCGATCACCGGCCCGGCCATCGCGCCCTACCTCGAAAGCGGCGAGCTCGCGACCAGCGACGATTTCGACCAGATCCAGCGCCAGTTCGGCGGCGGCGGGTTTTTGACGTTTGCGCTTTGGTTCAACTGAGGGTGGGCCGTTTGAGGCCGCCTTCCCGCGAGAAATCTAGCATAGCAGGCAACAGTTTTACCGGAAACACGCGCGCCTTTTGTAGGCAGGTCTGCCGGCAGTCGGTTCGCTGCATACACCGCGCGGAGGCGCTGCATAAAAATTAGCAGTGGCTGTTTTGCTTGACTCGGCCGCCAAAAACAGGCAGCAAAACCAGGTCGGAAGGGCGACAACACCACTTTCCTGGCCGTGGACGAAGGCTGATTTGGCCAAAATCCACATCTCGTCGTTGGTTTTGAGAGGAATTGATTAACCAACTTTGTCCATATTTTGAAGCAATCGGCAACCAACTACAGACGCGGCAAACGCGTCGGGGACCACCTGGGATCACTCACAGAATGGTCGTCGCGGCTCTCAAGGCCACGTACGGGGAAACCGATTGAAGCGAGATTGGTTGCATGGCGTTGTTGAGTACACACAAAAAAAACCGGGGACAGCGTGAGGGCGGCGAGTTCGTCGATGCTCCACGTTCCCCTTCCTTCAACGCTGGCCGGGTGGCCCGCTGGGTCGCGCTGCCTTGCGTCAGCACCGCCATCGGCCTTTGGTTGATCGGCACCATGGCTGGCCTCAGTTCCGTCGGCGCCTCTCTATCGGCAACTTCGGTTGGCCTGCCCCAGACGCTGTCGACACCGGGATCGCTCGCACTTGCCGATCCGCTGAAGCAGCACTTTTTGAAAGCACCCTTCGTGCTGGCCAACGCCAATGGCGGCACTCAGGCCCTGCATGATCATTCGGTGCAGTGCGGCGCCAGCTGTTTCAAGCTGGCCAGGGTAAGCGCTGGGGCGGAAAAATCCGGACGCCTTATAGCGCAGGCAAAGCCGATGCCCGCCGCCGTGAAGTCGAAGGCGCAGGAGCGCTTCGAACGCATGGAAGCGTCGCTTTCGCCGATGAAGCTGGCCGCTGCCTTTGCCGACGCCGGAAAGTCTGCCGCCAGTGCCAACACCCGCCCGGTGATCTCCACAGTCGCACCGCGAATTGCCGAGGCGTCGTTGGTGCCCTCCGTCCAGGTCACAGCCAGCCTGTCCGATAACATGCCAGTTCCGGCGGCCGAACGTTTCGCCCGGCTGGATACCGACTCGGTGGTCGTTCAGACCGCACCGCCGCCGATGGGCTTTGCCCAATCCGGTACGCCGGACAATTCGCAGTTGGCGCTTGCTCTGGTGCAGTCCCTGCCGGCCGACGACGAGGCGTTCGCCTCACCGCTGCCGATCGAGGAATCGTCAGCCGATGTCGTGGTCTCACCCGTCGAAACCCAGCAGGATCAACCCGGCGATGCCGCCTCCCTGCCGGACGCTCTGACCGACGACGTGCCGTTGCCGACCCGGCGTCCGCAATTCGACGCGCCGCAGCCCAAAGTGGTCCAGCAGGAGCCTAAGTCCGTCCAGCAGCCGAAATCCGTTCAGCAGCCGAAGCCGGCACGCGAGACGGTCCAGCAGGCCCAGCCGGCAAAACCGACGCGGCAAGGCCGGCCGGCCGATGGCGGCGATGTGCTGGCCTATGCCAAGCCCGACACGCCCTCGGGCGGCCTTGGCAAGGCGTTCAGGAACCTCTTCAACTCGCCAGCCGCCAGGAGCGGAGCCGGCAATGGCGTCGCCGTGTACGACATCAGCAGCGCGACCGTCTACATGCCTGACGGCTCGAGGCTGGAGGCGCATTCAGGCATCGGCGCCATGGCGGACCAGCCGCGTTATGCCGACCAGAAGAATCGCGGACCCACGCCGCCCAACACCTACAATCTGTCGATGCGCGAGTCGCGCTTCCACGGAGTGGAGGCCTTGCGCCTGACACCGGTCGATGGCCGCAACAAATACAATCGCAACGGCCTGCTGGCCCATACCTACCTGCTCCGGGGCCGCTACGCCCAGTCGAGCGGCTGCGTCGCCTTCAAGGACTATGCGCGCTTCCTCGCCGCTTTCAAGAAGGGCAAAATCAAACGCCTCGTCGTGGTGCCGCGCCTGAACGGGTCGGCGACGCAGGTCGCATCAGCCGCCAGGGGCGTGTAACGACAAGAGGCTTTCGGGCGCCTTCCCACTGCTCCTGACAGCCTGCTGTCAGGAGCAGCGCTGTCCGGCACGCCTCTCCCCACCGCGCTCTTTCCATTTTGGCCAGGAAATCCCATATTCGGGACATGGCCAAATCTCCCGATCAGAAAACGCCGCCGACGGCGAATGACGACCGCGCCGCGCCGAAGCGGCGCAGCCCGCTGACCGATTTCCTCGACGCCTCCGAGCCGCTGCACAAAGGCGGCTTCGCCGAGATGCCGCAGCCGGAGCTCTCTGGCACGCCGCTGACCGGTTCGATCGCGGATTGGGCCGAGCAGATCGAGCAGGAAGCCGAAAACGAAGGACGTCTTGTCGCCAAGGGTGACGGCGGCAAATCGCCGAAGCCGTCGAAGAAGATACCCGAGCGCTCAAGCTCGCCGGGGCGCAGTTCGCGCGGCACCTCGATGGGTGGCGCGGCGTCAGCCAGGGAGCGCACGGCAGCCGGGCTCAATCCGGTCGCCGGCCTCGACATTTCGCTGGAGGACGCCGAGACCATGGCCTCGGGCAGCGTCACCGCGACGGTGGCGGCACTGTCGGCGCTGATCGAATCCGGCAATCCGCTGCACAAGGACGGCGTGCTGTGGACGCCGCACCGCCCTGCCCGCCCCGAAAAATCCGAAGGCGGCATCGCCATCAAGATGGTGTCGGAGTTCGAGCCGGCCGGCGACCAGCCGACCGCGATCAAGGATCTGGTCGAAGGCGTCGATAACCACGACCGCACCCAGGTGCTGCTCGGCGTCACCGGCTCAGGAAAAACCTTCACCATGGCCAAGGTGATCGAGGAGACACAGCGCCCTGCCTTGATCTTAGCGCCGAACAAGACGCTTGCCGCGCAGCTCTATTCCGAGTTCAAGAAATTCTTCCCGGAAAACGCCGTCGAGTATTTCGTCTCTTACTACGATTATTACCAGCCGGAAGCCTACGTCCCGCGCACCGACACTTTCATCGAGAAGGAATCCTCGATCAACGAGCAGATCGATCGCATGCGCCACTCGGCGACGCGTTCGCTGCTTGAGCGCGACGACGTCATCATCGTCGCCTCGGTGTCCTGCATCTACGGTATCGGCTCGGTCGAAACCTATACGGCGATGACCTTCCAGATGCAGATTGGCGACCGGCTCGACCAGCGCGCGCTGCTCGCCGATCTCGTCGCCCAGCAGTACAAGCGGCAGGACATCAACTTTGTCCGCGGCTCGTTCCGCGTGCGCGGCGACACCATCGAAATCTTCCCGGCCCACCTGGAAGACCGCGCCTGGCGCATCTCGATGTTCGGCGACGAGATCGAGCAGATCACCGAATTCGACCCGCTGACCGGCCAGAAGACCGGCGAGCTGAAAAGCGTCAAGATCTACGCCAATTCGCACTATGTGACGCCGCGCCCGACGCTGAACCAGGCGATCAAGTCGATCAAGGAAGAGCTCAAGCACCGGCTGGTCGAACTGGAGCGGGCCGGCCGCCTGCTTGAGGCACAGCGGCTGGAACAGCGCTGCCGCTTCGACCTCGAAATGCTGGAAGCCACCGGCTCGTGCGCCGGCATCGAGAACTATTCGCGCTATCTCACCGGCCGCCAGCCGGGCGATCCGCCGCCGACGCTGTTTGAGTACATCCCCGACAACGCACTGGTCTTCATCGACGAAAGCCATGTCACCGTGCCGCAGATCGGCGGCATGTATCGCGGCGACTTTCGCCGCAAGGCGACGCTGGCCGAATACGGCTTCCGTCTGCCGTCCTGCATGGACAACCGGCCGCTGCGCTTCGAAGAGTGGGATGCCATGCGTCCGCTTTCGGTCGCGGTCTCGGCGACCCCTGGCGCCTGGGAGATGGAACAGGCCGGCGGCGTCTTCGCCGAGCAGGTCATCCGTCCGACCGGCCTGATCGATCCGCCGGTCGAGGTCCGCCCGGCCAAGAGCCAGGTCGACGATGTCGTCGGCGAGATTCGCGACACCACCAAGGCCGGCTACCGCACCTTGGTCACCGTGCTGACCAAGCGCATGGCCGAGGATTTGACCGAGTATCTGCATGAGCAGGGCATCCGCGTCCGCTACATGCACTCCGACATCGATACGCTGGAGCGCATCGAGATCCTGCGCGATCTGCGCCTCGGCGCCTTCGACGTGCTGGTCGGGATCAATCTTCTGCGCGAAGGCCTCGACATTCCCGAATGCGGCTTCGTCGCCATTCTCGACGCCGACAAGGAAGGTTTCCTGCGATCGGAAACCTCGCTGATCCAGACCATCGGGCGCGCCGCCAGAAACGTCGACGGCAAGGTCATCCTCTATGCCGACCAGGTGACCGGCTCGATGGAACGGGCGATGGCCGAAACCAACCGTCGCCGCGAAAAGCAGATGGAGTGGAACGCGGCCAACGGCATCACACCGGAATCGGTCAAGTCGCGCATCTCCGACATTCTCGATTCGGTCTACGAGAAGGACCACGTCCGCGCCGATATCTCGCAGTTCACCGACGGTGCCGGCGCCATGATGGGCAACAACCTCAAGGCCCATCTCGACGCGATGGAAAAGCAGATGCGCGATGCCGCGGCCAATCTCGACTTCGAGAAGGCGGCCCGCATCCGCGACGAAATCAAGCGCCTGCGTGAGATGGAACTGTCCATCTCCGAAGACCCGCTGGCCAAATACGCCGACATGGAAAGCCCGGCCTCCGGCCGCGAAAAGGGCAAGCACAACAAGGGCGTGGCCAAACATCGTACAGCAGAGGAACAGGAGCGTTTTCGCAAGCTCGACGAAGCGCGTGCCGCCGAAGAGGCAGCCAAGGCTGCCCGGCCCAACCTCTTCCGCAAGCCTGATCTCGACGAGATGGGCGCCGATGGCACTGTGCCGGTGAAAAAGCCGCTGTTTTCGAAACCCTCGATCGACGACATGGGTCCAGGTACCGACATGCCGACGCCGGCCGGCGCGGTGTCGCGCTCGCTGTTCAAGAAACAGTCGGCATCCGAGGCACATGGTTCCGACTTCGGCATTCCCGGGGACGCCACAAAGCCGCTGTTCAAGAAGAACTCGCTGGACGAGATGACGGTGCGGCGGACGGAAAAACCGATCGAAGGAAAAGTGCCGGCCAAGCCGCAGCCAATCTCCCCCCTCGTGGGGGACGAATCCGCCAAGCCAGTTGTTCGCCAGCGAACAGGCATTGGCTCCTACGAAGACCCCGCCGACGCCCGTCGGGAAAAGCGCCGGCCGGGTAAGACGGGTAGGCCGGGAAAGTAGCGCCTTCCCCTTCTCCCAGAAGGGGAAGGGAAGCGCTCCGCCGCCGCCGCATTCCGCCGACCCACTTGCCACCAGCCCCGCCTTTGGTGTAATCGCTCCGACACACTCGAACGTCTTGAAAGGAGGGCTCACGTGTTTGATTTTTCTCGTCACCATCGTCAGCGTGGCCCGATTTCTGCCCTGCGAGCTAGCTTGCAGGGCTGACCAGGGACGGTCCGGGTTTTTCCCGCTTCGATTTTTTGGTCTGCCCTTCGTGGTGCGTAATGCCGAGCCTGATGGCCGGAAAGCGCACCGTCAAAGTGGACCGGAGTAGTCTCCGGCAAGACCAGAGAAATCAAAATGGCCCTGATCAGCCTCAAATCCCTCGGCGTCACCATGAGTGCGCCGCTGTTTGCCAATCTCGACCTCACCATCGGCACCGGCGACCGGCTCGGCATTGTCGCCGCCAATGGCCGCGGCAAGTCGACTTTGCTGAAATGTCTGACCGGCGAGATTGAGCCGACCTCCGGTGACATCACCCGCACGCGCGGCCTGCGCGTCGGTCATGTCGAACAGTCGGTTGCCCCGGCCCTTCTCACCCGTATGTTCCGGCAGGTGGTGGCGGATGCCTTGCCGTCCGAGCGGGCCGAAAGCGAGATGTGGCGTGTCGACGTGGTTCTGGATTCACTCGACGTGCCCGAGCCGATGCGCGAGCGGCCAATGCAGGCGCTGAGTGGCGGCTGGCAGAGGCTTGCGCTAATCGCACGCGTCTGGGTCACCGATCCGGACGTGCTGTTGCTCGACGAGCCGACCAACCATCTCGACCTTGTCCGCATCAGCCAGCTCGAAACCTGGCTGAACTCGCTGCCGCGCGAGGTGCCCGTCGTCATCGCCAGCCACGACCGCGCCTTCCTCGACGCCACCACCAACCGGACCCTATTCCTGCGCCCGGAACAGTCGCCGGTGTTTGCCCTGCCCTACTCCCGCGCCAGGCAGGCGCTCGACGAGGTCGATGCTTCGACCGAGCGCAAGTTCCAGCGCGACATGAAGGTGGCGCAGCAATTGCGCCGGCAGGCGGCCAAGCTCAACAACATCGGCATCAATTCGGGCAGCGACCTTTTGACGGTGAAGACCAAGCAGCTCAACCTGCGGGCCGAAAAACTGGAAGAAGCGGCCGCACCGGCGCACCGCGAAAAGTCGGCGGGTGCCATAAAACTGGCCAATCGCGGCACCCACGCCAAGGTGCTGATCACGCTCGACGACGCGGCTGTGGAAACACCCGACGGCACCCCGCTGTTTCGGACCGGCAAGCGCCATATCTGCCAGGGCGACCGCATCGTGCTGCTCGGCCGCAACGGCGTCGGCAAGTCGCGCTTCGTCACCCTGATCCGCAATGCCATTGTCGAACCGGACACGGTGCCGAATGTGAAGGTGACGCCGTCGACGGTGCTAGGCTACAGCGACCAGGCGCTGTCGGGCATCAGCGGCGACGACACGCCGCTGATGCTGGTCTCGCGCCGCTACGATGTCGGCGAGCAGCGTGCCCGCTCGCTGCTGGCAGGCGCCGGCGTGGTCATCGAGATGCAGGAGAAAAAGATCGGTGCGCTGTCCGGCGGCCAGAAGGCGCGGCTGATGATGCTGGCGCTGAGGCTCGCCAATCCCAACTTCTATCTGCTGGACGAGCCGACCAACCATCTCGACATCGACGGCCAGGAAGCCCTGGAAGCGGAACTGCTGGCACATCAGGCAAGCTGTGTGCTCGCCTCGCACGACCGCTCCTTCATCCGCGCCATCGGCAACCGCTTCTGGCTGATCGAGAAACGGCGGCTGACCGAAGTCGAAGACCCAGAGGATTTCTTCCGCTCGGTGGCGGAGGGCGCTGGCTAATCGGTGAACAAAACTGCCGATGAAGTTCCGGCCTGTCGAGCGCAGGCCGGAGTTTCGTATCATGTTACGAGACGTCTTCTTGACTTCCGAAGCGTATCATGCCATGGTACGCCACTCGGGTCGGCAAGATGATAAGCTCCTCCAAAGACAAGACCAGCGAAGCCGTTTCGAACGGCAAGTCTCCGAAGGGCTTCCCATCGGACCTTTGTCCGCTCAGCCCAGCGGAAGCTGTTCATGATCGACAACGCCGCCGAACTGTCGAATCTGAAGACGCCTCCCGGCAACAGGCTTGAGCCGCTGAAAGGTAACCGTGCGGGCCAGCATTCGATCCGCATCAACGATCAATTCCGCGTCTGCTTTCGGTGGGTGGAAGGGCAAGCGGAGGATGTTGAAATCACCGACTATCATTGAAGAGGGTTCAAAATGCTGAACATCAACCCACCTATCCATCCCGGAGAAATTCTCCGTGAGGAATATCTCGTGCCGCTCAATCTGAAGCCTTACACGCTGGCCAAAAAGCTGCATGTGCCCCGCACACGCATCGAGCGCCTGGCCAGCGAGACGACACCGGTAACGCCCGACACCGCTTTGCGCCTTGCGAAGTTCTTCGGAACCACGCCGCAGTTCTGGATGAATATGCAGGCGAGCTACGACCTCGCCGTAGAGGGAGAGGCGAAGAAGGCCGATCTTGAAACAATCGAACGTCTACAACCGCGGCCTGAAGTAATCGCGTTAGCAACAACCCGCTTCAAGCAGGCTACGGAGCTAGCGATAAAAAAATCTCGACGGTCTGTCGGATAGCCTCAGCCCGTCGCGTCCTTGGGATGCCGACACGATGATGCCGGCCCAACCCAGGGAGAATTATCATGTCGGTTCTTTCGTCCATCGGTCGCATCGCAACCCGGTATGCGGCAGCGCGCGCTCGTCACCGCAGCGAACGCGTCCTGCGTTCACTGCCTGCCTCGCTGCGCAAGGATATCGGTTTTCCGGACGTCTTCGATGCGCAAAACGGCCGCCGCCCCTGACCTCGCGGGGCGCCAGTCAGTCATGCGTATCGCCCGAAAGCGGCGTCGCCTGCATCGATACGCGTTTTTCGAAAGCCTCGAACCAGCGCGTCAGCAGTGCCCGTGAGCGAAAAGGCGGAAGGTGACGGAACGCCATCCAGGACAGCGTGGTGGCCAAGGCGATGTGGCCGATATGGAGCGGCGCCTCGTCGTCCAGCGTGCTCTCGATCCAGTCGTAGCTCGCCTCGATCTTTTCCCGGTATCCGTCGGCGAGAGCACCATAGCGCAACTTTTCGGGTCTCCTTTCCGTCTCCCAGCGCAAGGCTATACCCGTCTGCGCCAGGCCCTGGGCGACCGCCTGCAACCGCAATGCCTGCCAGCGCGCCTCGCCGTCGTGCGGCAGCAGCTTGCGACCGTCATGCAGCATGTCGAGATAGGCGCAGATGACATCGGAATCGAAGATCGGCGACGCGTCGGGCCGCAACAGCACCGGCACTTTGCCGAGCGGGTTTTCGGTGTAGACGCGGGCATTGCGCAAAGTCGGACTGGTCTCGTGATGAATGACCTCCAGCCGATCGGCAATGCCAACCTCGTGGGCGAAGACGAGCGCCTTGCGCGCGAAGGGTGAGTGGGTCTGATAGTAGAGGATCATTGTCGTCCCAGGATTTGAAGAGGCGTTCGCCTGATCCATCTGTTCTAGCCTGCGAGCCGAGAGAATTGCGCTCTGATTGGGCGCGGTCGACGCAAGTTCGTTTCACGCCTCTCGTCCAACTGCGGCTGCGTGGACTGTCCAGGGCCGGTCGGCCAAAAAAATCTGCCGGCCATGTAGGAACGCCGGCACCTCATCCGTCCTTTGGCTCGCAAGGCCAAACGCAAAGAGGAACAACAAATGACCGATCAGACCCCCGTTCAGCCCGCGGCCAAAGTGCTCGGCGGATTGACCCCCTATCTGCAGCTGGATGGCGCCTTCAAGGCTGCCGAATTCTACAAGAAGGCCTTTGGTGCCGAGCAGGTCTTTGCCTATCCGGCGGACGAAAAAGGCCGCACCATGCACATCCACCTCCACATCAACGGCTCGACGCTGATGCTCTCCGACTTCTATCCCGAAAACGGCATGCCTGCCGTCAAGCCGCAGGGTTACACCATGCAGCTTCACCTCGGCAGCGACGACATCGAAGCCTGGTGGAAGCGCGCCGTCGATGCCGGCTGCGAAGTCGCCGTGCCGCTCCAGATCATGTTCTGGGGTGACCAGTGGGGCAATATGCGCGACCCGTTCGGCGTCGAATGGGCGATGAACGCGCCGGTCAAGAAAGCCTGATCTATCGCCAATGGCGAAGTCCCTCACCGGCTGGCGTCGGTGAGGGATTGTGAACTTCCAGGAGGAGACCCACAATGTCCTATGTCGATGGCTTCGTGCTTGCCGTGCCCAAGGCAAATCTCGATGACTACAAGAGGCTGGCCAACCTCGCAGGCCCTATATGGATGGAACACGGCGCGCTCGGCTATGTCGAATGCATCGGCGACGACGTGCCCTATGGCGAGGTCACTTCGTTCCCGCGCGCCGTGCAGGCCAAGGACGACGAGATCGTCGTCTTCGCCTGGGCCGTCTATGAGTCGCGGGAGAGCCGCGATGCCGTCATGGCCAAAGTGATGGCAGATCCGCGCCTGAAGGCCGATTGGGCGGACATGCCGTTCGACGGGAAGCGCATGATCTTCGGTGGCTTCAAGCCATTCATAGAGCTTTGAGCAGCCGGTAGCAGATTGGCAGAAGCCCCTCAGCTTCGTCATCCTAGGACGAAGCAGGAGCGTTGCGCTAATCCAGCCTGTCCAGAAGCGGCTTCAGCCGGTCACCATAGCGCTTCCATAGATCGACCGACCCCTGATACATCGGCTGGCGCACCTGTGCGGCTGAAGCCGTGCGCACCGGTCGGTCGGTCTCGTGGAACGATAGTGCCGCGTCGTCCCAGGGCAGGCCGAGATGGGCGATCAATGCCCGCGTCTGGCCTTCCTGGTCGGCGACAAAATCCTCGTAGCGTACATCGTGCACGACGCCTGGCAGCACCGCGTGCCAATGCTTCATGATGTCGGTGTAGAGATTGTGGAAGTCGGCGAGCTCGCCGAGATCGTAGCCATAGCGATGGCTGTCACCGCGGAAATGCACCTTGTAGATCGACAGGCAGGTGGCCGCCGCATCGCGCGCGCAGTGGATGATCCTGGCCTTCGGCATCATCATGTGGATGAAGCCGACAAGCAGGAAGTTGCCCGGCATTTTGTCGGTGACGTGGCGCATGTTCGGATAGCGGGCATGGAGCATGTCGAGATAGGCTTGGCCTGCCTCGGCAAAATCCGAATCGCCCGTATCCGATACGCCCCATGGGAAGCCACCCGGCATAGTCGCCGGGAACTGCCTGCCGACCGCCTTCTTCAAAATGCTGAGCTCGCCTGCGCCATAGACCTGCGGATGGCTGGCAATGATCTGCTCGACCAGCGTCGTGCCCGAACGCGGCATGCCGACAATGAAGATCGGCGTGTCGTCGCTGATTGAGCTGGGCCTGTGCTTCTCGAAGAAGCCGGCATCGAAGGTGGCCTTCATCGCCTCGAACTCGGCCCGCGTCCTGGCCTGGTCGTAGTCGATGCCTTTGCGGCGGATCGCATTGCCCTCGGCGAAATAGTCGAAGGCCCGGCCATAATCCTTGAGATCGTCATTCGCCTTGCCGAGTCCGAAGGACAGCTGCATGCGCGCCAGGCTGTCCTGCGGCGCCTTGGCATGCTGGGCTTCCATGCCCCCAAGTTCGCTGTCGCGCTCCTTCTGGCGCTTGACCTGCGTCAGCATCAGCCAGGCTGTGGCCATGGCGGGGTTGATCGCCAACGCCTGCCGGAACAGGTCGGCCGCCTCGTCGAGCTTGCCCTTTTCCATCAACCCGACGCCGAGCCCGTGCAGCAGGTCGGCATCCTTGGGCCGTATCGCCAGCGCTTCGCGGAAGGCAGCCAGCGCCTCATCCAGCCGCCCGGCTTCCTGCAGGGTTTCGGCAAGCCCGATGCGGGCGCGCACATGAAATGGATTGCGTGCAACCGTGCCGCGATAAATCTCTTCGGCCTCTTCGAACTGGCCGACCTGTTTCAGCGATGAGCCGAGATTGTCGCGCGCCGCGAGTTGATCCGGCCGCAGATCCACTGCGCCGCGGAAGAAATCGATGGCCGCAGCAGGGCGGCCGAGGTCGCGCATCACCGTACCGAAATTGTTGAGGAAATCGGGATTCGTCGGCTGCAGGCTCACCGACCGTTCGATGAGATCCAGCCCTTCTTCGCTGCGCCCGGTCTGGTGAAGCAGCAGTCCCAGGAAATGCGCCGCGGCCGCGTGCTTGGGCTGACGCGCCAGCACCTGCCGGTAGATCGTCTCAGCCTCTTGCCGGCGCCCGGCCTGATGCAGTTGCAACGCCTGCTGCACATACTGGTCGAGGCCCAGCGGCGGCTGTCCGCCTGCGCCAGACCTGGCTCCCGCACCCGCCGCTCGTCTTTGATCTCTGTTGATGGGAAACCTGCCGTGTTTTATCCGCCTGTGGCGATCTAGGCCATCGGCGCCCTAGGTTCAAGGCTTCGCTTGCTGTCTCATCCTTTCGTCGGTGCGGAAAGATCAAATCAGCACACCGGGATCCGGCCCCAGCAAATCTGGCTCGAGGCCACGGAGCGCGCGTTCATCGATATCAACTCGGCCCGCTCAACGCTCGTTCGTGCCCGCGAACTTGGCCACGCAGTGGCAATCGACGACTTCGGCACCGGCTACTCCAGCCTGTCCTATCTCGAGGGGCTGCCGCTCGATGCGCTCATAATCGACAAATCGTTCATCGATACGATCAGCACGAATTCCGCCACCAGTTCCGTCGCCCCATATATCATCGACATGGCCAAGACACTAAAGCTGAAGATCGTTGCCGAAGGCGTGGAAACGCAGGCGCAGGCCGACTACCTCGCGGCGCGCGACGTCGACTACGGCCAGGGCCGGCTGTTTGCCAGACCCATGCCCGCGTCCGAGTTCATCGCCGACTGTCGCCAGGTGAAGCCGACGGCTTGATGCTTGTCGTCCTCAACGAGGCGCAGCGTTCTCAACACGGCCCATCGCCAACGACGCGATAGTCCGCGGCACGGGCTTCGCAGGAATTGGGGAAGGTGCGCATCTCGCCATGCCGGCGCGCGCACACCGGCGCATATTCGCGGGTGCAGAACGTCTGCTCTTCACCATCGCCACCGCCACCGCCACCGCCACCACCGTCGCGGCACGGACCGTCGCGCACGATGCGGTAGCCGGCCCGGTCGGCAAGACAGGCATTGGCGAAGGTCTGGCGATCGCCGCCGCGCCGGGCACAGACCGGCTCGTACTGCTTGCTGCAATATTGCGGTTCCGGCCGGGGCGGACGCGGACGCGGCCCTGGTCCGTCATCGACGACGACGGTGCAGGCGGCAAGAAGTGCCGACAGCAACAGGATGACAAAACCCTGCCGCGAAAAGATTGCCGCCAGATATTTCATGATGATCTCCCACGATCGCGTCCCCGGTTGCCGATCCTCGCCATTCCCTTGCCAAATGCAACCCCCGTTTGCAGCCCTTTCAGTCGGAAACGCGCTGGGGCTGTAGGCGGCGTCGACCTCCTCGGCCACCTCGACATCTGGCCCATTCGTGGCCCGGTTCTGGCCGATGACCCGGCCGGCAAGCAAGCCTATGCCGAGCCCATCGATGCTCAGGTCAGTCGATTGATGCGTCGGGATGCGCCAGTACGGCGGCCCGCGGCGGTATCTTGCAACCATCACGTTTCCGTGCGATAAATTCCGTGTTCGGGCATTTGCGACCCGGAGAGCGGAACGTTTTGGACGACCTTTCCCCGATACTGTGAATCTCTGACGGCCCCGTTTTCGGCGGGGGGTTTGACCATGCGCCAATGCATGACTGCCGAAGCAACCACCGGGAACTGCCCTTTGCGCCAGGCGGCGGGCGGGACCACCAAAGACTGAACGGGTGAAGGAGTTTCCCCAATGGCCCAGACCGGCACCGTTAAATTCTTCAACGCGACCAAAGGCTTCGGTTTCATCACGCCCGATGGTGGCGCCAAGGATGTGTTCGTCCATATCTCCGCGATCGAAGCTTCCGGCTTGCGCACGCTCGTTGACGGCCAGAAGGTCACCTTCGACGTCGAGCCGGACCGCATGGGCAAGGGCCCCAAGGCCGTCAACCTCCGCGCAGCCTGAGCCATCGGCGCGCCGCATGTCACTCAGACGTGCGACGGAGGCTCCATGCCTGCACCTGGCCTGGAGAGGGATCTGAATTTTGAAAGGCGCGGCGATCTTCGTCGCGCCTTTTCCTTATCGAAGGCGCGGGCCAGTGATGTCGCCCAAGCGGCCGGGTTCTGGGCAACGACTTGCATAAAAACAAAGACCCGAAGCATGCCGCAACGTGCTTTAGACGCCCGCAAAACTTTCTCTTGCCGATGACGCTAAAATAAAGGACAAATTTCCACTCGGGCATTTGCCGGCCCGAGACTGGAGTTTATGGGACAAAGGAGCTTCCCATGCCGCAGACCGGCACCGTCAAATTCTTCAATCATGCCAAGGGCTTCGGCTTCATCACGCCCGATGATGGCGCGAAGGATGTTTTCGTCCATATTTCAGCTGTGCAGGCGTCCGGTCTTCCCGGCCTCGAGGATGGGCAGAAAGTGTCGTTCGATACCGAGCCGGATAAGCGCGGCAAGGGTCCCAAGGCCGTCAACCTGTCGGTCGGCTGAGCCGGCTTCGAACCGGCGCTCCCGGGCAGATCGCTCCCTTGAGAGCCTGTGATTTTTGACGTCCGTTTTGAATAAACACGTTAAAATCCGTTCAGCCCCCGTTCAGCCACGGTCGCATATTAGTCTTCGGTAAAGCCGGACCGCATCCCCGAAACTGCACGGGCCGGAACGAAGGAGACCGACATGAACCGAATTTTCAAAACCGCCGTCCTGGCCGCTGCCGTGGCCGCCACCACGCTCACGGCCTTGCCCGCCGCGAATGCGCGCGACTGGCGCCGTCATCATGGCCATCATGGCAATGGCGATGCCATTGCCGCCGGCGTGCTCGGCCTCGCGGCCGGGGCGCTGATCGGTGGCGCATTGGCCAATGACCGCCCGCCGCCCGACGCTGACCGCTACTACGATGACGGTTACTACGATCGTGACGTCGTGGTGCGCCCGGCCCCGGTCCGCCGCTATTATGCGGAGCCGCGGGTGGTCTACGCCAATCGTTATGCCGAACCGTGGACGCGTGACTGGTACGAATATTGCTCAGACCGCTACCGCAGCTTCAATTCCCGTACCGGCACGTTCACCGGCAATGACGGCGAACAGCATTTCTGCACTGCCAACTAACCAAGGGCTTCCCTGCCCCAAAACAGAAAAGCGCTGACCGCAAGGCCAGCGCTTTTTTGTTGTGGTCTCTACAATGTCAACGGTCTGCTTGAGGCTGATGACAAACAGCTACGGTTCCGAGCCTGGTTCAAGTCAAAAAAGGATTGGTCCGCCTCTCCTCGCCAAAACGTCCGCCGGGACCGTGGCCACAGATGAAGCCGATGTCGTCGCCGAGCGGCAGGAGCTTGTCCTTGATCGAAGCGATCAGCGCCGCGTGGTCGCCGCCCGGCAGGTCGGTGCGGCCGACCGAGCCGCGGAACAGCACGTCGCCGACATGGACGAACTTGGCTGCGCGGTTGTAGTAGACGACGTGACCGGGCGCATGGCCGGGGCAGTGCAGCACCTCGAACACATGGCCGCCGAACGACACGGTCTCGCCTTCGGCCAGGAACCGGTCGGGCACGCAGTTGCGCGCTCCGGCGATGCCGTAGCGCTTGCCCTGGTTTTCCAGATTGTCGAGCAGCGACTTGTCGGCCTCATGCGGACCGATGATCTCGACGCCGAGCGCCTCCTTCAACTCCATTGCACCGCCGGCATGGTCGATGTGGCCATGCGTTATCCAGATAGCTCCGGCTGAGATCGCATTGTCCTTCAGCACCGCCAGTACCTTATCGATATCGCCGCCCGGATCGACGACGACGCCATGCTTGTCATCCATGTCGAACAGGATGGTGCAATTCTGCTGGAACGGTGTGACCGGCACGATGCCGGCATTGAGCTGACCCATGATCGTCCTTTCGATGTTCACGGGTGATGTAGAGGTGCCGACAAAGGGCGTCCACCCTCGAAAGACGAACAGTCAGTAGCCCCAAAACGGAAATGGGCGGCCGAAGCCGCCCATTTGAAAAGACCGAAACGGCCTGCTTACTTCTTCATGGCGCCCATGACCGCACCGAGAATGGCGGTCAGGATCGCGCCGCCGCCAGCGCCGCCGACGATGTTCTGCAGGTTCAGCGCGCTGCCGAGACCGCTCGTTGCTGCTGCCGCAGCCGCCGGATCGACCGCACCGCCACCCAGCAGGCTGCCGAGGATCGCCGCACCACCGACGCCGCCAATGGCTCCGCCCAGGATTTTGGGAAGCTGACCCATCGCCGCCGTCTTGAGCGCCGCACCGACCGCCTGACCACCGATGATGCCAGTAATCACCTGTATGATGATCGGAAGAAGCGTGTTCATGTCCATATGATTAGTCCCTCCATAGCTGTCAGCCTCCCGGGCCGACACCATCATGAGACGCCGAATTGGACGAAAGTCAAATGCAGAAACGCTGAAATAAAAGGGGCGGCCCGAAAACCGCCCCTACTTCCTAAAAAAGCTGTGGCTTTCGTTATTCTGCGGCGATCGCGTGCTTGGGCTGAACGGCCGCAGAATAGTCATTCATAAGATTCTTGGCTATTTCGCCGACCTCGAATCGGTAAGGCCCGATCTCCGAAACCGGCGTCACTTCCGCTGCCGTCCCGGTCAGGAAGCACTGCTCGAAGCTTTCCAGCTCTTCCGGCAGGATGGCGCGTTCAATTACCTCCAGGCCGCGATCCTTGGCCAACCCGATGACCGTGCGGCGGGTGATGCCGTCGAGGAAGCAGTCGGGCTTGGGTGTGTGGATCTTGCCGTCCTTGACGAAGAAGATGTTGGCTCCGGTCGCTTCGGCGACCTGGCCACGCCAGTCGAGCATCATGGCGTCGGCATAGCCCTTGGCCTCGGCGGCGTGCTTGGACATGGTGCAGATCATGTAGAGCCCGGCGGCCTTCGACTTGGAAGGCGCGGTGCGCGGGTCGGGCCGGCGCCATTCCGCCACATCGAGACGGATGCCTTTCAGCTTCTGCGCAGGATCGAAATAGCTCGGCCATTGCCAGATGGCGATGGCGCAGTTGATGCGGTTGTTCTGCGCCGAGACGCCCATCTGCTCACTGCCGCGCCAGGCGATCGGCCGGACATAGGCGTCCTGGAAACCCTGCTTCTTGAGAAGCGTGGAAGAGGCGTCGTTGAGTTCGGCCACCGAATAGGGGATCTTGAAACCGAGCAGGCGTGCCGATTCATGCAGGCGCTCGGTGTGTTCGTTGAGCTTGAATATCTCGCCGCCATAGGCGCGCTCTCCCTCGAAAACAGCGCTGGCGTAATGCAGCCCGTGCGTCAGCACATGGATCTTGGCGTCACCCCATTGGACGAATTCGCCGTTCATCCAGATGAAGCCATCGAGTTGATCGAAGGGAACGGATGCCATGGTAACCTCCCACGGGCGGCAGCCCGGATAGTTGTATCGTTGTGTGTTTCGTGTCGGCCGCCCAAAGCGGCTTTTATGGTGGAGCGTAGGCGGATAATTGCGCTCTGGCAAACTTAGGAAATTCCGGAAAAACCGGCTTCCCTTGCCTTTTCGTTCGCAATCCGCCCAAAAGCTTGTCAAAAATTACCATTGCAGGGAAATTACGTCAATAGTACTGACATAATCTCTCTTTCCCACGGAGAAATAATGACGGATCGAAGCCCAGCCGCCGGAAAACCGATCAGGACCGCAATGTCGGTCGAGGACGGCATCGACTTCGCCATCATCGAGCTGCTCTTCTTTGCCTATCGCGACTTCACCTCCGATCCGGACCAGATCCTGGCCGATTACGGCTTCGGCCGGGCCCACCACCGGGTGCTGCATTTCGTCAACCGCAGGCCGGGCCTGACGGTCGCCGAACTGCTCGACGTGCTGAAGATCACCAAGCAGAGCCTGGCCCGTGTGCTCAAGCAACTGATCGACACCGACCATATCGTGCAGTTGCAAGGTCCGCGCGACCGCCGCCAGCGCGAACTTTATCCGACAGCCAAAGGCCGTGCGCTGGCGCTGGCGCTGGCGCGGCCACAGTCGCGCCGCATCCATGCTGCATTGGGGGATTCCGGAGTAACCGAACGGACCTTGGTGGAACGGTTCCTCGAAGCGATGGTCAATCCGGAACTGAGGGCGCAGATCGACGTTGGGTCCGCAAAAATGTCAGGGAAAAGCCATGGAGAGCACTGAACGGGTCGATCACGCGGCCGCGCCGGACGACGACGCGCCGCATCTGCTTGTCGTCGACGACGACACCCGCATCCGCAATCTTCTCAAGCAGTATCTGACCGAAAATGGCTTTCGCGTCACCGTTGCCGGCAATGCCGGCGAAGCCAGGCGCAAGCTTGCCGGCCTCGACTTCGACCTTCTGGTGCTGGACGTCATGATGCCCGGCGAGACGGGCGTCGACCTGACCAAGTCGCTGCGGGCCGAAAAGAACGTACCGATCCTGATGCTCACAGCGCTGTCGGAGACCGACAGCCGCATCTCAGGGCTGGAGGCTGGCGCCGACGACTATCTGCCAAAGCCGTTCGATCCGCGCGAGCTGATCCTGCGCATCAACAACATCCTGCGCCGCGGTGGCCCGGCGACCACGCCCAAGGTCGAGCAGTTGGTCTTCGGCCCCTACACGTTCCAGATCGCCCGGCGCGAATTGAAGCGTGGCGGCGAGGCGTTGAAGCTGACCGATCGCGAGCAGGAGATCCTGGCGATCTTCGCCGCGCGGGCGGGCGAGACGATACCCCGCCACGAGCTTGTCGGCGACGATTCGGAAGTCGGCGAGCGCACCATCGACGTCCAGATCAACCGGCTGCGCCGCAAGATCGAGCGCGATCCGTCCAATCCGGTCTGGCTGCAGACCGTACGCGGTATTGGGTATCGGCTCAGCGTGGAATAGAATGCCGCCTGCGGCCGGCTGAACGGCTGCGGGCAAGCGAAAAGAGCGAATGGCAACCACGGAACTGGAACAGCCGGGCAATGGCGGCTTGAGCGCACGCGCCGCGCGGACGCTGAAGGCGGTGCCGCGCGCCTGGAACCGCTTCTGGCGCCTCGTCTCGCTCTATATGCCCAAGCGGCTCTATGCCCGCTCGCTGATCATCGTCATCGCGCCGATGATCCTGCTGCAATCGGTCGTCGCCTTCGTCTTCATGGAACGTCACTGGGCAACCGTGACGCAGCGCCTGTCGCAGGCCACCGTGCGCGACATCGCCGCCATCATCGACCTGATCGAGACCTATCCGCGCGATGCCGACTACACCAACATCATCCGCATCGCCCAGGACCGCATGCAGCTGAAGGTCGACCTCTTACCGCCCGACCCACTCCCCGCGCCCGGTCCAAAGCCGTTTTTCTCGATTTTGGATGATGTTCTCTCGTCCGAGATCACCCGCCAGATCAACCGCCCGTTCTGGATCGACACGGTCGGCAACTCCAACATCGTCGAGGTGCGCGTGCAGCTCGAGGGCAAGGTGCTGCGCGTCTTCGTGCGCCGCAGCCAGGCCTATGCCTCGAACACCCACATCTTCCTGATCTGGATGGTCGGCACCTCGCTGGTTCTGTTGATGATCGCCATTCCCTTCCTGCGCAACCAGATCCGGCCGATCCTGATGCTTGCCGAAGCCGCCGAAAGCTTTGGCAAGGGCCGGCCGATGCCGCGCGATTTCCGGCCGCGCGGCGCCGAGGAGGTTCGCCGCGCCGGCTTTGCCTTCATGCAGATGCGCGAGCGCATCGAACGCCAGATCGAACAGCGCACCGCCATGCTGACCGGCGTCAGCCATGACCTCAGAACCATCCTCACTCGCTTCAAGCTGCAGCTGGCGCTTTCCGGCGGCAAGGCCGAGACCAAGGCAGCGCTCGACCAGGACATCGACGACATGCAGTCGATGCTCGAAGGCTATCTGTCCTTTGCCCGCGGCGAAGCTTCGGAAGACGCCGGACGGTTCGATCTCGAGGCCTATTTCGAAAAGCTCGACGAGGAAGCCAGGCTGCGCAAGCGTAAGCTGTCGACGACGCTTGCCGGCGATCACGATGTGCATGTGCGGCCCAATGCCTTTGCCCGGCTGATGTCCAACGTCATCGGCAACGCCTTCCGCTATGCCAAGACGGTGGAGGTCAACGCCACCCATGGCCGCGGCTCGCTGCTGGTCACCATCGATGACGATGGTCCGGGCATTCCCGCCGATCGACGCGAAGACGTGTTCAAGCCTTTCGTGCGGCTCGACGAGGCCCGCAACCTCGATGCCAGCGGCACCGGGCTCGGCCTGTCGATCGCCCGCGACATCGCCCGCTCCCATGGCGGAGACATCACTCTTGAAGACAGCCCGCTCGGCGGACTGCGCGCCATCATCAAGGTTCCGGCATAACCGGGCACGATTCCGAAAAGTGGAAACGGCTTCATCCGCCCGTCATGAAACCATGATCAAGAGCGCGCATGAAGCGCGCGACCTCAATTGATTCGGCCTTGCCGCCTCACTTCGACCCCGTACCTGTCCGGGTGCGCTGGAGCGAAGCGAGAGCAGCAGGCTGGTCGCCGTTCCGGCATCGTCTCAAGGCAACCGTCGACCTTTCAAGCAAAGGGCCGCCATGCGCATACTGATGGTCACCGATGCCTGGCGCCCGCAGGTCAACGGCGTCGTCCACACGCTGGAGCGGCTCACCGAGACGCTGAAGTCCTTCGACGTCGCGGTGGATTTCCTGACGCCCAATATCTTTCGCACCCTGCCCTTGCCGACCTATCCCGACATCAGGCTGGCGCTGACCACGCCCGGCCATGTCGCGCGCCTGATCGACGCCGGCAAGGCCGACCACATCCACATCGTCACCGAAGGACCGCTGGGCATCATGGCGCGGCGCTATTGCCGCAATGCCGGCCGTCCATTCACCACCAGCTATCACACGCGCTTTCCCGAATATCTCAGCGCCCGCCTGCCGGTGCCGGAAAGCTGGGCCTATCGCTGGCTGCGCGATTTCCATAATTCCGGCCAGGGCACGCTGGTCGCCACCCAGTCGCTCGCCGACGACCTTTCCGCGCGCGGCTTCACCAAGCTGCGGCCATGGACGCGCGGCGTCGACACCGACCATTTCCGCCCGGACAGGAAGAAGGACCTCGGCTTCCCCGGCCCGATCTTCCTCTGCGTCGGGCGCGTCGCCATCGAAAAGAACCTGGGTGCTTTCCTCGACCTCGACCTGCCCGGCAGCAAGGTGATCGTCGGCGAAGGCCCCGAGCTTGCCAGACTGAAGGCGAAATATCCGCAAGCGCATTTCCTCGGCCATCGCCCCAACGACGAACTGGCCGAGATCTATGCCTCGGCCGACGTCTTCGTCTTCCCGAGCCGCACCGACACGTTCGGCAACGTCATCATCGAGGCACTGGCCAGCGGCACGCCGGTTGCCGCCTATCCGGTGACCGGGCCGATCGACATTGTCGGCGATGGTTTTGGCGGCGCGGTCTCCAACGATTTGCGCGAGGCCTCACTCGCCGCGCTCAACGTCGACCGTGCCGAAGCCCGCGAACGCGCCATGCGCTACAGCTGGAAGGCCTGTGCGGAAATGTTCCTCGATACGGTCGAGGAAGCACTGGGCACACCGCGAAAGCTGGCGGCCTGATCGTGCTTTTCGTTATCCAAGGGCGAAGCTGACACACCGCCACGGATGACAAAGCGCGGCGACGCACAATCAACCGTTAGTCTGCCACGGCACCTTGTTTCAAAGGGATGTTCGGCATGACGTATTGTGCGACTTCGAAGCCATGACCAAGTCAGATTGACAACGCAGTTCAGGGCTGCGTAGTCATCCATACTTGAGCCGCGCCGTCATCTCGCCCTCCCAACGACATGGAGAATCCTTGGCAATTGTCGGCGACTCAAAATTTACCATTTCTACCTACATTGTGGCATGCTCGAAGCAACAGCCAGTAACAAAATCAACAGTTACACGAGCCATTTCATCAGGCCCGAAGGTACCTTGCTGATAGTTCTGCTGGTGGTGGCTTTCTTGCCCGTACTGCTCGTCGACATACCCGCTATGGCAGACTATCCAAATCATCTCGCAAGAATGTCGATCCTGATGCGCGCCGGTACGCCCGAAGCCCATCCCTACTATGAAGCCGCGTGGGCACCCTACCCTAATCTAGCCATGGATCTCGTCGTCCCGTTCGCTGGGCGCTTGATCGGGATCGAGCTGGCATCAAAGCTTTTCTATCTAGTCTCGCAAATGCTGGTCGTCAGCGGGGCAATGGCCGTCGGAGCGGCCGCACAGGGGCGTGTGATCCTCAGCGGCTTCGTCGCTTCGCTCTTCCTCTACGCCATGCCTTTCGCTTTCGGATTCGTGAATTTTGAATTTGGACTGGGGATCGTTCTTTGGTCCATCGCGGTTTGGATTTGGCTTGCGGAAAGACCTTTGCCGCTGCGCCTTGCGATCCACGCCGTCTTCGTCGTGGTTCTGTATATCTCTCACCTATTTGCCCTCGGCCTGTATGGCATTGTGGTGGGGCTGTACGAACTCTCCCGCTGGCCAGACCATATTGAGAATTGGAAACGCACGATCTTGCTGGTTGCCGGAATGGCTGCTCCGGTCGTCGCAGTTGGCGCCCTGGCGCTCGCCTACGGCGGCAAAGTGGGTGGCGAAGGAACCGAATGGGCCCTGTCGGCGAAATTGTTGGCGCTGGTTCAAGTCAACGGCTTCAGCAGATACACTTCCTCAGCCGTGACCGTGGTGCTGGTCATTCTCAGTTACCTTGCGGTGAAGCACAGGATGGTGGCGGTCTCTCGCGTCGGCTGCTGGATAGGCTTTGGGCTCTTGTGCCTGTTCATTGTCATGCCGTTTCGCGTTGCGGACACGGCCTTTGTCGACGGGCGCGTCCTTCTGGCGCTTATTCTGATCCTGCCAGCCTTCGTCACGATCAAGCGTCCGCAAGACTCGCGTGGAACACTTCTCGTCGCGCTGGCGTTTGGCGCCGGGCTTGCAAACAGTGGCATCGCGATCTGGGCCCAATTATCGTGCCGCAGCGAATATCGTGCCCTTATGACCGCGTTCGACGCCATTCCAATGGGTTCGCGAATCCTTACCGGCCAGAATGGCCTTCCAGACGACCCGCCAACGAATCTGCTCCTTTATCCAATGTACAATGCTGCCGCGTTGGCCGTAGTCACACGCAATGCACTGATGCCAACGCTGTTCACCTATCCGGGAAAACAGCCGGTGAGGCCCCGGCCGGAAGTGGCAAACCTGACCGTACCGCAAGGCGGGCCTATCCCGATGTCTGAGCTGGAGGCCTACGCCGCCGGTGCTTTACCACCGGTCGAGGCAGCGTATGCAGCGCATTGGACCCGTGACTTTGACTATCTGCTGGTAATCGCGCCGGAGCGCAGCCCGCCACGACACGGCAATCTTGAATTAATCGCCGAAGGCAAACAGTTCAAATTTTACAGAATAAGGAAATTGGTCGACGCGGACAGGAAAAGCGGATGATGTCCACGCGCGACACTCCTGTCACGACATGGCATGAAATTCATGCTGAAGCATCTGCCGAAAGGATTATCAATCCATCCCGGTTCGCGGGGATTCCGATCCCCAGTTGAGACCCTAAAACAACCGCCCGCCATCCGGCACCTTACGCTCGATCGCGCCGAGCACCACGGCGCCCTCTTCGTCGGGAAAGCCGAGAGTGAGCACTTCCGACATGAATGGACCGATCTGGCGCGGCGGGAAATTGACCACCGCGAACACCTGCCGGCCGATCAGCGTCTCCGGTGTATAGTATTTGGTGATCTGCGCCGACGATTTCTTGATACCGATGCCGGCGCCGAAATCGATCTTCAGCTTGAACGCGGGCTTGCGCGCTTCGGGAAACGGCTCGGCCTCGACGATCGTGCCGGCGCGGATGTCGACACGATCGAAATCGGCAAAACTGATCTCGGGCTTGCGCTCGGTGTTCGAACTCATCTTGGTCTTGTCTGCCTTAACGGGGACTCAGGCGTTGCCGTAGGTCTCGAACAGCACGCCGGCCAGGGCATCCTTGGCCGAGGTTCCCGACCAGACGACGAACTGGAACGCCTGGAAATAGCATTCGCAGGCTTCCAGCGCCGACGACAGCAACACTTCGACCTGCTGGCTCGACGGCTCGACCCCGCCGGCCAGCAGCAGCGACTGGCGGAACATGATCGCGCCCTCCTGCTCCCAGAGGTCGAAATGGCCAAACAGCATCTGCTCGTTGATCAGCGACAAGAGCCGCATCACTTCCAGCGTGCGGGTCTCCGGCACCTTGATATCGAAGGCGCAGGCCAGGTGCAGCGCCTCGAAATCTTCCATCCACGAAAAGGAGACGTGATAGTCGGTCCAGCTTCCGGCAACCGAGATCGAAATCTCGTCGTCGCCGGCCCGCTCGAAAGACCAGTCGTTGTTGTGGGCCACCTGCTCGATAACATCCACCGGATGGATTTCGCGGGAGAATTCGAGTTCGAGAAGTTCCATGGAATGCTTCCTGTCGTTCTGTACGAGCGCCGCCACACGCTCCGCGGGAGGGCACACACAACGAACAATCTTGTCTAGAACTCGGACGGCCAGGACTTTCTTCGCGCAAAGACGACTTCTCGACGCAAAGACCCCAGACCGGACCCCACCGCCCGGTCGCATGACCCTGCTCCGAATCATGCAACAAATTCAGTCTATTGATCGGGAGTCGCGTGAACAGCCCAATTTTTCGCACTGCGTCATTCGCATGTGGAAAGCCGCTGTCACAAAGATTCATGCAATGCCGTTAAGCGATTCACGGCAAAGCGCTTTTCAGGATCGGGCTATGTGGAAAAGTTTAACGATTATTTTTTTGTGCGCGGCTTGGCGGCCGTCGCTGGTGTGGCGTCACCGGCCAGTTCGGCAAGCTTCGCCTCGAGCGCCTCGATGCGGGCGGCAAGGCGGGTGTTTTCTTCCCGCGCCTTGGCGGCCATCTCGCGCGCGGCTTCGAACTCTTCGCGCTGCACCACGTCCATCGTGTTGAGAATGCGCTCGGCCTGCCCCTTGAAGGCGGTCTCCACCTCACGGCGCACGCCCTGGGCGGCCCCGGCGGCGTCGGTCATCAGCTTGGCGAATTCATCGAGAATGCGGTTCGGTCCGGTCGACATGGCAAATCCTCGCGCTTGCACAAAATTGACGTAGTGGCGCCGCGCGTCGAATGCAAGCTTGTTGCACCTTGCTGCGGCATCAAGTCGAGTGCGCCCACCTTGCCTTGACCCTGCCAAAACCCTGCCGCATGGTCCGCGCCCAAACACGTTCGCAACCGAGAGTTCCCCGTTGAACGAATATTTCCTGCTGCCGCTGGCCTCCCTGCCCTTCCCCAACATCAACCCGATCCTCATCCAGATCGGGCCGCTGGCGGTGCACTGGTATGGCGTCGGCTATATCGTCGGCATCCTGTTCGCCTGGTGGTATGCCAAGCGGCTCGCCGCCAATGCCAGGCTGTGGCCGAACGGCGTCCTGCCGATGAAGCCGGAGGATCTCGACGATTTCATCGTCTGGGCGGCCATCGGCGTCGTGCTCGGAGGCCGCACCGGCTATGTGCTCTTCTATGATCTGGCGCGCTACATCGCGCACCCGCTCGATATCTTCGCCGTGTGGCAGGGCGGGATGTCGTTCCATGGCGGCCTGCTCGGCGTCATCCTCGCCATGACGCTGTTTTCCATCAAGCGCGGCATCCGCACCTGGTCGCTGTTCGATGTCGTGGCGGCCGGCGTGCCGGTCGGCCTTGGCCTGGTGCGCGTCGCCAACTTCATCAATTCCGAACTGTGGGGCCGACCAACCGACGTGCCCTGGGCGTTCGAGTTTCCCAATGGCGGGCCGTTTGCCCGTCATCCGAGCCAGCTTTACGAGGCGCTGCTCGAGGGTGTGGTGCTGTTCCTTGTGCTGCGCATTCTCACCCATTCGCGCCTCAGGCTGAAGACGCCGCGCTTCGTCGGCGGCGCCTTCATCTGCGGCTATGGCCTGTCGCGCATCTTCGTCGAGTTCTTCCGCGAACCCGACCAGCAGCTCGGCTATCTCCTCGGCACCAACTGGTTGACCATGGGCATGATCCTGTCGTCGCCGATGGTGTTGGCCGGCATCTGGGCGATGGCGACCGCCAAGCCGGTGACACAGCCGCAGCCGGCATGACACGGCTGAAGACCCGCATCGTCGACCTGATCGAGGCCCTGGGGCCGCTTCCCGTCAACGAGTACATGGCGCTCTGCCTGTTCGACCCGGCGGACGGCTACTACACGACGCGCGAGCCCTTTGGTGCGGGCGGCGACTTCATCACCGCGCCGGAGATCAGCCAGATGTTCGGCGAACTGGTCGCCGTGTGGCTTTATCAAGCCTGGCTGGCGGGCGGCCGGCCGCGGTCGGCCACCATCGCCGAGATCGGACCCGGCCGCGGCACGCTGATGAAGGACATGCTGCGCACGCTGTCGCGGCTCGACCCTGGCCTGGCCAACGGCGCCACCTTCGCCATGATCGAGACCAGCCCGCGCTTGACCGAGGTGCAAAAAAAGACGCTTGGCGTCACGCCCTTCGCGGTTGGCTGGCATGAAACCATCGAGACCCTGCCGCAACAATCGCTGTTCATCGTCGGCAACGAACTGTTCGACGCGGTGCCCATCCGCCAGTTCATCCGCGCCGGCGCCGGCTGGCGCGAGCGCATGGTCGGCCTCGACGAGACCAACGACCTTTGCTTCTTCGCCGGCGCCGGCTCGGTCGACCCGACGCTGCTGCCCGCCGATGCCGCTGACGCGCCGCAAGGCGCGATCGCCGAAGTGGCGCCTGCCCGCACCGCGCTCATGGCAACAATCGCCGAGCGCATATCCAGGCATGGCGGCGCCGGCCTGTTTCTCGACTACGGCCATTTCCAGCCGGGTGTCGGGGACACGCTGCAGGCCTTGCGCAGCCACGATCACGAAGATGTGCTGGCCAATCCCGGTGAGGCCGACCTCACCTCCCACGTCGATTTCGCCGCCCTTGCCGCGATCGTGCGTGCACATGGCCTCGAAGCCCATCTGACGACACAGGGCGACTTCCTGCTCGGCATGGGTATCCTCGAGCGCGCCGGCCGCCTTGGCGCCGATGCCGGCCAGGCGGCGCGCGAAAGGATCGCCGGCGACGTCGAGCGCCTCGCAGGGCCGCAAGCCATGGGCGAGCTGTTCAAGGTGCTTGCGGTGCTGCCTCGCGGCGGCGTGGCGGTTCGGCCCTTTGCCGAGGCGGATTGACTTTTTACCGCCGCCCCTCCCAATCTCCCGTCCGCGCTTTGCAGCCTGTTCTCGACCAAGCACCTTCTTCTTGACGAAACCGCCCACACGGACAACAACGCCCGCATGCTGAATCAGACCAAACCGGATCCCGTTCGGTCGCCGCTGCTGGACAAGGCGCAGGCACAAGGCATCCGCCACGGCTATTTCACCCGCGTCGGCGGTGTTTCCGGCGGCATCTATCAGGGCCTCAACATCGGCACCGGATCGAATGACGACCAGGCGCTGGTTGCCGAGAACCGCAGCCGCGTCGCTGCCTGGATGGGCGTGCCGGCAAGCCATCTGTTGACCGCCTGGCAAATCCATTCGCCCGATGTCGTCATTGCCAGGGAGCCCTTTGCCGGCGAGCGCCCCAAGGCGGACGCTATCGTTACCGACCGGCCGGGCATCGCCATCGGCGCCTCGACCGCCGATTGCGGTCCCGTGCTGTTCGCTGATGCGCAGGCGCGCATCATCGGCGCTGCGCATGCCGGCTGGAAAGGCGCGTTCACCGGCGTGCTAGAAAACACCATCCTGGCGATGGAAAGCCTCGGCGCCCGGCGCCAAAACATCGTCGCCGTGCTAGGCCCCTCCATCGGCCCGCGAAACTACGAGGTCGGCCCGGAATTCGTCGCCCGCTTTGTCGAAGCCGACGCCGAAAACATCCTCTATTTCGCTCCGTCCGCCAATGCCGGCCATGCGATGTTCGACCTCAACCGCTACACGGTTGACCGGCTGGCCAAGGCAGGCGTGACGGCTGAGGGCCTAGACCGCTGCACTTACGCCGAGGAAGGCCTGTTCTACTCCTATCGGCGCACCACGCATCGCAAGGAGCCCGATTACGGCCGGCAGGTTTCGGCAATTGTCTTGGAGAGGGAATGATGGCGCTGCATTTTGAACGATCTGAATTTGACGCGCGGCGCGACCGGCTGATCATCGAGATGGCCGAAAAGAAGCTCGACGCCATCCTGCTGTTCGCGCAGGAAAGCATGTATTGGCTGACCGGCTACGACACGTTCGGCTTCTGCTTCTTCCAGTGCCTGGTGGTCAAGGCCGACGGTTCGATGGTGCTTCTGACCCGCTCGGCCGACCTGCGCCAGGCACGTCAGACCTCGATTATCGACAACATCGTCTTGTGGACCGACCGCAACGGCGCCAATCCCGCGGTCGACCTGCGCAATCTGCTCAACGAACTCGACCTGCTCGGCGCCCGCATCGGTGTCGAATATGACACCCACGGCCTGACCGCCTTCAACGGCCGCCGCCTGGACGAGCAGTTGCAGACCTTCGGCCAGATCGCCGATGCGTCCGGCATTGTCGGCCGGCTGCGCCTGTTCAAGAGCCCGGCCGAGATAGCCAAGGCCGAGAAGGCCGCCAATCTCTCCGACGATGCGCTCGACGCGGCACTGCCGCTTATCAAGCAAGGCGGCGACGAAGCTCTGATCCTGGCCGCCATGCAGGGCGCGATCTTCGCCGGCGGCGGCGACTATCCGGCCAACGAGTTCATCATCGGCTCCGGCGTCGATGCGCTGCTGTGCCGCTACAAGGCCGGCCGCCGCAAGCTCACCAAGAACGACCAGCTGACGCTCGAATGGGCCGGCGTCTTCAACCACTACCATGCGCCGATGATGCGCACGGTGCTGACCGGCAAGGTGTCGAAGCGCCATCAGGAACTGTTCGACGCCGCCCGCGCAGCACTCCTGGCTGTCGAGAAGGCGATGATGCCGGGCAACAGCTTCGGCGACGTCTTCGATGCGCATGCCCGCACCATGGAGGCACACGGCCTGACCAAGCACCGGCTGAACGCCTGCGGCTATTCGGTCGGCGCCCGCTTCACCCCGTCCTGGATGGACATGCCGATGTTCTACCAGGGCAATCCCGAACCGATCGCGCCCAACATGACGCTGTTCGCCCATATGATCATCATGGACTCCGACACCGAGACGGCGATGACGCTTGGCCGCACCTACCTGACCACCGAATCCCAGCCCAGGCCGCTGTCCCGCCATGATCTCGACTTGATCGTAAAGTGAATCCACAGTGGGAGGCGTTCTTCGCCAAGGAGTTAGAAGGCAAATGAGACGATCGCATGTGACGACCGTGTCATTGCTTGTGGCATTGGCTCTTGCCGCCTGCACCAACGCAAAGGACGTGCTCGAACCGTCGGCGATCACCCCGCCGGCGACGTCGACCCAGACGCTGCCCGCAACGTCAGGCAACACGGCGGCAACGGTTCCGGCCGGGCCCGCCACCAGCACGTCTGGCGCTCCCGTAACCGCCGCCGCACCGGTCACATCAGCCCAAAGCGCTGCCATCCTGTCGAAGACCCGCTTGCAGATCGCGCCGATCGTCGGCGCTTCGGTGGAAGCTGCGACACCTCTGACGGCGGAGTTGCAGACCCGTGCCAGGCAGCGCGGCATCACTCTCGCCGGCAGCGCCGACCAGACCGTGACACATGTGCTGAAGGGCTATTTCTCGACGATGTCCGAAGGCGCCGACACCACCGTCATCTATGTCTGGGACGTCTATGACCCCGCTGGCAACCGGCTGCACCGCATCAATGGCCAGCAGAAGGCTCCGTCGGTCAATTCCGGCGGCAGCGCGGGCGGCGACAGCTGGAAGGGGATCTCGCCGGCCACCATGCAGGCGATCGCCGACCAGACCATCGACCAGTTCGCCGCCTGGCTCGGCGGCAAGGCGGGCTAGAGGCATCGACCCCAAAGTGGAGACGGTTTTGGGAAAATCCGATGCCCAATGAGAAGAAGAACCAGCACAAGTCCCCTGCTCCCTGTTGCAGTCCGGCGATGGCGCGGAGCTTTCTTGAGTTTAGCCGGCGGATTCCCGATCTCGGCGCTTGCAATACCAGCGCGGGCCGCTAAAAGCCCGGTTAAAGGGCGCAAGCGAGTCCGTCAGGCCTCATCATCCTCCACCAGGAACCGTGCATGAAACTCTTCGCGGGCAATTCCAACAGGGTGCTGGCCGAAGCAGTCGCCCGGTACCTCAATGTCCCGCTGGGCAAAGCCACGGTCAGGCGCTTCGCCGACCAGGAAATCTTCGTCGAAATCCAGGAAAACGTGCGCGGCGAGGATGTCTTCATCCTGCAGTCGACCTCGTTTCCGACCAACGATCATTTGATGGAACTGCTCATCATGATCGATGCCTTCATGCGCTCCTCGGCCAAGCGCATCACGGCGGTCATCCCTTATTTCGGATACGCCAGGCAGGACCGCCGCGCCTCCGGCCGCACGCCGATCTCGGCCAAGCTGGTTGCCAACATGATCACCCGCGCCGGCGTCGACCGCGTTCTGACGCTCGACCTGCATGCCGGCCAGATTCAGGGCTTCTTCGACATCCCGACCGACAATCTGTTTTCCGTGCCGGTCATGGCCCGCGACGTGAAGGCCAAATACAAGCAACTCGGCAACGTCGTGGTGGTTTCGCCCGACATTGGCGGCGTGGTCCGCGCTCGTGCGCTGGCCAAGCGCTTCGATGCGCAACTGGCCATCGTCGACAAGCGCCGCGAACGGCCGGGCGAATCGGAAGTCATGAACATCATCGGCGCGGTCGCCGGCAAGGATTGCCTGCTGATCGACGACATCGTCGATTCCGGCGGCACGCTGTGCAACGCCGCCGATGCGCTGCTGGCCAACGGCGCCACCAGCGTCACCGCCTACATCACCCACGGCGTGCTGTCGGGCGGTGCCGTTGCCCGCATCAGCGGCTCGAAGCTGCAGGAACTGGTGATCACCGATTCCATCCAGCCGACCCAGGGCGTGCTCGACGCGCCCAACATCCGCGTCATCTCGATCGCCGACCTGATGGGCGAAGCCATCTCGCGCACGGCGACTGAGGAATCGGTGTCCAGCCTGTTCGACTAAACCCGCCTGCCCTTAAGGCGCGGAGCTTTCCAACCGAACCGGGCCGATCAGGCGACGAGCGACCTCGACGTTCTCGCGTGCGCCGCGCATATAGCCGCGCGGCGAGGTCCCCAGCATGCGCTTGAACATGGTGATGAAGGCCGGCACGCTGTCATAGCCGAGATCAAGCGCCACCCTGGTGATCGGCTCGCCGTCCGCCAGCCTGGGCAGCGCCGCGAACAGGCAGGCCTGCTGGCGCCATGTCGACAGCGACAGGCCGGTCTGGCGCTGGAAGGCGCGCGTGAAGGAACGGCGGCTCATGCCGGCTGCATCGGCCCACTCGTCGATGGTCGCATGCGGCGACGGTGCTGCGACGAAGCGTCGGCACAGCGCCGACAATCTTGGATCGGACGGAAATGGCAGCCCGAGAGGCCGTTCCGGCAAGGTCGGGATTTCGTGCAGCAAAAGGTTCATGATCAGCCCACCGCGTCCTTCCAGAACGCCGCCTTGCGGGAGCTTCTCCGATTCCACGATCAGGCTGTGCATCAGGTCGGTGACGCCCACAACGCGCAAGCCTTCGGGCAGCCCGGGGATCGCCTGTGGCATGACATAAACCGAACGCATCGAGACGTCGCCCAGCATCTCGACGGAATGCTCGGTGCCGGCTGGAATCCACATCGCGTGGTCGGGCGGCACCATCCAGCGCCCGTAGCGTGTCGTCACCAGCACCACACCGACAAGCGCATGCAAGAGCTGGCTGCGGCTGTGGCGGTGCTGTGGCACGCGGTAGCCGTCAGGATATTCGGTCGGCAATGCCACCGCCGGCCCGGCCACTTGCTCAAGCCACTGCCAGCGGCTCTCGTGCAACTGGCCGAGATTGGCATTGCCAGCGTGAAAGACTTCTTTGCCGTGCGGCATCTAGTTATGGCCCACTTGCGAAACTATTGGACCAAACCACGAAAGAAGTCGTCTCGCAAGCGGCTTATAAGGCACCGTCCCTAGGGTGGCCGCAAGGAGCGTCCGCCAGTTGCCTGCGGGCGTGCCCGCCAAAAAGACCACGGAGCCTACCTTGACCGATACGACAGCAGCCAGCGTCGCCCCACCGGCGAGCGCCAGTCACGCCTCAGCCCAGGCGACGGCCTTCACCGTCATCCTGGCAGTGAGCTTCTGCCACTGCATCAACGACATCATGCAGTCGCTGCTATCGGCCATTTACCCGCTCCTGAAAGAGAATTATGGCCTCGATTTCTGGCAGATCGGCTTGTTGACCTTCACTTTCCAGGTGACCGCATCCTTGCTGCAGCCGCTGATCGGCATGATCACCGACAAGCGGCCGATGCCCTATTCGCTGCCCTACGGCATGGCGTCGTCGCTGATCGGCCTGATCGTGCTCGCCTATGCGGGGCATTATTCGCTGCTGCTGATCGGCGCCTCGCTGATCGGCATCGGCTCGGCGATCTTCCACCCGGAATCCTCGCGCATCGCCCGCTTCGCTTCCGGCGGCCGCTTCGGCCTGGCGCAGTCGCTGTTCCAGGTGGGCGGCAATTTCGGCCAGTCCATGGGGCCGCTGCTGGCAGCCTTCATCGTCGTGCCGTTCGGCCAGACCAGCATTTCCTGGTTCGCCGTCGGCTCGCTGATCGGCATCATCGTTTTGTGGCAGGTCGGCGGCTGGTACAGCCGGCTGCGTGCCGCGCAGGGCACCCGCAAGGCGGCGAGCTTCGTTTCGCCCTTCCCGCGCCGCAAGGTGATGAATGCATTGATCGTGCTGACACTGCTGGTTCTGAGCAAGAATGCCTACATCGCCAGCCTCGCCAGCTACTACACCTTCTATTCCATGCATAAGTTCGGCGTTTCTGTGCAGATGAGCCAGGTCATGCTGTTCCTGTTTCTCGGTGCCTCGGCGCTGGGCATCCTGCTCGGCGGCCCGTTCGGCGACCGCTATGGGCAAAAGGCGATGATCTGGTTCTCCATCGTCGGCGTGCTGCCCTTCACGCTCGCCCTGCCTTACGCCAATCTGGAATGGACGATGGTGCTGACGGTGCTGATCGGCCTGATCCTCTCCTCGGCCTTCTCCAACATTGTCGTCTTTGCGCAGGAGCTCGTGCCGGGCCGCGTCGGCATGATCGCCGGCATCTTCTTCGGCTTCGCCTTCGGCATGGGCGGCATCGCGGCGGCCGTGCTCGGCGTCGTCGCCGACATGAAGGGCATCGATTTCGTCTTCCAGATCTGCTCCTATTTGCCGTTCCTTGGATTGCTGACCGTGTTCCTGCCCAACATGAAGGAAGCGCGCAAGGCGCAGGCGGCCGCCTAGATCAGGCCTGAAACCCACGCAAGGAAAAGCACCCGCCGGACGGCGGGTGCTTCTTTCGTTCCAACGGCCTATGCTTTGAAGAAGGCCAGCAGGTCGGCGTTGACGATGTCTGCATGGGTCGTGGCCATGCCGTGCGGGAAGCCCTTGTAGACCTTGAGCTCGCCCTTCTTGAGCAGCTTGATCGTCAGCAGCGCCGAGTCCGCGACGGGAACGATCTGGTCGTCGTCGCCGTGCATGACCAGCACAGGCACGTCGATCGCCTTCAGATCCTCGGTGAAGTCGGTTTCCGAAAAGGCCTTGATGCAATCATAATGCGCCTTGGTGCCGCCCATCATGCCCTGGCGCCACCAATTGTCGATGACGCCCTGCGATACCTCTGCGCCCGGGCGGTTGAAGCCGTAGAACGGACCTGATGGAACGTCGCGGAAGAACTGGGCGCGATTGGCTGCCTGCGCGGAGCGGAAGCCGTCGAACACTTCGATCGGCAGGCCGCCGGGATTGGCGGCAGTCTTGAGCATGATTGGCGGCACCGCGCTGATCAGCACCGCCTTGGCGACACGGCCGCCGGCGCCATACTTGGCGACATAACGCGCCACTTCGCCGCCGCCGGTCGAATGGCCGACATGGATGGCGTTCTTGAGGTCCAGATGGGCTGCGAGTTCCGCGACGTCGGCGGCATAGGTGTCCATCTCGTTGCCGATATCCGTCTGGGTCGAGCGGCCATGGCCTCGGCGATCATGGGCAATGACACGGTAGCCCTGTGACACGAAGAACAGCATCTGGGCGTCCCAATCGTCGCTGCTCAACGGCCAGCCGTGATGAAAGACGACAGGCTGCCCGGTCCCCCAGTCCTTGTAGTAAATCTGCGTTCCGTCCCTGGTGGTGATCGTACCGCTGCCGGAGCTGGGTTTGGTTTGCGAGGTCATCTCAATCTCCTTCTGGTTATTTTCGCGATAAACAATATCGCGATAACGACATAGCTAACGCGGCCTAAAACCCTTGTCCACAAAAATATGTATCGCGATATCATTTTTCGTGGTATCGAAATGATGCCCACATTGGCAAAAGGAATGCGCCGTGCCTCTCCCGTTGGACAATCAGCTCTGTTTCACGCTCTATGCCACCAGCATGGCGATCAACCGCACCTACAAGCCGATGCTGGACGAGATGGGCATCACCTATCCCCAGTACCTGGTGTTGAACGCGCTTGGAGAGGCCGACGGCATGTCGGTCGGCACCATCGCCCATCGGCTCGCTTTGGAATCGAGCACCGTCACGCCGCTGGTGAAGCGAATGGAGCAGGCCGGGCTGGTGACCCGCCAGCGCAGCCAGACCGACGAACGCCAGGTGCAGGTCGATCTGACATCAGCCGGGCGCGCACTGCTTGTCCAATGCAACTGCCTGAACGAAGCCTTGGTCGAACGCTCGGGCATGACGCTGACTGAGCTCGATGCGCTGAACCGGCAGATCCAGGCGTTACGCTCCGCGTTGACCGGCGACCGCTAGCACGGCTTTTGACGACGGCTAAGCCAAACGTCGGAAGAGGCCACCATCATGCGGACTTAAGCACGGCAAATGGCCGTTTGCGCATGGCCCGCTTTGCCTGGAAACTGACGGCGGGAGCGGGACGGCCGACATGGAAGCCCTGGATCTTGTCTATGCCGAATTCGCGCATAAGGGCCATCTGCTCGTCTGTCTCCACCCCTTCGACCAGGATTTTGTGGCCGCGATTTCGAACCAGGGTGATAATGTCCTGCAGCATCGCCTTGCCGCTCGGGGAGCTGCAGTCATGCAGAAACGAGCGATCGATCTTCACCGTATCGAAATCGATCAGGCGAAGCCACGAAAGGCCCGCGAAGCCGGTCCCGAAGTCATCAAGCCAGATCTTGATCCCGAGCAGCTTCAGGTCGCTGATGCAGCGCAGGATGTCGGAGTGCATCTCCATCTCCAGCCCTTCGGTGATCTCGAAGGCCAGCCTGCTGCCTGCGACGCCGGTCTCGCCCAGAATGGTCGCGACCGACGTCGCGAAGCCCGGTGTCTTGAGCTGGATCGGGGAGACGTTGACACTGACGACACGGACGTGGTCGTCCGCCAGCAGTTCGGCGCACACTGTCCTTATCGCCCAGCGCCCGAGTTCCAGGATCGCGCCGGTCCGTTCGGCCACCGGAATGAACAGGCTCGGCGGAACCGATGTGCCGTCGAGCATCTTGAGGCGCATCAGAGCCTCCACCGCTTCAACCCGGTCCGATTTGACATCCTGGATAGGCTGGTAAACGAGTGAAACGAGATTCTGGCCGATCGCGATCTTCAGCAAAGCCGCAATGTTCTCGCTCTCGTCACTGCTTTGCGGGTCGGTTGGATCGAACAGCCGGGCACAGTTTCGGCCGCCGGCTTTCGCCAGATAGAGAGCGCGATCGGCCTCGTGAATGATTTTCTCCAGCTTGGCCCCGGTCTGCGTCCGGGTGAATGCGGCGCCAACGCTTACCGTTACGATAGAGACGCCGTCGCGCCGCAGTTCGTGCGTCAGAGCCAGGTTCTCCACCGTGCTGCAAATGGCTTCCGCAATGTCCAGGATCTGCTCCTTTTTCTCCATGCGAGCCAGGACGATGAACTCTTCGCCGCCATAGCGGCCGATGGAGCCATTATACTGTTTGATCATATCGCTAAGGGCATTGGCGACATGGATCAGGCAGCGGTCGCCTTCCTGATGGCCGTAGCAGTCATTGAACTTCTTGAAGAAGTCCACGTCGATGAGGATCGCCCCAAAGCTGGTGCCGACCTTTTGCCAATCGTTCCAGTAGTCTCGCAGCTTCTCGTCGATCGCGCGCCGGTTCTCCAGACCCGTGAGCGGATCGGTCCGCGACAACCTCAGCAGGGCCTTGCCGCGTTCGGTCGCCTCATTGTGCTGGATCTTGGCTTCCAGGGCGTTCAGGAAGACGTTGTAGCGTTCCTCATTCAGTTTCCAGTTCACATATGAGGTGAACGTGAAACAAGAAACATAGAAAGCCCCAAATACCATTTTGTATATGAGAGTTGAGGGAACAAAGTAATTTACGATATAGAGTATACATAGGATTATTGTCGAGGTTACGATAGAAAGCTTGAAATTGAATGTAAAGAAAAGATTGGCGCTCATCATGAATATGGTCCCAAAGACCATATAGTAAGAGACGCTTTCCTTGTCCGCGCCCATAATCGCCGGGCACAGCCAACCAACATAGCCAAAGATGATGGCCCCGGCGCAGGTCACGTCGAGCCATTCCGTCCCGACGCCGTGGCGAAGCTGCGCTTCCAGGATCAAAAGCGCGCTCAAGCCGACCGCGAAGCGCGCCGTGATCGTATAGGCGGCCACATCCGGGATCAGCAGCAGATCCGTTGCCGAAAACAAGAGATAGATCGCAACTGCGATCCAAAGCCCTGGCCTGGCTTCCCCTCTTCGCGTCGCCCGGGCTTCAGTGCGGTAGAGGGCGCGAAGTTCGTCGGCCCCCAATTCGTAGCGCGGCTCGTACGGCTCCGCATCAACCGTATCGGCCAATGCGGATGACACGTGTTCGTTCATCACAATCGACCCCTTTTGAAAGGGATTTTGTTTTCCGAACTCATTTCCAGCTTCTGCCCCCACGCGGGCCGGCTCCTTGGGACGCGACGGCGATTGCGAACGCCGGGCAAACAAATGCAATCGCGCAAGACAAGTTTCCGTTAACTCGAACCCGGAATCCGGCTCGGAAGCTGATTAACCAACGAACATGGTTGGCGGGAAATTAATCATAAACCTAAAATGCCGTCGGCCCGACATTGGCAAAGGGAGCATTCTACGCAATAAGTTAACCGACTGTTAACTATGGAGTGATGGCGTGCAGACCGTTCTTGATGGCAAAAGCTTGATTACTGCCGAGATGCTCGCCGGCACGCTGCCTCGGGGAAAGATCGAGCATCATGGCGAAGCGTTCGAAACCGCGCGCGCGGAGCTTGCCCTCATTCTCCACGCGACACAGCAGCAGGTCGAACAGGACAAGAACCCGGCCGAGATCGTCGGCCGCTTGCTGTCCTTCCTCAATGGCCTGCATTCCAAGGTTCATCCCGACGTCTGGCATGCGTTGATACCGGTCGCGCAGAACCATCCGATCCTGAAGTATTTTCTCGAGGATCCACTGACGCACTGGTCCTTCACCAAACCCAGGGGCTATTCCGGCGACGCGCAGTTGCTCGACTACATCTATTGTGATCCGCACGTGGCAGAGAGCGTGGCGAACGCCTCGGAGGTCGGCAAAGCACTCTATAGCCATACCCAGAACGTACCGTCATGCGTCGCGGCCCGGGAACGACGCGACCTCCTGACCCGATATGTCGACGAGATCGCGGCCAAGAACGGACCGGAAACCGAGGTTCTGGCGATCGCGGCCGGCCATTTGCGGGAAGCCAATCGTTCGGTCGCCCTGACGGAGGGCCGTCTCAAGCGCTGGGTTGCGCTCGACCAGGATCCCCAGAGCGTTGGGCTGATCTCGCGCGACTTCCAGGGCACCGCCGTCGAAGCCATCGACGGCTCGGTGCGAACCGTGCTCACGCGGGGCCACAAGCTCGGCAAATTCGACTTCATCTACGCCTCCGGCCTTTACGACTACCTCGCCCACAACGTCGCGGTGAAACTCACGAAGACCTGCCTGCAGATGTTGAAGCCGAACGGAACATTCCTGTTCGCCAACTACGCCGAGGGCACCCCCGACGCGGGGTATCGGGAGACGTTCATGGACTGGGTGTTGCTGCTGCGATCGGAGGTCGATATGTGGAACATCGTCAATGCCAGCGTCGACCGCAACACCGTCGAGGCGCAGGTATTCTTCGGCGAGAACCGCAACGTGCTCTATGCCGTCATCGAAAAGCGCGGATAGCGGCCGTCTGGGCTGCACCAGGCCGGTCGTGCCTTTGGCTTGCACCTCCGGCCGCCTTCCGCTATAGAGCCGCCACCCGCGTAGACACCCTTGGAGGCAACGCGGCGGAAGGCCGCCTTCCCGCATGATCCCGAAAAGTGGATTCCGGTTTTCGGACCAGATCATGCATGGGTATGTCGGCTTTCGACGTTTACGGTCCAGGCACTCTGCCCACCGTGAGCGCTCCAGAACAAACCGAAAGGAAATGCCATGAGCCACGACACTTACGAGCTCAAGGCCGAAGCACGCGAACAGGTCGGTAAGGGGTCCGCCCGTGCAGTTCGCCGCAACGGTAAAGTGCCTGCAGTAATTTATGGTGACAAGCAGCCTCCCCTGGCTATCGCGCTCACCTACAAGGACATCTACTACAAGATCCATGGCGGCGGGTTCCTGACCACGATCGCCACGATCGATGTCGACGGCAAGAAGATCCAGGTCCTGCCGAAGGACTTCCAGCTCGACCCGGTCAAGGATTTCCCTGTCCATGTCGACTTCCTGCGCATCGGCAAGGACACCGAAGTCAATGTCGACGTGCCTGTCCACTTCATCAACGAGGACAAGTCGCCCGGCATCAAGCGCGGCGGCGTGCTCAACATCGTGCGTCACGAAGTCGAGTTCCACTGCCCGGCCAATGCGATCCCGGAATTCATCACCGTCGATCTCACCGGCGCCAACATTGGCGATTCGATCCACATCTCGGCGGTCAAGCTGCCGGCTGGGGTCAAGCCTGTGATCTCCGACCGCGACTTCACCATCGCGACCATTGCCGGTTCGTCGGCGATGAAGCCGGAGACGGAAGAGACGGCTGAAGCGGCTGCACCTGAAGCGGCTCCTGCCGCCGAAGAGAAGTAACTCTTTCACGCCCGGAGCAGGCGATGCTGCTGTTTGCAGGTCTCGGCAATCCGGGCGCGAAATACGCCGGCAATCGGCACAATGTCGGTTTCATGGCGGCGGACGCAATCGCCCGCCGCCATTCCTTTTCGCCCTGGTCGAAGAAATTTCAGGGCCTGATCGCCGAGGGCTCGCTCGGCGGCGAAAAAGTCGTCCTGATCAAGCCGCAGACCTTCATGAACCTGTCCGGCCAGTCGGTCGGCGAAGCGCTGCGCTTCTACAAGCTCGAGCTTTCCGCGCTCACCGTCTTCTATGACGAGATCGATCTTGCCGAAGGCAAGCTGCGCATAAAGACCGGCGGCGGCGCCGGCGGCCATAACGGCATCCGTTCGATCGATGGCCATGTCGGCAACGCCTATCGCCGCGTACGCATCGGCGTCGGCCATCCAGGCGTCAAGGAAATGGTCCAGCACCATGTGCTCGGCGATTTCGACAAGGCCGACCGCGAATGGCTTGACCCGCTGCTCGACGCGATCGCCAACAACGCCGCCATGATCGCCAAAGGCGACGAATCCGGCTTCATGAACAAAGCCAGTCTCGCCGTCCAGGGCAAGGCCGGGCCGGAGCCCGAAAAATCGGCACCTAAGCAGCCGGCGCAGAAGCAGCAAAGTCACGTCCGCCAGGCACGGCCCCAACAGCCCCTGGCCAAGCTGCCGGAAAGCGGTCCAATGGCCGCCATGCTGAAGAAGCTGTTCGGCGGCAAGGACTGAGCATCAAGGGGACCGAAGGGCTTGACGTTGATCACCCCTATCGCCCATAGCCCTGATCAAATTTCTATTTCCCGATAGGACCGGACAAAATGGGTTTCAAATGCGGCATCGTTGGCTTGCCCAACGTCGGCAAGTCGACGCTTTTCAACGCGTTGACCAGAACGGCTGCGGCGCAGGCCGCCAACTATCCGTTCTGCACCATCGAACCGAATACCGGCGAGGTCGCGGTGCCCGATCCGCGCCTGCAGAAGATCGCGGCGATTGGCAAGTCAAAGGAGATCATCCCGACCCGCATCTCCTTCGTCGACATTGCCGGTCTGGTGCGCGGCGCCTCGAAGGGCGAAGGGCTGGGCAACCAGTTCCTCGCCAACATCCGCGAGGTCGACGCCATCGTGCATGTGCTGCGCTGCTTCGAGGATGACGACATTACCCATGTCGAGGGCCGCATCGACCCGGTGGCCGATGCCGAGACGGTCGAAACCGAGCTGATGCTCGCCGACCTCGACAGCCTCGAGCGCCGCATCGTGCAATTCCGCAAGCGCGCCGGCAGCAAGGACAAGGAAGCGACGTCAGTGCTGCCGATGATGGAGGCAGCGCTAGAACTGCTGCAGGCCGGCAAGCCGACCCGCATCCTGCTCAAGGATATTTCGGCCGAAGATTTGCGCATCCTGCAGGGCCTGAACCTTCTGACCTCGCATCCCGTGCTCTATGTCTGCAACGTCGCCGAGGCCGACGCAGCCACCGGCAACGAGCACACCAGGGCCGTGGAAAAGATGGCGACCGCCCAGGGCGCCGGCACCGTGGTGATCTCGGCCGCCATCGAAGCCGAGGTCGCACAGCTCTCCGATGAGGAAGAGATGGAATTCCTGTCCTCGCTCGGCCTCGACGAGCCCGGCCTCAACAAGGTCATCCGCGCCGGCTACGATCTGTTGCACCTCATCACCTACTTCACCGTCGGGCCGAAGGAGACGCGCGCCTGGACCATCCATAAGGGCGACAAGGCCCCCCAGGCCGCCGGCGTCATCCACACCGATTTCGAGCGCGGCTTCATCCGCGCCCAGACCATCGCCTACAATGACTTCGTCACACTGGGCGGCGAAGTGGCGGCCAAGGAAGCCGGCAAGGCCCGCGACGAAGGCAAGGAATATGTCGTCCAGGACGGCGACATCCTGCTGTTCAAGTTCAACACCTGAGGCTGGTCTATCGAGCATCCAGACATCCGACGGGGTAACCGACGAAACTTTTCAGGCGTGATTTTCCGACTCGGCCGGCGGCCATCCGCCGGGCCGCCCGGGACAGCCGCTTGTCTTGATTTTGTCACGTCACAGGTCTAAGCGGCAGACGCACGGTCGGCGCTGGCGCCGGGAACCGTGCAATCCAACACGACGCGTCAATCCGAACGCACCCTTTGGCCCCAGCAAGGGAATCAGGCGATGATCAAGGCCTTCGTCGTGGACAATGATCGCCTGCGCGTCGTCGACGATCTCCTGGCAAACAGCGAGACCATCGTCTGGGCGGACCTGTTCAACCCGACAAAGGAAGAGGAAGCGACGATCGAGAGCTGGCTCGGCGTTGCCATTCCGACGCGCGAGGAGATGGAGGAGATCGAGATTTCGAGCCGCCTCTATGTCGAGGACGGCGCCTACTTCATGACCGCAACCCTGCCCGCCCAGACCGAGGTCGACGATCCCTTGATGTCGCCGGTCACCTTCGTGCTCGCCGGCACAAGGTTGATCACTGTGCGCTACCACGAGCCGAAGGCCTTCAAGACCTTTCCGCAGCGCGCCGAGAAGGTGGCGACCGGCTGCACCAGCGGCGACACCATCCTGATCGGCTTGCTGGAGGCGATCGTCGACCGTCTCGCCGACATTCTGGAGCGTGCCGGCCGTGACATCGAGGCGATCTCGCGCGATATCTTCGAGGCGCGATCGACCAAGGTTTCCAAGCGCAATCGCGACTTCCAGGAATTGTTGAAAGCCATCGGCCGCAAGGAGGACATCGCGTCTTCGATCCGCGACAGCCTGATCTCGCTGCAGCGCCTGGCGGGCTTTTTCGCCCATGCCTCGACCCGCACCAAGATGAGCAAGGACACCAAGGCGCGCATCAAGACGCTGTCCCGCGACGTGCTGTCACTCGCCGACCACGCCACCTTCCTATCGCAGAAGATCTCCTTCCTGCTCGACGCGACGCTCGGCATGATCTCGATCGAGCAGAACGCCATCATCAAGATCTTTTCGGTCGCCGCCGTCATCTTCCTGCCGCCGACTTTGGTCGCCTCGATCTACGGCATGAATTTCGACGTCATCCCCGAGTTGAAATGGGAACTTGGCTATCCCTTCGCCATCGCCATGATGGTGCTGTCGGCGATCCTGCCCTTCTGGTATTTCCGCCGCCGCGGCTGGCTCTGAGTGGGCCTGTCGATCGGCTGCCACAGGCTGGCGCAGTAGAAATCGCTTGACCAAATGAACGCCGGCCTGCATCCGGAAACCCCGATCCTGGGGATCGTGGGTCGACAAGCCGGATTCCAGACCATGACCGCAGAGATAAAAACATGGGCCTATGAGGACTTCATCGAGGGTGCATCGATCGACCTCGGCTCGAAGCTCGTGAGTGCCGCCGAGATCGTCGAATTCGCCGGAGAATTCGACCCGCAGCCGATGCATCTCGACGAGGAAGCCGGCAAGGCCAGCATCCTCGGTGGGCTGGCGGCGTCGGGCTGGCACACCTGCGCCATGTTCATGCGCATGCTGTGCGATGCCTTCCTGTTGGACTCGACCTGCCAGGGCGCGCCCGGCGTCGATCAGGTCAAATGGAAGAAGCCGGTCCTGGCCGGCGATCAACTGACCGGCACCCTGGTGGTCGTTGCCAAGCGCCTGTCCAAATCGAAGCCGCAACTCGGCTTCGTTACAATGCGCAGCGAACTGTTCAACCAGCGCGGCGAAAGCGTCTTCGAGCTCGAGAACTCCGCCATGTTCCTCACGCGCGATGCCGCGGGGAGCCAAGCATGACACTGGACGAGTTCTTTCGTATCGGCACCACGGTGACGCTCGGCTCGCACACATTCGAGCCCGAGGCGATCAAGGCCTTCGCCCGCAAATACGACCCGCAGATCTTCCATACCGACGAGGAGGCCGCGAAGAAAAGCGTGCTCGGCGGGCTCTGCGCATCCGGCTGGCACACCGCCGCCACCTGGATGAAACTCAATCTCGAAAACCGCATGGACGCCGAGATCGCTGCGTGGAGCGGCCCCGGTCCGGTGCCGGAATTCGGCCCCTCGCCTGGCTTCAAGAACCTGAAATGGCTGAAGCCGGTCTATGCCGGGCAAACCATCACCTTCACGCGCACCGCGCTGTCGCACCGCCCGATTGCCTCACGCCCCGGCTGGCGGCTGCTGGCGCTGCGTTCGGAAGCTTTCGATTCGACCGGCGCCAAGGTGCTCGAGTTCGAAAGCGCCGTGCTGGTGAAGGCCGAGTAGAGGCGGCGCTTCTTCCTTCTCCCATGTGGGAGAAGGGAAGAACGCTCAATGCCCCTCGAACCCAATCAGCGTCCGCACCGGCACGCCAAGCGCCTCCAGCTTGGCACGGCCGCCGAGGTCCGGCAGGTCGATGACGAAACAGGCGGCGAGGATGTCGGCACCTATCTGGCGCAGCAGCTTGACCGCCGCTTCAGCCGTGCCGCCGGTGGCGATCAGATCGTCGACCAGGATCACTTTCTCGCCCGGAGCAACACCGTCCTTGTGCATCTCCATTTCGTCCAGCCCGTATTCCAGGCTGTAGGCGACGCGCACCGTCTCGTAGGGCAGCTTGCCCTTCTTGCGGATCGGCACGAAACCGGCCGAGAGCTGATGGGCGACGGCGCCGCCAAGGATAAAGCCGCGCGCCTCGATGCCGGCGATCTTGTCGATCTTCTGGCCGGCATAGGGATGCACCAGTTCGTCGATGGCGCGGCGGAAGGCGCGCGCATTGCCAAGCAGCGTGGTGATGTCGCGAAACAGGATGCCGGGTTTGGGATAGTCCGGAATGGTGCGGATCGCGGCAAGCAGCGTGTCTTCGAGCGAGGATTTCATGGGTCGAGATTACCTGAAACGGAGATTGTTGCGCGACAATTGTTCGATCGAGCTGCAGCCCATC
Organism: Mesorhizobium sp. WSM4833; assembly: GCF_055811095.1. Taxonomy (NCBI): domain Bacteria; kingdom Pseudomonadati; phylum Pseudomonadota; class Alphaproteobacteria; order Hyphomicrobiales; family Phyllobacteriaceae; genus Mesorhizobium; species Mesorhizobium sp. WSM4833. The sequence goes on from NZ_JBVVQG010000011.1 coordinate 124,647, forward strand.
AGCTTCATGCCGCGTTCGATCTCGACCCGCATCTGTTCGAGCGCCCGTTCCACGCCGGGCTGGCCGGCCGCCGCGAGCGGAAACAGATAGTAGCGTCCGACGCCGACGGCCTTGGCGCCGAGCGACAGCGCTTTCAGCACGTGTGTGCCGCGCTGCACGCCGCCATCCATGATGACGTCGATCCTGTCGCCAACGGCATCGACGATCTCGGCAAGCTGGTCGAACGCCGCCCGTGAGCCATCCAGCTGCCGCCCGCCATGGTTCGACAGCACGATGCCGCTGCAGCCGATGTCGACAGCGCGTTTGGCATCCTCCACCGACATGACGCCCTTGAGGCAGAACGGACCCGACCAGAGCTTGACCATCTCGGCGACGTCGTCCCATGTCATCGACGGATCGAGCATCTCGGTGAAGTAACGGCTGATCGACATCGTGCCGCCGCCCATGTCGACATGCTCGTCGAGCTGCGGCAGCTTGAAGCCCTCATGGGTGAAATAGTTGATCGCCCAGGCCGGCTTGAGCGCGAACTGCGCCATTCCGGTAAGGTTGAGCTTGAAGGGAATGGCAAAGCCGGTTCGTTTGTCGCGCTCGCGGTTTCCCCCGGTGATGCTGTCGACGGTCAGCATCATCACCTCGACGCCGACCGCCTTTGCGCGCTGCATCATCGCCCGGTTAAGACCGCGATCCCGGTGGAAATAGAACTGGTAGACTTGCGGGCCGCTGCTGATGCTGCGCGCCTCCTCGAGGCTGACAGTGCCCAGCGACGACACGCCGAACATCGTGCCGTATTTGGCGGCGGCCTTGGCGACCGCGCGCTCGCCCTGGTGATAGAACAGGCGCTGCAAGGCGGTCGGCGAGCAATAGAACGGCATCGCCAGCTTCTGGCCCATGACCGTCACCGACATGTCGACCTCGCTCACCCCGCGCAGCACGTTGGGAACCAGATCGCAGGTCTCGAAGCTTTCGGTGTTGCGGCGATAGGTGACCTCGTCGTCCGCCGCGCCGTCGATGTAGTTGAAGATCGGCCCCGGCAGCCGCTGCTGCGCCATGCGGCGGTAATCGGAAAAGTTGTGACAGTCGCTGAGCCGCATCATCGAATTCCAAAGGCCATGGCGGGACAAGTTTCTCGCCACCGTTCGATGCATCGAATATCAACCTGTTGTCGGCGTGCCAACGGACTATTTTTCGAGCTGCCCTCCGGACATGGCCATGAGCAAAAAAAGGGACGCCGAAGCGCCCCTTTCTGGTCTGATCCGACTGACGAAGATTACATGCCGAGATCCGAACGAAGCTCGGCCCTGGCCACTTCATATTCGGCCTTGAAGTCGTCCCGGTTGAGCAGGACCGCGGCGATGACGCTGCCGGAAATCCTGCCCATCTCGACGTCGGACGCATAGTGGATGCCGCCGACCTCGCGGTTGTGGGCGTATTCGGCCGCACGCGCCATGATCTCTGCGCGCTTTTCAGGAACCATATCGGACAGGATAATGCCCATCATGGTGCCGACGGTGGCGTGGCCGGACGGCCAGGAACCGGAGCTCGACAACTTGACCGCCGGCTTGACGAGGTCGCTGAGCTGGTGCGGACGCGGGCGCTTCCAGAAATCCTTGGCCGGATCGACGACGGCGCCTTCGGTGGCCACGACGCGGTCGAAGAAGGCGCTGAATTTGGGCAGCGTTTCCTTGTTGAATTTCGGCCCCATGACGTTGGCGAAGCGCCAGACATTCTCGTCGGCATCGGCGACGGCGCTGGCTACCATCTCGGGCGTGCGTGTCACCTGCAGCATCAGCACCTCGCCGAGTTCGGCCTTGGTCTGCGCCGAATCGTTTGCCGGCGGCGGCGGCAGGATCATCGTCAGGTCGACATCCTTGTTGGTGACGAAAGGCTGGGCGTCCTCCGCTTGCGCGGCCGAGCCGACGATGAGCAGCAACAGGCCTGCCGCGAGCGATGCGTATCTTTTCATGGGTGCGATCCTTTGATGAGAGCAGCACAGGATCGCCGGATGCGGTGACGGCCATGTGACACGACCAGCATCCGGAAATGCAAAGGGCGCCTCTCGGCGCCCTTTGCGATCACTTGATCGTGTGGCTTAATGCGCCACGCCTTCCCACACCTTGCGCTTGGTGAGATAGACCAGCGCGCCGAACAAAAGCAGGAACACCAGAACGCGAAAACCGGTCTTCTTGCGGTCTTCCATATGCGGCTCGGCCGCCCATGCCAGGAAGGCGGAGACGTCGCGGGAATACTGGTCGATGGTCTGCGGCGCACCGTCATCATAGGTCACCTGGCCGTCGGAGAGCGGCTTGGGCATCTTCAGCGACACGCCGGACATGAAGTACGGATTGTAGTGGGTGCCTTCCGGGATCACCATGCCGGCAGGCGGCGTCTGGTCGTAGCCGGTCAGCAGCGAGTGGATATAGTCGGGGCCGCCCGCGTCGTACTGGGTGAAGATATCGAAGACGAACTGCGGAAAACCGCGTTCGACACCGCGAGCCTTGGCCAGCAGGGACATGTCTGGCGGAGCAGCACCGCCATTGGAGGCAGCGGCGGCTTCCTCATTGGCGAAGGGCGGCGGGAAGTGGTCGGACGGCTTGCCGGGACGGTCGAACATGTCGCCGGCATCGTTGGGACCGTCGTGGATGGTGTACTCGGCCGACAGCGTCTTGATCTGCGCATCGGAATAGCCGAGGTCCGACAGCGTGCGGAACGCCACCAGGTTCATCGAATGGCAGGCCGAGCAGACTTCCTTGTAGACCTTGAGGCCGCGCTGCAGCTGCGCCTTGTCATAGGTGCCGAATGGGCCAGTGAAACTCCAGTCCATTTCCTTCGGCTCGTCGATCGGGAAATGCGTCGGATTGGCCACATTGTGTGCCTCTTCGGCGGCGATCGCCCGAGTGCCCGCGGCCCCAGCGGCGACGGCCACAAGGCCGATCAGCGCCAGCGAGGTGAGAATCTTTTTCATGCCAAATCCCCTTAGATTCTCTACCCGCTCAGCCTTTGGTTTCCGGAGCCGCCGTAGCGCCCGCCGGATGTCCGCTGCCGCCCTTGTTCTTCTCGAGCACCGCCTCGGTGATCGAGTTCGGCAACCGTCGCGGCGTCTCAATCAGGCCGAGCACCGGCAGCGCGATCAGGAAGAAGGCGAAGTAGAACAATGTCGCCATCTGCGCCATGAACACATAGCTGCCTTCCGCCGGCTGCGAGCCCAGCCAGCCAAGCAGGATGGCATCGGCCACGAACAGCCAGAAGAACAGCTTGTACCAGGGCCGGTAAACCGCCGAGCGCACCTTCGAAGTGTCGAGCCACGGCACCAGGAACAACATGACGATGGCGCCGAACATGCATAGCACGCCGCCGAGCTTGGAGTTGATCGGCCCGACATTGAAGGTGATGGCGCGCAGGATCGCGTAGAACGGCAGGAAGTACCATTCGGGCACGATGTGGGCCGGCGTCTTCAGCGGGTTGGCGACGATGTAGTTGTCGGGATGACCGAGATAGTTCGGCAGGTAGAAGACGAAATAGGCGAAGAAGAACAGGAACACGATCATGCCGAACGCGTCCTTGATGGTCGCGTAGGGGGTGAAGGCCACGGTGTCGGTCTTCGACTTGACCTCGATGCCCGTCGGGTTCGACTGGCCGACGACATGCAGCGCCCAGATGTGCAGCACGACAACGCCGGCGATCATGAACGGCAACAGATAGTGCAGCGCAAAGAAACGGTTCAGCGTCGGGTTGTCGACGGCAAAGCCGCCGAGCAGCAGCTGCTGGATCCAGTCGCCGACCAGCGGAATGGCGCTGAAGAAGCCGGTGATGACGGTGGCGCCCCAGAAGCTCATCTGGCCCCATGGCAGCACGTAGCCCATGAAGCCGGTCGCCATCATCAGGAGATAGATGATGCAGCCGAGGATCCACAGCAGCTCGCGCGGCGCCTTGTAGGAGCCGTAATAGAGGCCACGGAAGATGTGGATGTAGACGGCGACGAAGAAGAAAGAGGCGCCGTTCGAATGCATGTAGCGCAGCAGCCAGCCCGAATTCACGTCGCGCATGATCTTCTCGACCGAGCCGAAGGCCAGATTGGTGTCGGCCGTATAGTGCATGGCCAGCACGATGCCGGTCAGGATCTGCGCCACCAGCATGATCGACAGGATGCCGCCAAAGGTCCACGCATAGTTGAGGTTACGCGGCACCGGATAGGCAACGAAGCTGTCATAGACCAGCCGCGGCAGCGGCATGCGGGCGTCGAACCAGCGTCCGAGACCGGTTTTGGGCGTATAGGTCGAGTGTCCCTCGCTCATCGAAATATCCCCCTGCCTCAACCGATAAGGATCTTGGTATCGGAAATGAACTTGAATACCGGAACCGGCATGTTCTCCGGCGCCGGGCCTTTGCGGATGCGGCCGGCGGTGTCGTATTGCGAACCGTGGCACGGGCAGAACCAGCCGCCGAAATCGCCTTCCTGGCCAAGCGGAATGCAGCCGAGATGCGTGCAGACCTGAACCATCACCATCCAGGCTTCCTTGCCGGGCGTGGTGCGATTGGCGTCGGTCGCCGGTGCGTCGGCCGGGAGATTGGCGTTGCGGGCGATCGGATCCTTGAGATCGGCCAGCTTGACCGCCTCGCCGTCCTTCATTTCCTGTTCGGTGCGGTTGCGGACCACGACCGGCTTGCCGCGCCATTTGACGATCAGCGACATACCCGGCGTCAGCGAGGCGACGTCGACTTCGACCGAGGCGAGCGCCAGCGTCGAGGCGTCAGGGCGCATCTGGTCGATGAACGGCCACGCGAAAGCACCCGCGCCGACCACTGCGGCCATGCCGGTGGCGACGTAGAGAAAATCACGACGGTTGGGATCCTGGGTGTCGGTTGCGCTCACGGGTGCCTGATCCTTTCGCCTCTTCCGTGCCGGTGGTTGAGCCTTGTTCCCCGCTCAATTACGCCAACCCGACAGCGCATGGCGAACAGGCTTGCGAATTCCTCCGGCATTTGGACTTCGGTTTATGCGTGAAGCCCGTTTTTGTCCAGACGGGTGAAGGCACAAGGGCAGATTGTCGCGGGGACAAAATCCGCCGCCGGTCAACACGACGCCGGATAGCCGCCAACCATCACTAAACAACCGGGAAACAACCGCAAATCCGACGCCCTTGTTCGGCTCGACACAAGGCCCCAGCCGGGTCTATCCTTGTCATCATGGCACACGTCATAGACCGCGACACCTGGGCCGTTCGCTCGGACCATTGGAAGGGCGAGTTGCAATGTGGCGCCTACGGCTCCAACTCCTGCCTGATCTTCAACTATCTGCCTGATGTCGGCGGCGGCCCGCGCCTGCACACACATCCCTACGCGGAGATCTTCATCATCCGCCAGGGCACCGGCCTGTTCACCGTCGGCGACCAGGAAATCGAGGCATCCGCCGGCCAGATCCTGATCGTGCCACCCAATACGCCGCACAAATTCACCAATCTCGGCCCAGGCCCACTGGAAACGACCGACATCCACGAGAATGGCAGCTTCATCACCGAATGGCTGGAGTGATCCCTATTTCGCGCCGAGCCTGGCCAGCACCGCTTTCGGGATGTTGTATTCACGAATGACGGCATCGTGCTTGCGCAAGCCGCACAGCTCGCGCTGGATGAAATAGCCATGCACCGCCTCGGCGGCATCCTTGAGCAGAAGGGGGCGCAGTTGCTCGTCGGCATTGTCGCGCAGCCTGGCCAGCGTTTCCTCTACCCGCTGGCCGGCGCGGCCGAGTGCTGCCGCCTTTTCCGCCAATATTTCATGGCCGAGCGCGTCGAAGGCGGCTTCGGCGGCCGAGGCGCCGGCAAGATGAGATGGCGGACGCAAGGACATTTCAGCCTCCTTTCCCGAAAACCATGCGGTGTGTGACGAACTCTTCGCCCGCCACGCGCTGAAAGCCAAGCCGTTCATAGAAACCGAAGGCTTCTTGCGGCGCGCGGGTGTTCAGCATGGCGAAATGGTGACGTGCCCTGTCGACAACGGTTTCGACCAGCATCCGGCCAAGGCCGGCGCGACGGTGGCGCGCGCTTACAAACAGGTGCCGGACCCGGCCGTGGCCCCTGCCCTCGAAATAGGGATCGATGTTCAACCCGCACACGCCGGCGAGTTCCCTTCCATACCAGGCTCCGTACAGCGCCTCCCCCCGTTTCAGGAACTTGCTGCGGCCACTTGCCCAGCCATCCGCAAGGCGTACCAGCATCCAGTAGCCCTCCAGCCGGCTCTCTTCCTTCAGCGTATCGAAGGCCGGCATGGTCGGCCGGAGCCGCTTGAGCACGTAGCCGACCTCTGGGATGGCGCCTGTCGATCCACCCATGGAGCTACTCCGCCGGGCGCGTCTCTTCGAGCACGCTGTCTTCGTGATAGAGAAAACCGCCGGACTGCCGCTTCCACAGCCGCGCATAGAGCCCGTCGAGCGCCACCAATTGGTCATGCGTGCCTTGCTCGACAATGCGGCCGCCGTCGAGCACCACCAGACGATCGAGTGCTGCGATCGTCGACAGCCGGTGGGCGATGGCGATGACCGTCTTGTTTTCCATCAGCCGTGTCAGATTCTCCTGGATCGCCGCCTCGATGTCGGAATCGAGTGCCGAGGTCGCCTCATCGAGAATCAGGATCGGCGCATCCTTGAGGAAGACGCGGGCGATCGCCACGCGCTGGCGCTGGCCTCCCGACAGCTTGACGCCGCGCTCGCCGACAAACGCCTCGTAGCCGGCGCGGTCCCTGTTGTCGCGCAAGGTCAGGATGAACTCGTGCGCCTCAGCCTTTTTCGCCGCCGCGATCACCTCCGCATCGGTCGCGTCAGGCATGCCGAGCTTGATGTTGTCGCGCAGCGAACGGTGGAACAGCGCCGTGTCCTGGCTGACGACGCCGATATTGGCGCGCAGCGAATTCTGCGTAACTTTGGCGACATCCTGGCCATCGATGGTGATCGACCCGCTCTCGAGATCGTAGAGGCGCAGGATCAGATTGGCGAGGGTCGTCTTGCCGGCGCCGGACGGTCCGACCAGCCCTACCTTCTCGCCTGGCCTGACGACAAGGTCGATGCCGTTCAGCACGCCGAAACCTTTGCCGTAATGGAACTCGACGTTCTTCACCGCGATACGGCCGCCTGCCACGACGAGTTCCTTGGCGTCGGGCGCATCGGTGAGGCCGAGCGGCTGCGAGATCAGCGCCTTGGAATTTTCCAGCACGCCGAGGTTTCGCAAGATGCTGTTGAGCTGCATCATCAGCCGGCCGAGCAGCATGTTGAGGCGCAGCACCAGCGACAGGGTGAAGGCGACCGCGCCGACGGTGATCGAGCCCTCGACCCAGAGATAGACGGCAAAGCAGCCGATCGCCGTGATCATGATGCCCGACAGCGTGGTCAGCGCCATGCGCACGCCGGTCAGCCGGCGGGTGAACGGGCGCAATGCGTCGAGATAGATGTCGAAACCGTTCCTGATGTAGCGGTCGTCGCCATCGGCCGAGAACAGTTTCAGCGTCTGCACGTTGGAATAGGAATCGACGATGCGGCCGGTGATCATCGAGCCGGCCTCAGCTGTTTCCTCGGCATGCTTGCGGATTGCCGGCAAATAGAGCTTGGCCAGCCAGCCGAAGGCGGAAATCCAGATCACCACCAGAACCGCCAGCCTGAGATCGAGGCCTGCGACCAGCGCCAGCGTCGTCACCGTGTAGACGATCATAAACCAGACGACCTCGATGAAGCTTTCCATCAAGTCGCCGGTCGCCTGGCCCGCCTGCCAGACCTTTGTCGCGATGCGGCCGGCGAAATCGTTCTGGAAAAAAGCGTAGGACTGGCGCGAGACATGCCGGTGCGCCTGCCAGCGCACCAGATTGTAGAAGCCCGGCGTGATCGTCTGTTCGTCGACCAGCGCCGACAAGCCGACGACGACGGTGCGGATGACCAGCACCACCACGGCCATGAAAACCAGTTCAGGGCCGGCAGCGGCCCACAGTGCGTGCCAGCTGCGCTCGGCGGGAAGCTGGTCGAGAATATCGACCAGCCGCCCGACGAAGTAGAACAGGCCGGCCTCGACCAGCGGCGCGATGCCGCCGATGACCAGCATGGCGAAGAAGGCGAACTTCGCCTGGCCGACATAGTGCCAGAGAAAGCCGCCGACACTGATCGGTGGCCGAAGATTCGCCGGCTCCCTGAACGGATAGACCCAGTTCTCGAACCAGCGATAGACGGCTGTCATCATGCGGCGGCCATCATTCTGCGGCTTGCCCCTTTGCAAGTGCGTCGTTGGCGGCGTCGGCGGGACCGTCCTCAAGCAGGAACCCGCCCGACTGGCGCTGCCAGAGCTGCGCGTAGAGCCCGCCCTTGGCGACGAGTTCTTCGTGCGAACCTTCCTCGATGACACGGCCCTTGTCCATCACCACCAGCCTGTCCATCGCCGCGATGGTCGACAGCCGGTGCGCGATGGCGATGACGGTCTTGCCTTGCATGAGCTTGTAGAGATTCTCCTGGATCGCCGCCTCGGCTTCGGAATCAAGCGCCGAGGTCGCTTCGTCAAGGATAAGTATAGGTGCATCCTTCAACATAACGCGAGCAATGGCGACGCGTTGCCGCTGGCCACCGGACAATTTGACGCCGCGGTCACCGACATGGGCGTCGAAGCCCTTGCGGCCGCTGGCATCCGAAAGCCCTGATATGAAGTCCAGCGCCTCGGCGCGCCGCGCCGCCTCGACAAGCATCTCGTCGGTTGCATCGGGCCGGCCATAAAGGATGTTCTCGCGCACCGAACGATGCAGCAGCGAGGTGTCCTGCGTGACCATGCCTATCTGCGCACGAAGCGAATCCTGCTTCACAGCGGCGATTTCCTGGCCATCGACCAATATCTGCCCGGCTTCGAGGTCGTAGAAGCGCAGCAACAGGTTGACCAGCGTCGACTTGCCGGCGCCGGAACGGCCGACGATGCCGACCTTCTCGCCCGGCTTCACCGCCAGCGACAGGCCCTCGATCACACCCTTCTGCTTGCCGTAGTGGAAGCGGATGTCCTCGAAGCGGATCTCACCCCTGGAGACGCTGATCTCCTTCGCGTCCGGCCTGTCCTCGACAAGGCGCGGCAGCGAGATCGAGGCGATACCGTCCTGCACCGTGCCGATGTTCTCGAACAGGCCCGACATTTCCCACATGATCCATTGCGACATGCCCCACAACCTGAGCACAAGGCCGATGACCACGGCGACCGCGCCGATCGTCACTGCTTGCCCCAGCCACAGCCACAGCGCCATCGCGGTCACCGAGAACAAGAGCAGCGCGTTCAGTATGTAGAGCGAGCCGAAAAGCACTGTCACCAGGCGCATCGACCGGTAGACCGTTTCGAGAAAGCCGGACATACCGTCTTTGGCGAATGACGCTTCGCGGCGTGCATGGCTGAACAGCTTGACCGTCTGGATGTTGGAGTAGCTGTCGACGACCCGGCCCGTCATGATCGAGCGCGCATTGGCCTGTTCCTCGCCGACCTTGCCCAGCCGGGGAATGAAAAACCGCAGCAAAAGGATATAGCCGACCAGCCAAACGCCGAGCGGCGCGGCCAGCCGCCAGTCGGCCGAGCCGACGATGAGCAGCATGCCGAGGAAGTAGACGATAACGTAATTAAGGACGTCGATCACCTTGATGACGCATTCGCGCACGGCGAGAGCCGTCTGCATCAGCTTGGTCGCGATGCGGCCGGCGAACTCGTCCTGGTAGAAACTCATCGACTGCTTGAGCAGATAGCGGTGCACCTGCCAGCGGATGCGCATGGGATAGTTGCCCATCAGCGTTTGCTGGTTGAGGAGCGAATGCAGCCATACGGTGCCCGGCAGTGCGAACAGCACGATGAAGGCCATGCCGGCAAGCTTCCAGGCTTCCGTCTGCAGGAAGGTTTCGCGATTCTGCCCCGACAGCCAGTCGACGATGCGGCCGAGGAAGCCGAACATCCACACTTCCGCGATCGCGATGGCCGTCACCAGCACTGCGTCGAAAAGGATATAGGGCCAGGCGCCGCGCGTATAATGCACGCAGAAGGCAACCAGCGTCTTGGGCGGCTCGACCGGTTCCGCCGCGGGGAACGGATCGAGCCTTTTTTCAAACCAGCTAAACAACAACATAGGTCATGCCTGTGAAATGTGTTTGCCGCTTACGCGGCACGTGAGCGTACGAAGTCCCCGGAACCCATGGCGTCGAGTGCCGACGGTCCGGAATCACCCGGACCGTCGGCAATGCTTCGCGCAATATAGGGGCTCGCGGGCTTTTCGCCGACAGCTGCGCCAGACGATCCTGACGACACGGTGCCGCCAGCCCGGTTTTTCGCGCCAGGCCGGATCAGCCGGATGATCCGGCGCACCAGCGACGGCCGCCCGGGATCGGGAACCGCGCGCGAAAAATCGACATCCGGCAGCATGCCGCGATGCGGCCGGCGGCGAACCTCGGCGTGAACCGCCGACGAATAGGTGTCGCCGATCAGCAGCGCCCAGGTCGGCAGTCGGTGGATATGCAGGCTCCTCGAGCCCGGTATTCTGTAGGGATCGAACATCGGTCCGTCCTCCGTGTGAAAATCGAGATAAAAAGGCGAAGCAATATCGTCCGCCGGCATTCGCCCGGAGGCACGCATTGCATCGGTCCGGACATGACGAGTGTCGGTCCGGACAGCTTCAGTTGGGGCGTTCAGCCCTTTTGACTTTTTGAAAAACATCGCAGGATTCCTTCGGAAGCCGAAAAATCGTTTCGGCGGGAATCGGTGCGATCAAGTCTTAGAGAGTCAGGAGAATCGTCGTACCGAAACCGCCGGCAGGCAGGTAAGCCCACGAGAGGGGCGCTGGATGTGCATGGTCATCATGAATTACCCCTCCATCGGTTCGGGTTGACAATGCTGGTTGTATACCCGACTTCGCAGAAAATGGCCACCCGCAGGTCCAGCAATTTCCAAAACCGCCAAGCCGCTGTGGCCGATCCGCCACTTATTAGAAGGACGCGGAAATGAACCGTCGTCTCCGCATCGCGCTCTACCAGCCTGACATTGCCGGCAACACCGGAACAATCCTGCGCTTCGCCGCGTGCCTCGGACTTGGCGTCGACATCATCGAACCGGCCGGATTTTCGCTCTCCGACAAGGCGCTCAAGCGAGCCGGCATGGACTACCTCGAAATGGCTGCCCTGACCCGGCACGTCGACTGGCACGCCTTCGAGGAATGGCGCAAGGCTGATTCGCACCGGCTGGTGCTGCTGTCGACCAAAGCCACGACGGCCTACACCAGCTTCAGCTTCGCGGACGGTGACGTCCTCCTGTTCGGCCGCGAATCCGCAGGCGTGCCGGATCCTGTCCATCAGGCGGCGGATGCGCGCCTGACCATCCCCATGCAGGATACGGCGCGCAGCATCAACGTGGCGCTCTCCGTCGCCATGGTGGTGGGCGAAGCCATCCGGCAACTCGGATAACGGCACTCCGTCTCCCGACATCTCGACCCAGGCGCACATCGCCTTCTCCTTCGTTTGCACATCCAGGGTTTCTTCGCTACAAGCTCAACTTAACTTGAGGTCAAGCAGAAAAATCGGGACGGAAAATCAGACATGGCGCCTGTAACGGAATTAACGGTTGGCCAGGTGGCCATGCGCAGCGGGGTGGCGGTGTCGGCGCTGCATTTCTACGAGGCCCGCGGCTTGATCCGCAGCCACCGCACGTCGGGCAACCAGCGCCGCTACGGCCGCGACGTGCTGCGGCGCGTGGCGATCATCAAGGTCGCACAGGAGGTCGGCATCTCGCTGGCCGAAATTGGTGCCGCACTTGAATCACTGCCCGAAAGCCGCACGCCGACGCGCGACGACTGGAACCTTTTGTCGACCGCCTGGCGCGACGGGCTCGATCACAAGATCGCCCAGTTGAAGAAACTGCGCGACGGGCTGACCGACTGCATCGGCTGCGGCTGCATGTCGATCGACAAATGCCCGCTGCGCAACAAGGGTGACCGGCTGGCACGCGAGGGAACGGGGGCAAGGAGGCTGGTCGCTCTTCCTTCTCCCCGTTCACGGGGAGAAGGTGCCTGAACGCAGTGAAGGCGGATGAGGGGCGGCGCCAGCATTGAGAGGTTCGCGCCGCCCCTCAACCTGCCTGCCGGCACCCTCTCCCCGTAAACGGGGCGACGAAATCCTAGTCGGCCGCAGGCAACCGCCTGATGGTGAACTCGATCAGGTCGCCCGGCCGCTCGAACCAGCTTTCGATCTCGGTCCAGTAGGCCTGCTTGGGAAAGCGCTCGAACCATTCCTTGGCCTTGAGCCGGGCATCGGAGCGTGGCAGCACGAAGGTCTCGCGCAGGAAACCGTCGCGCGGCATACGCACGCGCTCGGCACGGCTTTGGTCGAGCCTTTTCTTTAGGCCATCCAGCGGCGGTCTTGCCGGGGTGCGCACGAAACAACTCCTTGCACCGTAATGACACTTGACCCTGTCCCCTAAGAGATTAGGGATCGCGCCGGCAAAAGACGAGTCATTTGTGGGACTCGCCGCCCCAACCGGAGACGGCATTTGGAACGACCAGAAATACCGGCGGGCCTGCCCGCCGACATCGAACAGAAGAAGATGAAGGCGCGCCTCTGGTTCGAGGCGCTGCGCGAACGCATCTGCGCCACCTTCGAGCAGATCGAGCAGGATCTTGGCGGGCCGCTGGCCTCGTGGTCGCCCGGCCGCTTCGAAAAGACGCCATGGGAACGTGACGAGGGGCGCGGCGGCGGCGGCACCATGTCGATGATGCACGGTCGCGTCTTCGAAAAGGTCGGCGTCCACACATCGACCGTCCATGGCGAGTTCTCACCCGAATTCAGGAAGCAGATGCCCGGTGCAGAGGAAGACCCGCGCTTCTGGGCATCCGGCATTTCGCTGATCGCGCACCCATGGAATCCCAACGTTCCGGCCGTGCACATGAACACGCGCATGGTGGTCACATCCAGCCAATGGTTCGGCGGCGGTGCCGATCTGACACCGGTGCTCGATCGCCGCCGCACCCAGGACGACCCCGACACGGTCGCCTTCCACCGCGCCATGCAATTCGCTTGCGAGAAGAATGTCGCGGTGGCCGATTACCCAAAATTCAAGGCCTGGTGCGACGAGTACTTCTATCTTTCGCACCGCAACGAGCCGCGCGGCACCGGCGGCATCTTCTTCGACTGGCTGCATTCGGGTGAGGACAAGGGCGGCTGGAATGCCGATTTCAACTTCGTCCAGGATGTCGGCCGCGCTTTTCTCGTCGTCTACGGCCACCTTGTGCGCGCCAACTTCAACGAGAACTGGACCGATGGCGACCGTGACGAACAGCTCATCCGCCGCGGCCGCTACGTCGAATTCAATCTGCTTCACGATCGCGGCACCATATTCGGACTGAAGACCGGCGGCAATGTCGCCGCCATCCTCTCCAGCCTGCCGCCCGAGGTCCGCTGGCCGTAACAAAATGGTGAGCCCGACGTGAGCCGCATTGATGTCCCATTCGCTCGAAATGGGCATGGAATGTGGCACACGGTGCGGCGAAAAATTTCTTTTTCGTCTAATAGGTTCTTGAAAAGACTGGTCTATTTGTGGCGCGGGGTCGGGAAGCGCCGGCGGTTCGCCTGCGCGCAATTTCAGGAAAGTGCGAAACGGCTTTCCGACCGGAATTGCGTCAAGACAAAGCGAGCCGCGACCCGACGCGACCGGACGGCCCAAGACGACGCGGGACATCTTCGTCAAAAAGATACCCGCCTTTCCAGGAGTACTTCGCAATGCGCAAGATCATTGTTTCGGCGGCCGCCGCTGCCCTTCTCGCTTCCGGTTCGGTGGCGTTCGCCGCCGTCAAGCACACCACCGGGACGATCAAGACCTTTGACACGACGGCCATGAGCCTGGTCCTCGACGATGGATCGTCTTTTACGCTTCCCAAGACCTTCAAGGATCCTGGCCTGCAGGTCGGTGAAAAGGTCCGTGTCTCATGGGACATGAGCGGCAAGAAAAAGATTGCCGAGGCTGTCAAGATCGCCAAGTGAAGGCCTGCCCGCCAAAACGGGACGAGACGATGTCTGGCCCTGTTTCGGGGTAGTGTTTAGAGGGCGGAGCGATGCTGCTCCGCCCTTTTGCCGTTGACGGCAACCAATACCACCCCATCTGTGTTATGCTTCTCACCCGTTCGCGGTCCGCGGTTTCAACCCTGGAACCGGACATGAGCCAAAAAAAAGTGCCGGAGCCTCGACCAGGCTCCACGGAGGAAAAGGAGAAATCTCATGAAGGAATTTCACTGCGGGTCGCTCGTGCCCGGCTGTGACTGGCACACACGTGCCGACGAGGAAGCCGAGGTCATGCGCCGTGCCGTCGAGCACATGCGCGAGACACATGGCGAGACGGTCATCCGCGAGACGATGATCGAGGCGATCCGTTCGCGCATCGAAAAGACCCGCGACGCGGCCTGATCTACCCGGCCTGCAAGGCTTCGGCGGCGCGCTTGAGGAGCGCGTCGCGATCAGGGGCAAACCCGGCTTCGACCCATTCCGCTTCGAGATTCCTCAGGATTTCGCCGAGTTTCGGGCCTGGAGTTGCGCCGAGCACCGTCAGATCGGCACCTTTCAGCGGAAACAACGGCTTTTCCCATTTGGTGGCGAAGCCAAGCAGGCGCGAAAAGCCACCGGCTTCGAGCAGCGCCTCATTGTCCTCGACGGCGCGCATCCTGGCTGCCGCAAGCGACAGCCGCAGACGGTCGACAAACCCCTGCCGGTCGCCGCGATAGAGCCTTTTTGCCAGTTCGCCCTCGGTCGTCTTCGGCTCGACGGCGGTGGCGAGCGCCCAGTGGCGCAGGCGATCCGCTTCGGCGGTCGAGAGTTTGAGCCGCTCGGCGAGCGACTTCATGCGAGCGGCATCGGGCGGCACGATCGCTTCCAGTCTGAGCAGCGGGTCGGGTGCCCAGCCCAGATCCTTGCCGGCCTTGGCCAACCCATGGATGGCATCGATACCCCATTTCTCGCTTTCCGGCAGCGCCGCGGTCAAGACACCTGCCTGCCGCATCCAAAGCAGCGCCCGTGACGGATCGGGCGCCGACAAAAGTTTCTTCAGTTCCGACCAGATGCGCTCGGACGAAAGCTGGGCCAGCCCTTCCTTCAGACGGGCGCAGGCTTTCAGCCCCTCGGCGTCCGGCCGTCCGTCGCCGTACCAGGCGAAGAAGCGGAAGAAGCGCAGGATGCGCAGGTAGTCTTCGCGAATGCGCGCTTCCGGGTCGCCGATGAATCGCAGCCGGCGCGCCTCGATGTCGGCAATGCCGCCGACCAGGTCGACCACCTTGCCATCGGCCTCGGCATAGAGCGCGTTGATGGTGAAGTCGCGCCGCTCGGCATCGAGCTTCCAGTCGCGCCCGAACGACACTTTCGCGCGCCGCCCGTCGGTTTCGATATCGGCGCGCAAGGTGGTGATTTCATAGGGCTTTCCACCGGCAACCACGGTGATTGTCCCATGCTCGATACCGGTTGGCACCGCCTTGAACCCTTCCGCTTCGGCGCGGCGGAGGGTTTCCTGCGGCAAGCAGGTGGTGGCGATGTCGATGTCGGCGACCGGCTGGCCCATCAGTGTGTTGCGCACCGCGCCGCCGGCGACTCGCGCCTCTTCACCGCCTTCGGCCAGTGCGAACAGCAGGCGCTGCAGATGCTTGTCGGTGAGCCAATCGGCCCTGCCCGCGATCGAGACACTCACGCATAGAGCCTTTCATAGAGAGTACGAAGGATGCCGGCGGTGACGCCCCAGATGCGCCGGTCGCCGTAAGGCATGTCGTAGAAGAACCATTCGAGATCGTTCCACATACGGCTGTCGCGCTTGTGGTTGGCCGGGTCCATCAGGAAGCGCAGCGGCACTTCGAAAGCGGCATCGACCTCGTCTGCGTTGAGCGTCAGTTGGAAACCGGGCCGCACGATGCCAAGCACCGGGGCGATGCGGTAGCCGCTGCCGGCGACATAGTCGGGCATGCGGCCGATGATCTCGATGCGATCTCGGCCAAGCCCGATCTCCTCGAAGGTCTCGCGCAGCGCCGCCGCCTCAGGGCTCGGATCGGTCGGATCGATAGTGCCGCCGGGAAAGGCCACCTGCCCCGAATGGCTGCGCAGCTTTTCGGCCCGTTTGGTCAGAAGAACCGTCGCATCGCCCTCATGATCGACCACCGGGATCAGCACCGCGGCATTGCGCAGCGCCTTGCCCTGATTGAGGCGCGGATGGCCGGGGTTGAAGCGATGGTCGCCATAGTCGTCGTCGCCTGCATGCGCATCGGGCTGCACGGCAAAGCGCGCGCGAAAATCCGCGGATGAAAACGGCGCCGGCGTCGCCTGGTCCATCACGCGCTCAGCCGCTTCAACTGGTCCGCCGGCATGATCGGGAACACGGCGCCCTTGGAGCGCACCGCGAACATCGTCTCGCCGTCGATTTCGATCTCCTCGCCATGCCCGACCAGTTCATACATCACCGGCCGCGCCACCAGCGCCTCCAGACGGCCACGCACCAGCACATAGGGCTTCAACCCGCCGGTCTCGTTCTCATCGACAAACCGCAGCGGCCGTTCCGGCCCGGCTTCGACGACGTCGCCGACATTGGTGCGGAAGGTGATTGTCTGCGCCTCGCCGCTGCCCGAAACGTCCATTTCGACGGCGATGAACGGCGCATCGGCGACGCGGATGCCGACCTTTTCTACCGGTGTCACCAGATAGGTCCTGCCATCGGCGTCCTTGCGCAGCACCGAGGAGAAAAGCTGCACCAGCGGCATGCGCCCGATCGGCGTGCCCAGATAGAACCAGGTGCCGTCGGCCTTGATCTCCATGTCCAGATCGCCGCAGAAGTCGGGATTCCAGCGTTCGACAGGTGCCGCGCCCTTGCCGGCACGGGCGGCGCGCGAGATCAGCGCCTCGAGACCACGCGCCTCGGTGGCATCAGTCAGGCTTTCTCCACGATGTCCCAAGGGTCCCGTCATGGTCACGAAATAGTCACTGTTGTTCCGCTTGTCAGCCTAGGTCTGTGATTTAAGTTTCGATGTAGGCGCCACGCGAGGCCGAATCGCGGCAACTTATGGTATGGTGCAGCCGTTGTTCCAGCCATGGTATTCCAACCACAAGGATCGATGCGGCATGAGCGTGATGGTCAAGGAAAGCCCGATCAGCGAAAAGGACATGATCGCCGAGGCCGAAAAGGCGCTTGCCGACATCTCCCGGATCCGCGACGGGGTCGGCCGGGTCATCTTCGGACAGGAAAGCGTCGTCGAGCGCACGCTGGTGGCGCTGCTGGCCGGTGGCCATGCGCTTTTGGTCGGCGTGCCGGGTCTCGCCAAGACCAAGCTGGTTGAAACACTTGGCATCGTGCTCGGCCTCGATTCGCGTCGCATCCAGTTCACGCCGGATCTGATGCCGTCCGATATCCTCGGCTCCGAAGTGATGGAGCAGGACGAGACCGGAAAACGCTCCTTCCGCTTCATCTCCGGGCCGATCTTCGCCCAGCTGCTGATGGCCGACGAGATCAACCGCGCGTCGCCGCGCACTCAGTCGGCGCTGCTGCAGGCCATGCAGGAATACCACGTCACCATTGCCGGCGCCCGCCATGACCTGCCGGCGCCCTTCCACGTGCTGGCAACCCAGAACCCGCTGGAGCAGGAGGGCACCTATCCGCTGCC
This sequence comes from Mesorhizobium sp. WSM4833, assembly GCF_055811095.1. NCBI lineage: Bacteria > Pseudomonadati > Pseudomonadota > Alphaproteobacteria > Hyphomicrobiales > Phyllobacteriaceae > Mesorhizobium > Mesorhizobium sp. WSM4833. The sequence goes on from NZ_JBVVQG010000011.1 coordinate 142,293, forward strand.
CGAGGCACAGCTTGACCGCTTCCTGATGCAGGTGGACATCCTCTATCCCGAAATCGAGGCGGAGCGCCGCATCCTTCTGGAAACCACCGGCGTCGAGGACGCGAAAGCGCAAAACGTGCTGCAGCCGGTGCGGCTGAAGGAGATCCAGACGCTGATCCGCCGCATGCCGGTGCCTGAAAGCGTCGTCGAGGCGATCCTGACGCTGGTGCGCTCGGCGCGTCCCGGCCAAGGCAATGCCGAGACCGATAAGAACGTCGCCTGGGGTCCCGGCCCGCGCGCCAGTCAGGCGCTGATGCTGTGCACAAGGGCGCGCGCGCTTTACGACGGACGGCTGGCGCCCTCGGTCGACGACGTCCGTGCGCTGGCCGAGCCGGTGCTGCAGCATCGCATGGCGCTGACCTTCGCCGCCCGCGCCGAAGGCACCAGCGTGCGTGACGTGGTGGCGAAACTCGTGAAAGGGATTTGATGCCGCGCATCGGCGAGGTCCAGGCTCCGGCAGCGACGCGCGACGCGCTCGCCCGTGGCCGGTTGCGGGCCTCGCTTGTGCCAGACCTGCTGGTCGAGGCGCGGCGCATCGTCAACACCGTGATCGCCGGCTGGCACGGCCGCCGCAAGCGCGGCATCGGCGAGAATTTCTGGCAGTTCCGGCCCTATGTCGAGGGCGATTCCTCGCGCATCGACTGGCGCCGCTCGGCCCGCGACGACCACACCTATGTGCGCGACCGCGAATGGGAAGCCGCCCATACCGTCTGGCTGTGGGCCGACCCCTCGCCGTCGATGCTCTACAAATCGACAGGCGCCAGCGTTTCCAAGCAATCGCGCGCGCTGGTGCTGGCGCTGGCCATGGCCGAGCTGTTGTCGCGCAGCGGCGAACGCATCGCCTGGCCGGGCCTCACCGACCCGTTCACCGCCCGCAACGGCGCCGAACGCATTGCCGCCCAGTTGATGCATGCCGGCGAGCTGCCGGCAAAACCCGACCTGTCCGACATCAGGCGCTTCTGCGACATCGTCATCGTCAGCGACTTCCTCGATCCCGTCGAGGAGACGATGGCTTGGCTCGACGTGCTGGCCCGCCACGGCGTGCGCGCCCACCTGATCGAGGTCGCCGACCCGGCCGAGGAGACCTTCCCCTATGCCGGCCGCACCGAATTCACCGATCCCGAGACCGGCGACAAGCTGACCGCCGGCCGCGCCGAAATGCTGGGTGATGAGTATCGCCTGCTCTACACCGCCCGCCGCCACGAACTGGCCGCCTGGTGCAAGCGGCTTGGCTGGAGCTTTACCGTCAACCACACCGATCGGCTCGCCTCCGACGCGCTGGTGCGGCTGCACATGGCGATGACCACTGATGGCCCCTCGGTCAGGCCGACCGCTGGCGGTCGTGCAGGCATCGCTGGTGGCGATCGGCCAGGAAAGGCTGTCGCATGAGTTGGCTGCCGCTCTCCTTTGGCGCCCCCATGGTGCTGTGGGGCCTGCTGGCACTGCCGGTGATCTGGTGGCTGCTCAGGCTGACGCCGCCCAAGCCGCAGACCGAGATCTTCCCGCCGCTGAAGATCCTGGCGCGCGTACTGAAGCGCGAGGAGACGCCGCAGCAGAGTCCGTGGTGGCTGACGCTACTCAGGCTCTTGATGGCGGCCCTCATCGTCGCGGCATTGGCCGACCCGGTCTTCAATCCGCGCGAAAAGCTGCCGGCCGAGGGAGCCGCCCTTGCCTTGGTCATCGACAATGACTGGGCAAGTGCCGCCGACTGGGGCAAACGCGTCGCCACCGCCGAGCGGCTGATCAACGACGCCGGCTCCAACGGCGTGCCGGTCGTCATCGCCTTCACCGCCGAAAAGGCCAATGCCGAGATCGGCCCGTTCGATGCCACCACCGCCCTTGACCGGCTGCGCGCCGCCAAGCCGCGGCCGATCCCGACCGACCGGCCGGCCGTCTATACCCGCGTCGCCGGCGTGCTGGAGACCTTGCCCGGGGCCAGTGTCGCCGTGCTTGCCGACGGCCTGGCGGCAAAAGGCGATGAAGCCGCCTTCAACACGCTTTTGTCGAAAAATGCCGCCCGTGTCGTCTGGGCAACCGCCGACAGGCTGTCGCTGACGGGCCTGACCGCCGCCGACAACCAGGTCGACGGCTTTGCGCTGACCGCCATCCGCGCGCCGGGCGACCCTGCCCCGGCGCAGGTCACCGCCGGCGCCTTCGACGACAAGGGCCGCCGCATCGCCGATGCGACGCTGACCTTTTCGCCTGGCGAAACCACCGCCACCGGCACCATGGCGGTGCCGTTCGAATTGCGCAACGACTTCGCTTCGATCGCGCTCGACGGCGAGCGGCAGGCCGGTGCGGTGCGCGTCCTCGACGAAAGCTCCAAGCGCCGCCGCGTCGGGCTGCTGTCGCAGGCCGAGGCCGACCAGGCGCAGCCGCTTTTGTCGCCACTCTACTACATCAGGCGGGCGCTGCAGCCCTTCGCCGATCTGGTCGAACCCTCCAGCGCCGACCTCGCCGACGCCATCCCGCAGATCCTCGACCAGAAGCCCGCGATGATTGTCATGGCCGATATCGGCACCATTCCCGGACATGTCCGGCAGAGACTTGTCGATTGGGTCGACAATGGCGGCACGCTGGTGCGTTTCGCCGGTTCGCGGCTGGCCACGGCGGGCGATGACGACGATTTGCTGCCGGTCCGCCTGCGCACCGGCGAGCGTTCGCTCGGCGGCGCGCTGTCATGGACGTCGCCGCAGCCTGTCACCGAATTCCCCAAGGCCGGCCCGTTCGCCGATCTGGCGCCGCCGACCGAGGTCACTGTCAGCAGACAGGTGCTGGCCGAGCCGACACCCGATATCGTCGAGCGCACCTGGGCGGCCCTTGCCGACGGCACGCCGCTGGTCACCGGACTGAAGAAAGGCAAGGGCACGCTGGTGCTGTTCCACGTCACCCCTGAGGCAACCTGGTCGAACCTGCCGATCTCCGGCAGCTTCGTCGAGATGCTGCGCCGCATCGTGCAGCTGTCGCGCAACCAGGGCGCGGCCATCGCCAATGCCGAAGCCGCCGCGGCGTCGCTGGCGCCCTATCGCATGATTGCAGCCGACGGCTCGCTGGTGCCGCCGACACCGGATGCACGGCCGCTTGTACCGGGCGCCGGCGCGCTGCCGGTGACTTTTGAAAACCCGCCCGGCCTCTATGGTTCCGAGACGGGTGTGTTTGCCCATAATCTGCTTGAAGCCGACAGCACGCTGGCCCCGCTGGCGCGCCCGCAAATCACTGTTCCCGTCACCTCGATCCAGTATGCCTTTGACGAATCGCGCAATTTGAAGGGCGCGCTGGTCGCGGCCGCCCTGGTGCTGATGCTGCTCGATACGCTGGCGGTATTCTGGATGGGCGGCCTGTTCTCACGCCGACCGCGCCGCGCCGGTGCCATGGCAACCACCGCCGCGGTCCTGATTGCGCTGGGTAGCTTGTTCGGTCATGCCGACCTTGCCCGCGCCGACGACGCCAAGCCGGGTGACGAAATTGCCATCGAGGCGATTTCGAAGACCCGCATCGCCTATGTGCTGACCGGCGTGCCGGGCGACGATTCGATCAGCCGTGCCGGGCTCGAGGGCCTGACCCGTTTCCTGGTCGAAAAGACGGCCCTTGAACCGGGCGCGCCAGCCGGCGTCGACATCTCGAAGGACGAGCTGTCGTTCTATCCGCTGATCTACTGGCCGATCGATCCGGCCGCCCCGATGCCGAGCCAGGCCGCCATCGCCCGCATCGACGCCTATATGCAGCAGGGCGGCACGGTGCTGTTCGACACCCGCGACCAGTTCGCCAACGGCATCGGCGCCGATTCGACCAGCCCGGCGACGGAGCGGCTGCGCGACATCCTCGGCAACCTCAACGTGCCGCCGCTGGAGCCGGTGCCGTCCGACCACGTGCTGACCAAATCCTTCTTCATCCTGCCCGAATTCCCCGGCCGCTTCGCCGGCAGCCCACTGTGGGTCGAGGCGTCGCTCGACGCCAGCAATGCCGAGAACCGGCCGGTGCGCACCGGCGACGGCGTCTCGCCTATCATGATCACCGCCAATGATTTTGCCGGCGCCTGGGCGGTCGACGAGAATGGCGATCCGCTGCTGCCGACCGTACCGGCGGACCCGATGCAGCGCGTCTACGCGCTGCGCGCCGGCGTCAACATCATGATGTACATGCTGACCGGCAACTACAAATCCGACCAGGTGCACGTGCCCATACTGCTCGAACGGCTGGGGCAGTAAGATGAGTTTGTTTGGTGCCCTCCGGTCGCGGATAAACCCTCCCCAAAAAGAGGAGGGTAAGGAATGAACTGGTCGATTTCCTTCGAACCGCTGATCTCCTGGCCCCTGTTGGCCTTGGCGCTGGTGCCGCTGGCGCTGCTGGCGCTTGTCGGCCTGTGGTTTCGCCAGCGCGGCTCGGTCTTCCGCTTCATCGCCCTTTTGGCGCTCGCCGCCGCTTTGTTCAACCCGGTGTTCCTCAACGAGGAGCGCGAGCCGCTGAAAAGCGTTGTCGCCCTCGTCGTCGACCGCAGCCAGAGCCAGGATATCGGCGATCGCACCAAGCAGACCGACGAGGCGCTGGCCGGGCTGCAGCAGCGGCTTGGCCGCTTCAAGCAGTTCGACGTGCGGGTCGTCGAGGCCGGCAAATCCGAGGCCGCCGAAGAGCGCACCGAGACACGGCTGTTCGGCGCGCTTGAAGGCGCCTTCCGCGACGTGCCGCCGTCACGCATCGGCGGCGCGATCATGATCACCGATGGCGAGGTCCATGACGCGCCGCCGGGCGCGCCCGATTTCAACGCCCCGCTGCATGCGCTGATCACCGGCAATGACCACGAAAAGGACCGCCGCATCCGCTTCGAGAACGCGCCGCGCTTCGGTCTTGTTGGCAAGCCGCTCGACATGACCTACCGCGTCATCTCGACCGAAAACGAGACTGGCCCGGTCGATGTGCGCGTCTCGGTCAATGGCGAGCAGGTCGCCGTCGAGCACGCCACCGTTGGCCAGGCCATGCCGCTGCAGGTCACCATTCCGGGCGCCGGCCGCAACATCGTCGAACTCGCCATCGATCGCGAGCCGGGCGAACTGACCGACACCAACAACCGCGCCATCGCACTGATCGACGGCATTCGCGAGAATCTGCGTGTGCTGCTCGTCTCCGGCGAGCCGCATGCCGGCGAGCGCACCTGGCGCAACCTGCTGAAATCCGACGCCTCGGTCGATCTTGTCCATTTCACCATCCTGCGGCCGCCGGAAAAGCAGGATGGCACGCCGATCAACGAATTGTCGCTTATCGCCTTCCCGACCCGCGAACTGTTCGTCGAGAAGATCAAGGATTTCGACCTCATCATCTTCGACCGCTACCAGCACCGCGACGTGCTGCCGATCCTCTATTACGACTACATCTCCGAATATGTCGAAAAGGGCGGCGCGCTGCTGATCGCGGCCGGCCCCGAATATGCCGGCGAAAGCTCGATCGCGCGCACGCCGCTGATGGCCGCCCTGCCGGCGATGCCGACCGGCGAAGTTGTCGACAAGGCCTTCTATCCGCGCCTCACCGAACTCGGCCAGCGCCACCCGGTGACGCGTGGGCTCGATGGCTCGGCCACCGAGCCGCCGCACTGGAGCCGCTGGTTCCGCACCATAGGCGTGCAGAACCCGGAAGGCGAAGTGGTCATGAAGGGCGCCGACAACCGGCCGCTGCTGCTGCTCGACCGCAAGGGAGAAGGCCGCGTCGGCATGCTGCTGTCCGATCAGGGCTGGCTGTGGGCGCGCGGCTTCGAGGGCGGCGGCCCGCATGTCCAGCTTTATCGGCGCATCGCGCACTGGCTGATGAAGGAGCCGCAGCTCGAGGAGGAGCGGCTGACCGCCGATGGTCGTGGCATGGTGCTGGAAATCCGCCGCCAGACGATGGCCGACGATCCCGGCGCCGCGCAGATCATCACTCCGTCCGGCAAAACCTTGACGGTCAAGCTCGACAAAGCCGAGCCCGGGGTCTTCCTCGGCAGCGTCGAGACCAGCGAGATCGGGCTCTACCAGGTCGCCAATGGCGACCTCACCGCGCTCGCCCATGTCGGGCCGGTCAACGCACCGGAATTCGCCGACGTCATTTCCACCGAAAACCGGCTGAAGGCGCCGGCCGAAGCCACCGGCGGCAGCGTGCGCCGGCTGGCGTCTTCCACAGCCCTTGGCAGCGACGTGACGCTGCCTTCCATCGTGCCGGTGCGCTCGGCTGGTGCCGCATCCGGCAGCGACTGGATCGGCCTGCGCACGACAGACGACAGCGTGCTCAAAGCCGTCTCGCGCGTGCCGCTGTTCGGCGGCTTCCTCGGCCTCGGCCTGCTGCTTCTGGCAATGGGTTCGATGTGGTACCGCGAGGGACGGTAGCGCGGCGCTCTTTTCCTTCTCCCTTGTTGTGGGAGAAGGGAAAGCCCCCTGCTCTACTCCTCCGGCTCCGTCGTGAACATCAGCGGATAGCCCTTGGCCTTGCCGGCTTCGGTGGCGCGCGTCGCCTTGGTCTCGGCGACATCCTTGGTGAACACGGCGACGACGCAGACGCCACGCCGATGCGCAGTGATCATCACCCGGTGCGCTTGGTCCTCGCTGAGTTTGAACTCGCCCTTCAGCACCGTCACCACGAATTCGCGCGGCGTGAAATCGTCGTTGATGAGGATGACCTTGTAGAGTTTTGGCCGTTCGACTTGCGGCTTGATCTGGGTACGCGGTTTTGTGGTGATTTCGGGCATCGGAACCGACAGTTTTGCGTAAGCGATGTGACCGCCATTCTGGCACCGGTGAAACCGGTCGTCCATTTTGATCGACGCGCGAAACCGGTGTCCGCCGACGCGGCCATTCACAATCATGTGGGAAGGTGTCGGTTGCCGTTCAACGGCCTTGGCGGCCGAACATGCGACGGCCGGGAATCTGCCGCACGGCCGCAGCGGGCGGTATATCAGACCGAAAACGGTTTCCGCCGGCATCCGCCCGGCGTTCCAGCCAGGTCGCGATCGGCCACGCGGCGACGCAGATCAACGTCGCGCCGGTCAGCACGACCAGCAGCCAGGTCTGTGCCGGCGTTATGTAGTCCCAGTTGGTGGAAATCGCCGGCGCGAACAGCGAAGGCTCGGTGCGTCCGCTGGCCGGATCGGGGACCGGGCTGGCGGTGAACAGGATAAGCACTCTGGCGAGGCCGGTGGCAACCAGACCGCCGATCACCATCGAGCGCAAAATGGACGAAAGCCGCTTCTTCATGCGGATTGTCCTACACGGCCGGCGTTGCAAACGGGTTAAGTGTCAGTCGAGGCGGAAGCTGCCGGTGCCAGACTTCGCCAAAGATCAGTTGAACCCATCGACCCGCTTCATCGCCAATGTCAGGGCTTCAGCGGCTCGGACAGGAAGAAGGCCGCTCCAACCGAAACCAGCTGGAGCGGCCTTGGTCAACAGGCCGGCATTTTATGCCGGACCTTATCAGGTCTTCGGGGCGTCCTTCTTGACGGCCTTCTCAGCAGCCTTCTTGTGCTTCTTGACGGTCTTCTTGACGACCTTCTTCGGAGCAGCCTTGGCCGGAGCGGCAGTCGCCGGAGCGGTGGTCGTCGAAGCAGCCGGAGCAGCGGTCGTGGTGGCGGCGGCGTTGCCGAGAGCCGGCATCGCGAAAGCGAGAGCGACGGCGAGGCCGGTTGCGGAGAGGATGGACTTTTTCATGGCTTCGTTTCCTTTTTATGCGGGTCAAGTTTCGGAGCGTTACTGAACCGGGTCGTTCGGCGTCACTCCAAGCAGCTTCAAAGCATTGGCGAGCATCCGGATGCCCTGTGCCTGTTTCTTGGCGGCGCAGTACCGGTTGCCCTTTCTCTGAAGTGCCTTTGCCGCGGTGACCTGCGTTGCCGTGGCATGGGTTTCGAGGGCTTCATCAAATTGGTGGCTGAGATTGGCGCACCGTTCGCTCCGGGTTGTGAGCGTCGCCTTTGCGTCCGATTGTCCGACAGCGGCAGTGACCAGGCAGAAGCCCAGCAACGCACCCAACAAACTGATCGACAACCTTGGCATCGGTTTATCCGTAAACCCGGAGACTAGCGTCGCAGCCGATGACCTGACCGCCACGAGATCAGTTATGCCTTTGAAATTTTTCAGGAGTTTTTCTGAACTGTAGAATTTTGTTTCTGGAGTGTGTCTGAGAAAGCCGGTGTGAACTCCATCATAGCCACTGGCCAACATATGGCCTGAATTCTATCGTGTGGGTTGCGACCGAAGGGCTTGGCAATCAAAGACAGAAGGGCTTGGCAACAATGACAGGGCTGCTGTGAAATCCGATGCACACATACTGATCGTCGACGACGACAAGGGCATCCGCGACCTGCTGCAGGAATTCTTCCAGAAGCGGGGCCTGCACACCTCGGTTGCCGCCGACGGCATCGAGATGGAGACCATCCTGCGGCGCGTCCAGGTGGACCTCATCGTCCTCGACGTGATGCTGCCCGGCAAAAGCGGGCTGGAGCTGTGCCGCGACCTGCGCGCCCAGTATTCGACGCCGATCATCATGCTGACCGCCGTCACCGAGACGACCGACCGCGTCGTCGGCCTGGAAATGGGCGCCGATGACTATGTGCCCAAACCCTTCGACCCGCGCGAGCTTTTGGCGCGCATCCGGGCCGTGCTCAGGCGCAATGGCGCCGCCGAGCCGAAGCGCGCCACCACCAAGCAGATCTACCGCTTCGCCGGCTGGACGATGGACTGTGCCCGGCGCCGGCTGATCGCACCCGACGATGTCAGGGTCGAGCTGACCATGGCCGAATTCAACCTGCTGCAGACCTTCGTCAAGAGTGCGCAGCGTGTGCTGACCCGCGACCAGCTCATCGAACTGTCCGGCGGCGACAGCGACTATTCCTTCGACCGCAGCATCGACATCCTGGTCAGCCGGTTGCGGCGCAAGATGGAGGACGACCCGAAGACGCCCAAGCTGATCCTGACCGTACGCAGCGGCGGCTACCAGTTCCTGCCCGAGACGACCTCCGAATGAGACGTTTCCTGCCGCAGACCTTGCCTGTCTGGGTGCTGCTGATCGTCATTGCCGGCCTGCTGATCAGCCAGGTCGCGACCCTCTACATCGTCTCGCGCGACCGCGCTGCCGCCAACGACGTCGTCGACCTCTACCGGCTCAACGACCGTGCCTTCTCGCTGGTGCAGCTCATGCATGACGCCAGTCCGGACGAGCGCAAGGCGACGGCGACCGGCCTGTTCAACTCCACCTACGCGCTCACCGTTTCGGACACGCCGGCGGTCACTTCGTCGATCGCCGGCGACGACGAACTGGCCGAACTCGAAGACATCCTCGTCGGCCGGCTGTCCAAATTCGGCATCACCGATGCACGCGTGCGCCGCGATCCGGCGACGCGCGAGGCCGACGACGCGGACGGCACGACGCCAGGACCCGACATCGGCCAGGTCGAGCGCGACCTTCTGGTGCTGGCCGCCGACTTCGCCCAGAGCGACAAGCTGACGGCATCGCTGCGCTTCGCCGACGGCCAATGGCTGAATTTCACCGAACCGATCACCCCCGTCGGCCCGATCCTGAGCTTCGACAGCCTGCCGCTCTATTCGCTGATCGCAGGGCTGGTGGTGATCATGTCGATCTGGTCGCTGCGCCGGCTGACGGCGCCCTACCGGATGATGGAAACCGCCGTGAACCGGATCGGCAAGGATCTGAAGAGCCCGCCGATCGCCGAGGGCGGCAGCCGCGAGGTGCGTGCCGCCGCCAAGGCGATCAACGCCATGCAGGCGAGGTTGCGCGAATATGTCGAGGACCGCGAACATCTGGCGGCGGCACTGGCGCATGATCTGCGCACGCCGATGACCAGGATGCGCCTGCGCCTGGAGCTGTTGCGCAAATCGGCGGTCCGCGAGGCGCTGGCGCACGACCTCGCCGATGTCGAGAGCATCGCCAGCTCGGTGATCGACTTCGCCACCTTCGAAGTGACCGAGGAAAAGAACGAACGCATCGACTTCTGGTCGCTCGTGGAATCGATCGCCGACGGCTATGACGACGTCTCGTTCGACGACGAGACCCGTTCGCGCGGGCTGATCTGCATGGCGCGGCCGGTCGCGCTCAAGCGCTGCGTCACCAATCTGGTGCAGAACGCGGTCACCTACGGCAAGAAGGCGCATCTTTCGCTGCGCCGGTCGGAGGACATGATCCTGCTCACCATCCGCGATGAAGGGCCTGGCATACCGCAGGCGCAGATCGACGCCGTGTTCGGCTCGTTCGTGCGCCTCGAACAATCGCGCAACCGCCAGACCGGCGGTCTGGGCCTCGGCCTGACCATTGCCCGCAACATCGCGCGCGCCGCAGGTGGCGAGATCCGCCTGTCCAACAATCCCGGCGGCGGCCTGCTGACGCAACTGCGCCTGCCGCTGGCGGCATAAAAACAAGGCGCGCCCGGTCGCCGCGCCTCGCCGCCGTTGGGTTTCGAAGAAACTACCGCCGCAACACCGCGCTCAGCACATCCCTGATGCCGATGGCGCCGACAAATCGCGACTGGTCGTCAAACAGCGCTACCGGAGCGGTCTGCGAACGGTGCATGGCCAGCATGACGGTTTTCAGCGAGGTGCCGGGATTGGCCCAGAACACTTGCGCGGCTTCCTCGGATTGGCCTTCGACGTCGGCGCACGACACCCAGACCGCCGGCTTGCCGTCGCGTTCAGCCGCCGCCACCAGCCCGTGATCGTCGATCTTGAAGCGCGTCGTCTTGCGGCGGTCGAGCCAGACCCAGCCGTCCTTGCCGTGCTCCAGATCGCGACGGTCGCGCATCACGTTCCAGGCGGTCAGCACCGACAGCGGGTTCACATTGGCGATGAAGTCTCGGACATAGTCGTTGGCAGGCCGCAGCACGATGTCTTCGGGCGCGCCGGTTTGCACGATGCGCCCACCCTCCATGATGGTGATGTGGGAGCCGATCTTCAGCGCCTCCTCGAGGTCGTGGCTGACGAAGATGATGGTCTTCTTCAATTCAGCCTGCAGCTGCAGCAATTCGTCCTGCAGCTTGGTGCGGATGAGCGGGTCGAGCGCCGAGAACGGCTCATCCATCAACAGGATCGGCGCCTCGGTGGCGAAGGCCCGCGCCAGGCCGACGCGCTGCTGCATGCCGCCCGAAAGCTCATGCGCATATTTCTTCGACCACTGGTCGAGATTGACCAGCTTGAGCTGGCGTTGCACGCGCTCCTTGCGCTCGGCTTCCGGGACGCCGGCCAGTTCGAGGCCGAGACCGACATTCTCCTCCACCGTGCGCCAGGGCAAAAGGCCGAACTGCTGGAACACCATCGCCACCTGTTTCTGGCGCAGGCGCCGCAAGGTCGCCTCGTCGCAGGTGACGACATCGACGGTCTTGTCGCCATCCTTGACCAGCACCTGGCCGCGCGACACCACGTTGAGCCGGTTGACCGCCCGCAGCAATGTCGACTTGCCCGAACCGGAGAGGCCCATCAGAACGGAGATCTCGCCCTCGTTCACGGTCAGGCTGGCGCCGGCGCAGCCCAGTACATTGCCGGTCTTTTCGAGGATCTCGGCGCGGCTGGCGCCGGCGTCGATCATCTTCAGCGATCCGGCCTGGTCGGCGCCGAAGACGATATCGACGTTCCTGAAATCGACGGCGACGGTCATTTCTTGCCTCCAACGGCGATGCGGGTCATCCGGTCGAGCACGATGGCCAAAACGACGATAGCAAGCCCCGCCTCAAGCCCGAGGTCGATGCGGCGCGAGCCGAGCGCCCGGTTGATCTCGGTGCCGAGCCCGCCGGCGCCGATCAGTGCGGCAAACACCACCATCGACAGCGACAGCATGATCGATTGCGTCAGGCCGGCCATGATGGTGGGCAGCGCCGACGGCAGTTCCACCTTCCACAGCAGCTGGCTCTTGGTGGCGCCGAAAGCCTCGCCGGCCTCGACGATCGACTTCGGCACCGAGACGACGCCCAGATGCGTGAGCCGGACCGCGGTCGGGATGACGAAGATGATGGTGACGATGAGGCCGGGCGCGTTGCCGAGGCCGAACAGCGTCAGCACCGGGATCAGGTAGACGAAGGTCGGCAGCGTCTGCATCAGGTCGAGCACCGGCAGCATGACGCGGTAGACCTTCGGCTTGTGCGCTGCCCAGATGCCGAGCGGCACGCCGATGGCCATGGCCATGGCAGCGGCCGCGACGACCAGCACCAGCGTCTGCACCGTCTGCTTCCAAAGGTTCTGGTTGATGATGAAGATCAGGCCGAGAAAGACGCCGATGGCAAGTGGCCGCGAGCGTTGCAGCAGCCAGGCGATAACAGCGATGACCAGCGCCAGCAGCACCGGCGGCACCATCAAGAGGATGCCGACCAGCCCGTCGAGCAGGAAATTGAGGCCATTCGAAAAGGCCCTGAACACAGTGTCGAAATTGTCGGTGAGGAAACCGAAGAAGGCCTTTCCCCAGGCGCCGATCGGAATCTTGTGATCGACCATGAATTTCGAAATCGGATCCATATCGCCCCTCTCGTGCAGGAGACCGCCCTGCCCCTCGGCCTCGGCCGTCGTCATCTTGTCACAGGATATGAAAAAGGGCAGCCTTTTCTAAGATGGCTGCCCTTCCTGGTTCGGCTTTGCCGAATTCAGTCGGCTCAGCTTCCGAGCGCGGTCTTGATGGCGGCGGCAGCGTCACCGCCGTCGAAGGTAGTCACGCCGGCTATCCACGGGGCAACGGCATCCGGGTGCTTCTTCAGCCAGTCGGTTGCAACCGTATTGGCGTCGCCGCCCTTGAGGATCGCGTCCATCATCTCGCCTTCCATGTCCAGGTTGAACTTCAGGTTGGCGATGAACTTGCCGGCGTTCGGGCATTCGGTGGTGTAGCCCTTGCGCACATTGGTGTAGACGGTGGCGGCGCCGAAGCCGCTGTCGCCCATGCCGTCGAGATAGGTGATCTTCATGGCGCCCATCACCGGATGCGGCGTCCAGCCGAGGAAGGCGATCCATTCATTGTTCTTCATCGACTGCTCGGCCTGCGTCAGCATGCCGGCTTCCGAGGATTCAACCAGCTCGAAGCCTTCGAGATTGTCCTTCGGGTTCTTGATCATATCGAGGATGATGCGGTTGCCGTCATTGCCGGCCTCGATGCCATAGATCTTGCCGTTGAACTTGTCCTTGAACTTGCCGATATCGGTCAGCGATTTGACGCCGGCGTCGGCGACATAGGTCGGCACGACGATGCCGTAGCCGGCGCCGGTCAGGTTGGTGCTGATCGTCTCGACCGAACCGTCGGCTGTATAGTCCTTGATGTCGTTGGTCATCGACGGCATCCAGTTGCCGAGGAACACGTCGAGATCCTTGTTCTTCAGCGACGCCATGGTCACCGGCACCGACAGCTGGATCGTTTGCGGCTCATAGCCGAGCGCGGTCAGCAGCACGGAGGCGACGCCGGTCGTCGCCTGGATGTCGGTCCATCCGACATCGGAAAGGCGCACCGCCTTGCAGCTCGCCGGATCACCGGCGTAGGCAGCGCTGGTGGACAAAAAAGCCGCCAGGCCGAGGCCGGCGACGAAAGAGTTCATACGCGACATAGACAGTCTCCCATTGTGATTCTTTGGCGAAGCGTAGCTACGGTTTCTATGCCCGCCTTGTTTCGTCAGCCAAACACCATTCTGGTGTGGTTTCAAGCATTAAGACAATCACGATCAACGGCGCGGGCTGGCCAATCAGCGACACATCAGGCGCTTTTGTCTGGCCAGCCGGCTTTTTCAGGGGAATGCCGCTCTGGCCCCTCCCCGTGTCAGCCCAAGTCGGCTTAAAAGAGCGGCATGGCCAAGCTTTACTTCCACTACGCGACGATGAACGCCGGCAAGACGACGATGCTCTTGCAGGCCTCTTACAATTACCGCGAGCGCGGCATGGGCACGATGCTGTTCGTCGCCGGCCACTACCGCAAGGGCGATACAGGCCTGATCTCGTCGCGCATAGGCCTGGAGACGGAAGCCGAAATGTTTCGCGACGGCGACGATCTGTTCGCCCGCGTCGCCGCTCATCACGCGCATACGTCGGTGCATTGCGTCTTCGTCGACGAGGCGCAGTTCCTCGAGGAAGAGCAGGTCTGGCAGCTCGCCCGCATCGCCGACCGGCTGAACATCCCGGTCATGTGCTACGGCCTGCGCACCGATTTCCAGGGCAAGCTGTTTCCCGGCTCGCGCGCGCTGCTGGCCATCGCCGACGATTTGCGCGAAGTGCGCACCATCTGCCGATGCGGCCGCAAGGCGACGATGGTCGTGCGCCTCGGCCCCGATGGCAAGGTGGCGCGCCAGGGCGAGCAGGTGGCGATCGGCAAGGACGTCTATGTCTCGCTCTGCCGCCGCCACTGGGAGGAAGAGATGGGCCGCGCCGCGCCAGACGACTTCATCGGCTTTATCAAGGGCTGACGGTCGGCGGCCTTGACCCCGGCCCGATGCAGCGTTTCTTAAGGCCTCGGTACTATAACGCAGCCAGCCAGAGCTCCCCGGGGTCAGCCATGCTTCGAGCCGCTTCGTTCGCCAGTATCCTTCTCCTTGCCAGCTCGCTCGTAGCCCATGCCGGCGGTGATCCTGCCCTGGGCAAGAAGGTCTTCAACCGATGCATGGCCTGCCATGACGCAGCCACCGACCGCGACAAGGTCGGTCCGCATCTGTTGGGCGTCGTTGGCCGCACTGCCGGCAGCGCCGAGAGCTTTCTTGGCCACTATTCCGAGGCGATGAAGAGTGCCGGCGCCGCCGGCCTGGTCTGGGATGAAGCCAATCTCGCCGAATATCTCAAGGCCCCAAAGCTGAAGGTGCCGAGCAACAAGATGGCCTTCGGCGGCCTGACCAATGACGACGACATCGCCAATGTCATCGCCTATCTGAAGGCCGATCCCAAGCCCTGATCCGCTGTTCTTCAGCTCTGTAAAACCGGCTTTCGCGTCGCATATCGCGGCCGCGATTGCTTCAGTGATTTGCCGAATACAAAGGCATCCGTGCGCCATCGGCTTGCCGCATGAAAGTTCAATGACAGCTGAACTACGGCTGGCAGGCAAGCTAATCACGCCAGGCCCCCGCCTTCACTGGTTTTCAAGACCCTGATGGATTCTTTTGTTTTCACGCCGCCCTTGTCTTCACGTCTTTCAATCCCCCGATGCCCCACATATATTCGCCGCTGTTCGCGACCAGCGACGTCATGCCGAAGCGGGAGGCCCCAATGGCGACATTGCAGAATTTCGACGCCGAAATTGCCAAGACCAAGCAGGTCGTGCAGGACATGCGCTCCAAGATCGAGCAGTCCGGCACCATGCTTGATACGCTCGCCACATCGGACCAGAAGATCGGCGACGCCAATTTCGACCTCGAGAACGCCCGCATCGAGGATGTGCTGAAGCAGCAAAAGGTGATGGAAGGCAACATTGCCGACCTGATCATCGGCCTGGAGGACGCCACCAACGTCTTCGGCTCCGAGTTCGAGAGCATGAAGAACTACACCGGCTGGGAAAAATTCATCGGTATCTTCTCCAGCCAGAGCAAGCAGCGCATGCGCACCGACCGCGTCCGCAACATGTCGCTGGCGGGCAACCTGCAGGAATTGCTGGTCAAATCCGACACCATCGTCGGCATATTGAAGGCGCAGAAAGAGGTCCTCGACCAGCGCTACAAGACCTCGGAAACCAGCCTGTCGCAGGTGATCGAGCGCCGCAAGACCACCATGACCAACCTCGAAGCCGTGCAGAAGCGCATCGAGGAGCTCAACCCGATGCTGCTCGACATCGAAAACAAGATCGCCGCTTCGACCAGTCAGAAGGACCGCACGCAGCTCGAAGGCGAACGCTCCAAGCTGGCGACGGAATACAACGAAAAGCAGGCCAAGGAGCAGGAGCTGCTGGCCGAGAGCCAGACGCTCGAGCGCTACACCTCGATGTTCCAGACCTTCGTCGATTCGCTCAACAACCAGATCGCCGCGCAATCGACGCTGATCAACAAGCTGACCATCGATACCGAGCAGCGCATCGTGCTCTACAAGGCGCTGGAAGATTCGCTGAAGACCGCCGCCCAGCAGGACGTCGCCCACAAGATCAACACGCTGGGCAGCCAGGTCGACAACACCGCCGAGGAAACCATGGCCGGCATCGGTGCTGCTTCGCAAAAACACATCGGCGACCTACTCGAGATGCACGAGAAGAACATGGTCGCCACCGCCGACATCCAGCGCCGCAAGAAGCTGGCCGACGATGCCTTTGCCCGCCGCTTCGACGAGGTGCTGAAGAAGCACAATTCGGCAAACTACGTGCAGTCTTAGGGGTGACAGGACTGCCCGCGAGCGCACAGGCATGACCCCCGAAAACGAAGCGGCGGCACGATATTTCTCCGCCATCACGGCCGCGCTGAGCGGTCTTGAAGTGTTCATGCGCGACGATCGCTCGCCGCTTTACCGGCACGGCATCGTCGCCAAGATCGTCGCCGAATACATCGCCCGGCTCGACAAGTCGTTTTCCTGCTGGCGCAACCGGCTGGGCTTCATGGACACGTTCCGCATTTCGCGGGCCGAAAGCGGATTCCCGGTGTTCCAGAACCTGCTCGAACTGGAAAACGACCGCCGCCAGGCCGACGCGCGGCTTGCCAACATCCCGCTCGCCGGCGAATTGCGCGAGGAAATGGCCGACTTCATCCTGCGCCACAAGGAATTCCCCGAGGCGCTGCAGAAGTCGATGGCCGAGCGGCTCTATCTCGAGGACGTGAAGAGCGAGAACACGTTCGGTCCCTTCACGCTGGCGCAAACCGCCAAGGTCTCGGTCAATCCGAAGACGGGACGGCCCTATTATCTCGTCCATTGGGCGACGTTCGACGGCAGCGCCAACCTGCCTCTGGTCTACATGGTGACGGTGGAGGATTCTTCCGACGCGATGATCCGCCAGCTTGTCGACAGAAACGGCAAACTCAACGAGACGGTCGACATTCCGCTGCCGGTCGACGGCCTGCTCAATCCCGAGCTTGCCCATCGTTTCGACGATTTCACCGAGAAGAACTCCGCCTATACGCTGTCGCCGGCAACCATCGCGGTCAACCTCGACAAGGATTTCGAACCGTTGCACCCCAAGCAGCTGCGCCGCGTCGTGCTCGGCCCGTTCTATTCGGTGGGGATTACCGACAACAATTCGACGGTGACCGAGGTTCTGGCCAAGGTGCGCAAGCCGCAAAATGCCTGGCTTTTGACCTGGACGATCCAGGAGGTCTATTCCAAGAGCGAGAAGCCCGGCCGCAAGGGCCTGTTTTCGAGTGAGAAGACAACGCAGGAATTCTTCATCAACACTGATGATCTCGAAGCCGCGCGTCAGGGCGTGTCGAGCTATGAAAACCATGCGCTGATTCCGCACGAGGCCTATCAGGCACTCTACGCCGCCGGCGAAGCACAGAAGATTTTTGCCGGCTACAAGGTTCATATCCTGTCCAACGGACAGGTCATCTCAGACGTCTGACCGTCACACCACGGAGCACCCTTCATGGATACCGGCCTGACCACCATTCCGGAAG
This sequence comes from Mesorhizobium sp. WSM4833, assembly GCF_055811095.1. NCBI lineage: Bacteria > Pseudomonadati > Pseudomonadota > Alphaproteobacteria > Hyphomicrobiales > Phyllobacteriaceae > Mesorhizobium > Mesorhizobium sp. WSM4833. The sequence continues at coordinate 159,826 of NZ_JBVVQG010000011.1, forward strand.
CCGCCATCGAGAAGCACCGCGCCACCGCGCAGAGCTTCATCACCCGCATCGTCGTGCTGGAGGACCCGTCACGGGAGTCCGGCACCGCGCTTGCCGGCACCAACCGCCGCTTCGTCTCGACCGTCTCGGTCGGCTCGGTGCGTCGCACGCGCGAGGTCGAGCTGGCCAAGACCGTCGGCGCCGTTCATCCCGACGACCAGCTGCTGACCATCCGGCAGCACACGCTCCTGTTTCGCGCCCGGCGCGGCACGGCGATCGCGCTGGCCATATCGGACGTCTTTGCCGAAGGCTCCGACCTCGAAAGCCTGCAGGCCAGGAATACCCGCGCGCCGCTCGAAGGCGACGAAGCGGCCACCTTCAAGAAGCTTCTGTCGGCCTCGGCTTACATCTCCGCCTTCAGCCTCGCCTCCTACCTGTTCCAGCTGATCGACAGCGACGGCGAGGCACCCAACGACATCCCCGAGCCGGACTTCCTGTTCGACACGCCGCAGGATGCGGTGAAGTCGATCCTCGCTGGCCTCGACAAGGCGATCTCGGGATCGTCCGATGATGCCGATTTGATGACAAGGGCACGCGCCTTCGCCCGCGTCGCCATCGACGGGCTTCTGGCCCGCAAGGGCCGCTTCGACGGCATCGGCCCGTTCGAGAACGCCCATATCCGCATCGATGCCGACGATTTCACTCTCGATGGTTTCGACGTCGCGCCGGGCAAGCGCTCAAAACCGCTGGTGATGACCTTCAAGAAGCCGGAAGAGGTCGTCGGCAACCACATCGCCAAATACCAGTCGGTCAAGCTCGCCAAGATGCTGATGGCCTATGATTTCGAGCGCGAACTCAATCCGTTCGTCGAGCTCGGCGGCTTCCTGTTCACCTTCATCGGCGACGGCGCCCCCGGCACCGGCAAGACGACGCTGATCCAGATGATCGCCGGCCTCGTCAACGGCTATTGCCAGGTCGCCGGCTATCCCTTCGCCTACGAGAATTTCGGCGTCGACCAGATCTCGTCCTACCAGGGCAAGTCGGGCCAGAACTGCCGCCAGTTCATCAACAATGTCTTGAACCCGCGCGTCATCGGCTTCGGCACCATCGACGACATCGACCAGGTGGCGGCGCGCCGCTCCGACGACCGCGCCTCGGCCGGCCAGCAGGAGATAACAGGCGTCTTGATGGACGCCTTCGCCGGTGCCGCCACCGTGGTGCGCGGCAACTGCTCGTTCGGCATGTTCTCCAACTACCCCGAAAATGTCGACGACGCGCTGCGTCAGCGCGCCGGCGCCCGCTGGCTGGTCGACGGGCCGCAGAGCCGCGACGACTACATCGATATTTTTGTCCTGCTGGCGGGGAAAAACCACAAGATCCCGCTCGGCGACCACGATCTCTACGCCGCGCAGGAAATCCAGCGCGCCGTGACCGAAGCCTATGAGGAGCACGAGAAGCCGCAGGAAGATGGGCTGATGAAGGTCTACGAGCGCTACATGAAGGAGAACGGCGCGCCGAAATCGATGGCCGATATCGGCACCTATCTGCACCTGATCAAGGATGCCGAGCCCCGCTTCACCGGTCGCGCCATCAAGAATGTCACCGACGCCATCAAGATGCGCGCCATGGACATCGAGCTTCCCGACGACTGGTTCGAGAAGCCGGAAGTCTTCATGCACAAGGGCTACGACGAGAAGAAAGCGATGATCGAGGAACTGCGCGGGCCGTTCTCGATGGACATGGTCATGCAGGAGATCAACCGCTACGCCGACTCGGAGTTCCGTTATTCCGACAAGTCCGACGACTCCGCCGTGGAAAAACTGCTGCGCGACGCCCGCCTGCGCGAACGGGCTGCGCGCGAGATGGAGGAGATGAAGAAGAAGGGGCTATGGAATGCGTGAGCTGCGCCGGCCTTCCCTTCACCCCTTGTGGGAGAAGGCAAGATGAGCCCCGCCAAAAAACCCGATCTCCTGCGCGACAATGAGCTGATCTATGGCCGGCTGCTGACGGTCGACGAGCCGCATCTGATCCAGCGCTACAACAAGGCGCTCGCCGCATTCGGCTTGAAGCCGACCAAGCTGAAGACCTTCCAGATCGATCGCACCGGCTTTTCGCCCGAAGTGGCCGAGGAATGCGACGACTACGACTATCTCGATCCCAACGAGGTCAACCGCCGTTTCATCATCCTGACGCCGTCGCAGATCGACCTGCCGGTGGTGCACACCGCCTTCTCCAACACCTCGCAGCTGATGTTCGAGTTCATGTCCAAGAACCAGCGCGCCATCGATGCGCTGACGATCAAGGATGTCATCTACGGCGAGATCGAGGATTCCGTTCCCAAGGTCAACGATATCGAGGACCTGCTGTCGATCAGCCAGGTCGAGTTCAAGGTGCTGTCGGCTGAGGATGTGCTGGGCAAGGCCGCCGAGCTCGGCAAGCTCGTCGACCGGTTGAAGCAGGAGCCCGACGCCTGGCGCGACAGCGCCATGCTGAACCGCATGGTCGAGCTCGCCAAGATCTGCGGCGACATCCGCGAGAACGCGCTGGTGCCCGACCAGGTGATCTTCCGCCACAACGCCTACTGGACCAGCCATTTCGGTGGCCTTTACGTCTTCGTCGACCCGGATGTGACGACGGTGATCAGCGATCCTGCGGCGCCAGGCTTCCGCCGTTCGCGGCCGTGGCAGGTCAGCTATCTTTCCATTAACGACGCCGACAAGGTGTTCAAGTTCCTCGCCACCACCGGCCGCATCGAGTTGCCGCGCGCCTCCTGGGTCGAGGCCTCGGGCTATCTCGAGCACCGCGCCGAGATGGTGGTGCGCGCGCTGATCCGCGATGCCGAGCCGAACCGCAACTTGACCAATGTCGACAAGGTCTGGCTGCAGACCTGGATCCAGAGCCATGCCGACCTGATCACCAGGGACGGCAATTTCCCTTTCCTCAACGCCGCCAAGCGCGAGATCGCCCAGCTCGGCCACCTCAAGATCGAAGATGTCTTCCCGCAGCAGCGCTTCCTGGTGATCCGCGCCAAGCCTGACCATCCTGACGCCTGGCTGACCAACCGGCTGATCTCGGATTTCGTGCCGTCGGACTTCGTCTCGCGCTACATCTTCAACAAGGACGGCTTCTACAAGGACTATGGCGGCTTCAGCGACGCCTGGCGATCGCATGTTGTGGACGTTCTCAAAACCACATATTTGAAGGACAAGGTGGCGTTTCGCACGCGCCTCTACGGCCTGACTGACTAGAACGAAAATGAACCGTTATTTCGTTCTAACTTCTTGTTTTGGCGCATAATGTTATCCAAAAAGTCTGCAACTTTTTGGCATCATGCTTGAGGGGGTGACACAGCCATGCTCGATCCGATCGTGAACTTCTTCACCCGCATTTTCCAGTGGATCGGCCGCGGTATCGGGCTTTTGATCGGCGTCATCCTGTGGCCGTTCCTGTGGGCCGGACGCTGGTACACGCAACGCGGCTGGATCCTCAAGGCGGCGGTCGGCCTTGCTCTGCTGGTGCTGATCGGCCTCTATGCCAATTTCTTCTACGCCACCCAGTGGTGGAACAATTTCAACCCGAACTATCCGGACACCTACACGTTCGAGAAGCGCAATGTCTCCGCTGGCGAACAGGTCTCCGCCGGCGCCGGCACCGACACGGCCAAGACCTGCGGCAACTCCGGCATTGCCCAGATCGCCGCCGACCTGACCGACTTCAACGTCAACCAGAATGCCTGGATCTCGTCGATGATCCTCTACAAGCTCGGCCTGTTTGGCATCGACTGGGACAACACGCCGTGGATGGACAACAAGGCCTCCTTCCAGCGCGGCATCAACCAGGCGGTGCGGCGCACGGCGACTGAACTCGCCGACAATCTCGGCCGCGTCCGCACCACCTCGCAGATCGACAGCGATCTGCAGAATGCCCGCGGCAACCTGCAGTTCGACGAGGAGACCTGGTATTTCGGCCTGAACCCGTTCGGCCCCAAGACACCGACGCCGAGCTACTATCGCGACGCCGTGCGCATGCTGCGTTCCTTCAACGCTCGCCTTGCCACCTGCCAGGCGACATTCGACGCCCGCGCCGACAATCTGAAACAGTATATCGACCGCATCTCGTCCGACATCGGCTCGACCTCGGCGATCCTCAAGGAACGCGCCGAGAACCACAACAATGGCTGGTTCGACTTCCGCGCCGACGACCGCTACTGGTTCGCCTATGGCCAGCTCTATGGCTATTACGGCCTGATGAAGGGCGCCCAGGCCGACTTCGAGGACGTCATCAAGGAAAAGCATCTGCAGAACCTCTGGGACACGATGGACTCGCAGTTCGTTTCGGCGCTGAAGATCCAGCCTTTCATCATCGCCAATGGCCGCGAGGATGGCTGGCTGTTGCCGACGCATCTGACGACGATGGGCTTCTATGTGCTCAGGGTGCGCTCCAACATGGTCGAAATCAGCAACGTTCTGACGCAGTAGCGCTGTTCCATTGGGACCAGGCGATGGCGAATTTGCGCCGTCGCCTCTGTCGCATTCCGTGCATTGTGCGGCTGTTTTGAGACGGCGGAACGACGCGTCCTCTGGCTTCTATACGGCGCGGCAACGGAGCCAGGAAGAACCGACGACAGGTCGGCCGGTCCGCAGAAGAATTTTCTCAAGAGGAAACATAGTTGCATACAAGTTGACGCCGCGGCAGCGACAGGGTTAGAACATGCCCGCGCCCGGTTCCAACCTGCTTGCCAGTAAGACCAAACCCGTCCCCTCCACCGTCCAATCCAGAGGAAAGCCGTCATGGCCGAAGTGAAGTCCGACATCGAGATCGCGCGCGGCGCCAGGAAAAAGCAGATCCAGGAGATCGGCCAGAAGATCGGCATCCCGACCGAACACCTGCTGCCCTACGGCCACGACAAGGCCAAGATATCAGCCGAATTCATCAAATCGGTGAAGGGCAACAAGGACGGCAAGCTGATCCTCGTAACCGCCATCAACCCGACGCCGGCCGGCGAAGGCAAGACCACGACCACGGTTGGTCTCGGCGACGGCCTGAACCGCATCGGCAAGAAGGCGATCGTCTGCATCCGCGAGGCTTCGCTCGGCCCGAACTTCGGCGTCAAGGGCGGTGCCGCCGGCGGCGGCTATGCGCAGGTCGTGCCGATGGAGGACATGAACCTCCACTTCACCGGCGACTTCCACGCCATCACCACCGCACACAACCTGCTTTCGGCGCTGATCGACAACCACATCTACTGGGGCAATGAGCTCGGCATCGACACCCGCCGGGTCGTCTGGCGCCGTGTCATGGACATGAACGACCGCGCGCTGCGCGAGATCATCTGCTCGCTCGGCGGCGTCGCCAACGGCTTCCCGCGCGAGGGCGGTTTCGACATCACCGTCGCCTCGGAAGTGATGGCGATCCTCTGCCTGTCGACCGACCTGAAGGACCTGGAAAAGCGCCTCGGCGACATCATCGTCGCCTATCGCCGCGACAAGTCAGCCGTCTATGCCCGCGACCTCAAGGCCGACGGCGCCATGGCTGTGCTGCTGAAGGACGCCATGCAGCCGAACCTGGTGCAGACGCTGGAGAACAACCCGGCCTTCGTGCATGGCGGCCCGTTCGCCAACATCGCGCATGGCTGCAACTCGGTCGTCGCCACTACGACGGCGCTCAAGCTCGCCGACTATGTCGTCACCGAAGCCGGCTTCGGCGCCGATTTGGGTGCTGAAAAGTTCTTCGACATCAAGTGCCGCAAGGCGGGCCTGAAGCCGGCAGCGGCGGTCATCGTCGCCACCGTGCGCGCCATGAAGATGAATGGCGGCGTCAAGAAGGAAGACCTCGGCAAGGAAAACGTCGAAGCGGTGAAGAAGGGCTGCGCCAATCTTGGCCGCCACATCGAGAACATCAGGCAGTTCGGCGTGCCGGCGGTGGTTGCCATCAACCATTTCTATTCCGACACCGACGCCGAGATCCAGGCGATGAAGGACTATGTCGCCTCGATGGGCGAAGAAGCGATCCTGTGCAAGCACTGGGCGCACGGCTCGGCCGGGATCGAGGATCTCGCCAACAAGGTGGTGGCACTGGCCGAATCCGGCGCCTCGCAGTTCGCCCCGCTCTATCCCGACGCCATGCCGCTGTTCGAGAAGATCAACACCATCGTCCAGCGCATCTATCGCGGCTCGGAAGCGATCGCCGACAAGTCGGTGCGCGACCAGCTCAAGGCGTGGGAAGACGCCGGCTACGGCCATTTGCCGGTGTGCATGGCCAAGACCCAGTATTCCTTCTCGACCGACCCGAACCTGCGCGGCGCGCCGACCGGCCACACCGTGCCGGTGCGCGAGGTCAGGCTTTCGGCCGGTGCCGGCTTCGTCGTCATCATCTGCGGCGAGGTCATGACCATGCCGGGCCTGCCGAGGGCGCCGTCCTCGGAAAAGATCTTCCTCAATGAGGCCGGCAATATCGAAGGCCTGTTCTAAAATCCTTCAATTCAAACAGAAAGGGCGCCGCAGCGATGCGGCGCCCTTTCGGTTTTTTCGGCTAGCCCTAAGCTGCGCTGCGCGACAGGGCCCGCTGGTTGGAGCCGAAGATCGTGTCGCGCTCCGGCAGCGCGCCGGTCTGCAGGCACTCCACCCATTCGGCGGTCTTGAGCACGGCGGCGAAGCGCGACTGCAGGATGATCGTGACCACGCGATGGATCTCCTCGGCCGAGGCGTAGCCGGCGCTGTTGGCGTAAGGCACCGAGCCGGTCGCATCCGACAGGAACTCGATGGCAAAGCCCATATGCACGGCGTGGATAATGGTCGACAGGTCACAATTATGCGTCATGTAGCCGACCACCGTGATCGTATCGATGGCATTGGCGCGAAGCCAGTTTTCCAGGTCAGTGCCGGTGAAGGCGGAGGGCAGGTTCTTTTCGACATAATGGTCGCGCTCGCGCCTGGCGATTTCGGGATGCAGTTCGCCGCCGTGACTGCCCTTGGCAAAGATCGGCGAGGTCTCGGGCGCCATCTGCTTGACGACCACCACCTTGATGCCGGCAGCAGTCGCTGCATCCATGGCGCGTGCCACATTGACGACGCTGTCGCGGAACGGCGGATGCTGGATGGCGAGATTGCCGCCGTCGTAATCGTTCTGCACATCGACGACGATCAGCGCCCGGCGCGGCGTGGTGTTGGCTGGGTCAGACATGGTGTTTCCTTTCCGGCTTGAATTCGATGGATGGAAGATAGGCGGGCTGCCAGACAGCCGAAAGTGACCCGATTGACATCATTCGAAAGAATTGGGACAATCCGCATCCAACCGCTGGAAGCACCCATGAACGACCCGATCATTGCCGTCCTCGCCTTCGACGGCATCAGCCCGTTCCATCTTTCCGTACCGTGCCTGGTCTTCGGCGAGGACAGGACGGCGCTTGGCCTGCCGCGCTTCGACTTCCGCATCTGCGCGGTCAAGGCCGGGCCGATCCATACCGAAGCCGGGCTGACAATTGCCGCGCCGCATGGGCTCGAAGGGCTCGACGGCGCCGATATCGTCATCATCCCGAGCTGGCATCATCTGAGCGAACCGGTATCGCCGCTGCTGATGGAAGCGCTGCGCCATGCGCACCAACGCGGCGCCTTGATTGTCGGCCTGTGCCTCGGCACCTTCGCCATTGCAGCGGCCGGGCTGCTTTCGGGCCGACGTGCCGCGACGCACTGGGCCTATTGCGAACAATTGCAAACACTCCATCCCGACATCGCTGTCGATGCCGCGGTGCTCTACGTCGACAATGGCGATGTCGTGACCTCGGCCGGCGTCGCCGCCGGCCTCGACTGCTGTCTCCACATCGTGCGCGCCCGCTATGGCGCGGAAGCAGCACTCCGGCTCGCCCGCCAGATCGTGCTTTCTCCGCACCGGCAGGGTGGCCAGGCACAGTTCATCGAGCATCCGGTGGCAAGAAGCGCGGACGCCGACCGCTTCACCCAGGCCCTCGACGCGGTTCGCGCGACGCTTGGCGAGGCGCATAGCCTGGACCGCGTCGCCGAGGCCGCCGGCCTGACCCGCCGCACCTTTACCCGTCGCTTTCAGAAATCGATCGGCGCCAGCTTTGGCGATTGGCTGACCAGCCAGCGGATCGAACTGGCGCAGCGTTTGCTGGAAGCGACGGAGAAATCGATGGACATGATCGCCTTCGAAGCCGGCTTCGGCAGCGCCACCTCGTTGCGTCAGCATTTTGCCGCGAGACTGAGGACATCGCCGGCGCAATACCGGCGCGAGTTTTCCAGGCGAGGCGATCAGGAAGAGCGCATGACGTATGTCCTGTCGTCCTGACCTGTTCAGCCCCGCTTGACCGGCCGCGCCGGATTGCCGATCACCGTGGCGTTCGCCGCCACGTCGCGCGTCACCACCGCACCGGCGCCGACGATGGCGCCTTCACCGATGCTGACGCCGCCAAGGATGACGGCTGAGCCGCCGATCCAGGCATTGGCGCCGATCTCGATCGGTCGGGCGATCTCCAGTCCGGCCTGCCGCCCACTGGCCTCCTTGTGGTGCTCGGCGCAGTAGATCTGCACGTTCGGGCCGAGCAGCGTTGCCTTGCCGATGCGCACGCTCGCCGTGTCGAGGATGGTGCAGCCGGCATTGAGGAAGACGCCGTCGCCGAGAAAGATGTTGAAGCCATAGGCGCAGTGGAACGGCGCCTCGATACGGGCGCCCTCGCCGGCTCTTCCCAGCAGTGCCTTCAGACCCGGCCCGAGATTGCCGCGTTGACGAGGCGGCAGCAAGTTGTGCTCGAACACCGCATCGCGCGCTATCATCCGCAACGACTCCAGTTCGTCATCGAGGCAGGTATACCATTCGCCGGCCACCATCTTCACGCGCTCGCTCTCAGCCATGATGCGGTCTCCAGTTCACGTCCTTGCAAAGCACAAGTGCAGCCAAAAGCGCCGATGCCAGTACTGGTCAAATATTGGACCTATGGTAGCCTGTGACTCAAGGCCATCTTGGCCCGTGATCGAGGGGGATCGACCATGCTCTACATTCTGGCACTTCTGATCGGCGTCATTGCCGGTCTTCGCGCCATGACGGCGCCGGCCGCCATTGCCTGGGGCGCTTATCTCGGCTGGCTGACGGTTGCCGGCACCTGGGCGAGCTTCATGAGCCACTGGGCGGCTGTCGGCATCTTCACCATCCTGGCCATTGTCGAGTTGGTCACCGACCAGTTGCCGTCGACGCCGAGCCGTAAAGTGCCGCAGCAATTCGGCGCCCGCATCGTCATGGGCGCCTTCACAGGCGCGGTGATCGGCGCGACAGGCGGCGCCACCATCGGCGGCCTGATCGCGGGGGCCATCGGCGCTGTCATCGGCACGCTGGGCGGCGCCGAAGCTCGCGGCCGGCTCGCGGCCGCCTTCGGCAAGGATCCGCCCGCCGCCTTTATCGAGGACGCGGTGGCGATCATCGGCGGCCTGCTGATCGTAGCGGCGGTGGCATGACGACGAAAACCTTCGACGCCATCATCATCGGTGCCGGACAGGCTGGCCCTCCGCTGGCCGGGCGGCTGACGGCCGCCGGCATGAGCGTCGCGCTGATCGAGCGCAAGCTGTTCGGCGGCACCTGCGTCAACACCGGCTGCATGCCGACCAAGACCATGGTCGCCAGCGCCTATGCCGCGCATCTGGCGCGCCGCGCCGCCGACTATGGCGTGACGCTCTCCGGGCCGGTCGGCGTGGATTACAAGGTGATCAAGGCGCGCAAGGACAAGGTCACAAACGACGCTCGCGGCAATCTCGAGACCTGGATTGCCGGCATGGACAAGTGCACCCTCTATCGCGGCCATGCGCGTTTCGAATCCGCCAACACGGTGCGCGTCGGCGACGATCTGCTGACCGCCGAAAAGATCTTCCTCAACACCGGCGGCCGCGCCTCGGTGCCCGACCTTCCCGGCATCCACGACATCGACTATCTGACCAACTCGTCGATGATGGATCTCGATGTGCTGCCGCGCCATCTCGTCGTCGTCGGCGGCAGCTACATCTCGCTCGAATTCGCTCAGATGTTCCGCCGCTTCGGCGCGGAAGTCACCGTCGTCGAGAAGAGCCCGCGCCTGACCGGCCGCGAGGACGAGGATGTCTCCGCCGCCATCCTGTCGATCCTCGAAAACGAAGGCATCGCGGTCCATGTCGGCGCCGACGACATTGCCTTCGCCAGACAGGGTGACGACATCGCCGTGACCTTCTCCGCCGGCAAGCCACCGGCGGTCGGCTCGCATGTGCTGCTGGCGCTGGGGCGCACGCCCAACACCGACGATCTCGGCCTGGAAAGGACCGGCGTCGAGGTCGACAAGCGCGGTTTTGTCACCGTCGACGACCAGCTGCGCACCAGCGTGCCCGGCATCTGGGCGATGGGCGACTGCAACGGCAGGGGCGCCTTCACCCACACCTCCTACAACGACTACGAGATCGTCGCCGCCAATTTGCTCGACAACGATCCGCGGAGGGTCAGCGACCGGATCGAAGCCTATGCGCTCTACATCGACCCGCCGCTTGGCCGCTGCGGCATGACCGAGGCCGCAGTGAAGAAATCCGGCCGTCGCGCGCTGGTCGGCCAGCGGCCGATGACCCGCGTCGGCCGCGCTATCGAAAAGGGCGAGACGCAGGGTTTCATGAAAATCCTGGTCGATGCCGACACCAGGGAGATCCTCGGCTGCTCGGTGCTCGGCCCCGGCGGCGACGAGGCTATCCATTGTGTGCTCGACCTGATGTACGCCAAGGCGCCCGTCGACACGCTGGCGCGTGCCGTGCACATCCATCCCAATGTTTCGGAGTTGCTGCCCACCATTGCCCAGGAGCTGAAGCCGCTGGCGTGACAGCCCGTTGAAGACCCCATTTTAAAGCTCTTCCTTTTCTGCATCGCTGCAATGCAGCAATGCAGCTTGCGTACGGCGGCGTGCTTCGCGCAGTCTGGAATTGAACCGATTCAGTCTGGACGCACCATGCCCTTGCCGATCCTTGCGCTTGCCATTGCGTCCTTCTGCATCGGCACCACCGAATTCGTCATCATGGGCTTGCTGCCTGAGGTCGCCGCCGACCTCGGCGTGTCGATCCCCGCGGCGGGCCTGCTGGTTACCGGATATGCGCTGGGCGTCGTCTTCGGCGCCCCGATCGTCGCCATGGCCACTGCGCATTTGCCGCGCAAGCCGGTGCTGGTCGGGCTGGCCGTGCTGTTCGTCGTCGGCAATCTGTTTTGCGCCATCTCGCCCAACTACTGGACGCTGATGGCCGCGCGCGTCTTCACCGCTTTCGGCCACGGCGCCTTCTTCGGCATTGGCTCGGTCGTTGCCGCCAGCCTGGTGCCGCGCAACAAGCGCGCCAGCGCTATCGCGCTGATGTTCGCCGGGCTGACGCTGTCCAACATCCTGGGTGTTCCCGCCGGAACCGCACTTGGCGAAGCGTTCGGCTGGCGCTCCACCTTCGTTGCCGTGGTCGGTATCGGCCTGATCTCGGTGGCAGCGATCGCCTGGTTGGTGCCGTCCGATGTCGCCGAGCCAAGCGGTGGCGGCCTGCGCGGCGAGCTGCGCGTGCTGGGCAAGCTGCAGGTCTGGCTGGCCATGCTGATCGCGGCGCTGACCTCCGCAAGCCTGTTCACCGTCTTCACCTACATCAAACCCTACCTCACCGAGGTATCGGGCTTGTCGACCTCGGCAGTCACGTGGGTTCTGCTGCTGTTCGGCGCGGGCATGACCATCGGCAACATCATCGGCGGCAGACTGGCCGACTGGAAACTGATGCCGACAGTGATCGGCACCCTGCTGCTGATGGCCCTGCTTTTCGTTGGATTCAGGCAGTTCGGCGCAATCGCCAGCGTTGCCATCGGCATCGTCTTCCTGTGGGGCCTGCTCATCTTCGTCGTCGTGCCGCCGTTGCAGATCCGGGTCGTCGAGGCGGCCTCCGAGGGACCGAACCTTGCCGCCACGCTGAACCAGGGCGCCTTCAATATCGGCAATGCCAGCGGCGCCTGGATAGGCGGCGTGGCCCTGTCCGCCGGTGTTTCCTATGCCAATTTGCCGCTGGTCGGCGCAGCACTCGCTCTTTTGGCGGTCACCGTCGCTGTGCTGTCGCAGGCGCTGGACCGGCGCGCGCCGGTCATCCCGCTTCCGGCTGAATAGTCTCTTGCGCCCATAGCGCGGCAGGCTGGACCAATCGACATCGGCGCCTTCAAATCGCATGTCTCTCGCTCCTGATGGAGGAAGTCATGCAGAAATCGATCGAACGCATCGCCGGCGAAAGCGAAGGGGTTTCCTACGAATTCCCGCTGTTCCGCTTCACTGGTTCCGACAAGGCTGCTCCTTCAGCCTATCTGCAGGCGGCACTCCATGCCGGCGAGTTGCCGGGTGTCGTCGCCATCGACGCGCTGATGCCGATGCTTGCCAGGGCGGAGGCCGAAGGCCGCATCAAGGGCAACCTCACCATCGTGCCCTGGGCCAACCCGATCGGCCGGGCGCAATATCATTTCGGCGAGCATCAGGGCCGCTTTCATCTCGGCACGCGCACCAATTTCAACCGCGGCTTTCCGCTGCTAACGGCGCCCGACACAGCGCTCTTGCCCGACACCACCCTTGGCAGCGTCGACCAGCGGCTGAAGACGCGGCTGGTGCAGCTGTCGCTCGGCCACGACATCGTGCTCGACCTGCACTGCGATGACGAGGGCCTCGCCTATCTCTACGTCCACACCAGCCTGTGGCCTGATATGGCCGATTGCGCCGCGGCCATGGGCGTCGACGCGGTCGTGCTGTGGAGCGAAGACACCGACGGCACCTTCGAGGGCGCCTCGATCATGCCCTATCAGAACGTCCCCGCCGATGTGGCCAAGCTCGACCGTCGCGTCGCCACCACCGTCGAATATCGCGGCATCCTCGATGTCGACGGTGCCTTGGCCGCCGCCGACGCCGACGGCCTCTACCGGCTGCTGGTGGCGCGCGGCGTGATCGCCGACAGCGCCCTGCCCGCGCCGGGTCCTTTCACCGGCTTCGTGGCGCCATTGGAAAACATCGACATGATGCCGGCGCCACGGGCCGGTGCCGTGCTCTATGACGTGAAGCCCGGCGACCGCGTCGCCAAGGGCGCGCGCCTCGCCACCATCGTCCATGCACCGGGTGAAGCCGATGGCCGCACCGAAGTGTTCGCGCCGCAGGACGGCATCATCCTGACCCGCCGCTCGCGCCGCATCATCCGCGCCGGCGAAGATCTTCTGAAGCTGGTCGGCGACAGGAAGAGCACTGATGCCCGATCGGGAACGCTGGAGGACTGACTTAGCCCGAAATAGCCAGTCGCGCCTTCGCCTCCAGCCATTCCGCCATCTGCCGGTAAGGCACCGGGCCGTGACTGATGCGGGCGACACCCAGTTCCGCCAGCCGCTGGCGCGGCGGCACATGCGCCAGCGCAATGATGTTGACCGGCAACGCAATTGCCTTGCAGAGCGTCTCGATCAGGCCTTCGTCGCCAAGGCCCGGCGCAAAGAAGCCGTGCGCGCCGGCTTTTTCGAAGGCCTGTGCGCGCTCGATGGCCTGGTCGAGCAGAACGTCATCATGCGCATCCGGTTTCGCCTTGAGGAAGATGTCGGTTCGAGCGTTGATGAACGCCGGTATGCCGGAAGCCTTGACGGCCGCCGCCGCGGCTTCGATGCGCTTTGCCTGCACGGAAATGTCATGCAGGCCGCTGCCACCGACAATCTGATCCTCGAAATTGAAACCGATAGCGCCGGCCCGCAGCGCCAACGTCACCGTGCGAGCGACGATTTCCGGGTCAACGCCGTAGCCGCCCTCGAGGTCCATGGTCACCGGCAGGTCGACCGACCCGACGATGCGCTTGATGTTGTCGAGCGCCAGTTCCAGCGGGATTTTCTCGCCATCGGCGTAGCCGAACGCGGCCGCGACCGGCCAGCTTCCGGTGGCGATCGCCTTGGCACCCGCTTTCTCGATGATCTTGGCCGAACCCGGATCCCAGGCATTGTAGAGGACGACCGGGTTGCCCTTGACGTGGAGGGAATGAAACGTCCGCGCGCGCTCGATCTGCTCGGTCATGGTTATTTTCCCGTCTTCCTGCTGTTGGATGAGCACTCTAAGCGGCACTGTCGGCTCTGGCGATGTGCCATGAGCCTGAGAAGCGGCGGCCAACGAACAGACTTTCAAACCTGTTGCGCATCCTTCTTTTCGCAGCTATGGATTTCGCCATGAACATGCGTTCGATCAAGACCATTTGGTGGTGGGCCTGCTGACAGCGGCCTGTTCGAACACGTGCGCGTGAATAGAGAAGGTGGCCGCAACGGAAAGTCCGGGCGGCCATTTGTTTTTTCCAAGCCATTCCCGGGTCCGTTGCCCCAAGAAGCTGATGGAGACGGCAATGACGATGAAGGTTCTGGAAAACGGCGCGGAAAGTTTCGTGACCGCGGGTGGCATCACCATCACCCGCGCGCGCCACGACCGGCCGTATGCGGGCGCGATCGACGCTTACGTCGACGGCCTGAATTCGCGCCGCGGCGCGGTGTTTTCCTCAAACTATGAATATCCCGGCCGCTACACGCGCTGGGACACCGCCATCATCGGCCCGCCTCTGGTTATCTCCGCGCGCGGCCGCGCCATGCGTGTCGAGGCCCTCAACGGCCGTGGCGAGGTGTTGTTGCCGGTCATCGGCAAGGCGCTGGGTAGCCTGGCCGATATCACCATCGCCGAGACATCGAAAAGGCTCATCCGTCTCGACGTCGCCAAGCCCGGCCGTGTCTTCACGGAAGAAGAGCGCAGCCGCGTTCCTTCGGTGTTCACGGTGCTGCGCGCCATCACCGCTCTGTTCAAGACCGAGGAAGACGCCAATCTAGGTCTCTACGGCGCTTTCGGCTACGATCTCGCCTTCCAGTTCGACCCGGTAGACTACAAGCTCGAACGCAAGCCAAGCCAGCGCGACCTGGTGCTGTTCCTGCCTGACGAGATCCTGGTCGTCGACCATTATTCGGCCAAGGCATGGACCGACCGCTACGACTATGCCGGCGAGGGTTTTTCGACCGAAGGGCTGCCGCGCGACGAAATCTCCGAGCCGTTCAAGAGCCCCGACCGCATCCCGCCGCGCGGCGACCATGAACCCGGCGAATACGCCGACCTGGTGCGCAAGGCGATGGATTCGTTCAAGCGCGGCGACCTGTTCGAGGTCGTGCCGGGCCAGATGTTCTACGAGCGCTGCGAGACGCAGCCGTCCGAGATTTCGCGCAAGCTGAAGGCCATCAATCCGTCGCCCTATTCCTTCTTCATCAATCTGGGCGAAGGTGAATATCTGATCGGCGCCTCGCCCGAAATGTTCGTGCGCGTCAACGGCCGCCGCGTCGAGACCTGCCCGATCTCGGGCACCATCAAGCGCGGCGACGACGCAATTTCCGACTCAGAGCAGATCCTGAAACTGCTCAACTCGAAGAAAGACGAATCCGAGCTGACCATGTGCTCGGACGTCGACCGCAACGACAAGTCGCGGGTCTGCGAGCCGGGTTCGGTGCGCGTTATCGGCCGGCGCCAGATCGAGATGTATTCGCGCCTGATCCATACGGTCGACCACATCGAAGGCAGGCTGCGCGAAGGCATGGATGCCTTCGATGCCTTCCTGTCGCATGCCTGGGCGGTCACCGTCACCGGCGCGCCGAAGCTATGGGCCATGCGCTTTATCGAGCAGAACGAGAAGAGCCCGCGCGCCTGGTATGGCGGCGCGATCGGCATGGTCAATTTCAACGGCGACATGAACACCGGCCTGACGCTCCGCACCATCCGTATCAAGGACGGCATTGCCGAAGTGCGCGCCGGCGCCACATTGCTGTTCGACAGCATTCCCGAGGAAGAAGAAGCCGAAACCGAACTGAAGGCATCCGCCATGCTCTCCGCCATCCGCGACGCCAAGACAGGCAATTCCGCCAGCACCGAGCGCACCACCGCGCGCGTCGGCGACGGCGTCAACATCCTGCTGGTCGACCACGAGGACAGTTTCGTCCACACGCTGGCCAATTATTTTCGCCAGACCGGCGCCAACGTCTCGACCGTTCGCTCGCCGGTGCCTGAGGAAGTCTTCGACCGGCTGAAACCCGACCTCGTCGTGCTATCGCCCGGCCCCGGCACGCCGAAGGACTTCGATTGCGCCGCAACCATCAAGAAGGCGCGCGCCCGCGAACTGCCGATCTTCGGCGTCTGCCTTGGCCTGCAGGCATTGGCCGAGGCCTATGGCGGCGAACTGCGGCAGCTGCACATACCGATGCACGGCAAGCCGTCGCGCATCCGCGTCTCCAAGCCCGGCATCATCTTCTCGGGCCTGCCCAAGGAAGTCACCGTCGGCCGCTACCACTCGATCTTTGCCGATCCGGTGCGGCTGCCCGACGATTTCATCGTCACGGCCGAGACCGAGGACGGCGTCATCATGGCCTTCGAGCACCGCAAGGAGCCGATCGCCGCAGTGCAATTCCACCCGGAATCGATCATGACGCTCGGGCACAATGCCGGCATGCGCATCATCGAGAACATCGTCGCCCACCTGCCGCGCAAGGCCAAGGAAAAGGCCGCCTGACGATCATGGCCGAAGCCGAGAACACGATGGCGATCGCGGCCAAGGCGGCCGCGAAGCGCAAGGTCGCGAACCTCGCCTTCTGGTCGATTATCGTCGCCTTTGTCGTGCTCGCGCTGAAAGCTGCCGCCTGGTACGTCACCGGCTCAGTCGCACTCTATTCGGACGCACTGGAATCGATCGTCAACGTCATCGCCTCGGTCGCCGCCTTCTGGGCGATCCAGATCAGCCACAAGCCGGCCGACCAGGATCATCCCTTCGGCCATCACAAGGCCGAGTATTTCTCGGCAGTGCTGGAAGGCGTGTTGATCGTGCTTGCCGCGCTATTGATCCTCAACGAGGTCTGGCGCTCCTGGCAGACTCCGTCACCCTTGGAACAGCCTTGGGAAGGTCTTGCGGTCAACGGCGTTGCCACGATTATCAACGCCTTCTGGGCCTGGACGCTGATCCGCGCCGGCAGGGCGGAGAAATCACCGGCACTGGTCGCCGACGGCAACCACATCATGACCGACGTGGTGACCTCGATCGGGGTCTTCGGCGGCCTGGTCGGGGCGATCCTGACCGGTTGGCAGATCCTTGACCCCGCACTTGCCGTCCTCGTGGCTTTGAACATCCTGTGGCAGGGCTGGCATGTCATAGGCTCGTCGATGAACGGCCTGATGGACCGCGCCGTCGACACCCAGGAACACATGCGCATCCGTGACGTCATCTCGGCCAATTGCAAGGGCGCGCTCGAGGTGCACGACCTCAAGACGCGCATCGCCGGCCGCGCCACCTTCATCGAGTTTCATCTGGTCGTCGACGCAGACATGTCGGTCGGCGCCAGCCATGTCATCTGCGACCGCATCGAGGACGCGCTGAAAGCCGAAATCCCCTCGGTGCGCGTCACCATCCATGTCGAGCCCGACGACGAGGCCAAGCTGCCGAAGGGCACAACCGCCGTGCCGTTTGCCTGAGGCGATTTCCTGTAGCGACTTGGGAAAATTAACCGAAGCTTCTCGACTTCGTCATCCACGGGCGAAGCAGGAGCGAAGCTCCGTCGCGGAGACCCGAAGATCCATGCCGCGACCTTGTCCGTAGAGTGCAGCGGAACAGAATTCTGCACCGCAGCAGCGCTCAGATGTCACGCATGAATCCTATGGTCTGCGCCGCCAGTCTCTATCGGCCTTCCAAAGCTGCCTCAACAAAATCGTCGTCAAGTGGCCCGGTCAAACTGTCGAGCCAGACCCAATCCTGCGCAAGCGGTTCGAGAACGACCGCTCGGCCCTCGCGACGGATTGAAATCTCGCCGGTATCGAAACGGTATTTCTTCGGCATGCGTACTGCTTGCGATCCGCCAGACCAAAAGACTTTTGCCTTATCCATTCGCGCCCTCCATTGAAGCTCAAGGCGAGCAGGCCGATTGCGGCATCGGCTGCAGCCGATAGACCTTGTCGTCGGATTTCGTCTTTCCGGCGTCCGCCTTCGAACACAGGTCGACGATTGCAAGCGCGCTGTTTGGGTTGGCCAGCATCATCGTGCCGTTGGCGCCACGCTTGAGGAAAATCTCCTTCTGCGCGATGTCGCAGGAGAAATCGCTCATCTTCGTGCCGGCCGCGCAGCGCCACTGGTCGGCTTCGCCCTGGCAGGAATAGGTCTGCGTCACCTTAGCCGATTTCTGCCGTGTGGTGACGGTAACGGCAATGTCGGCGCCGTCTGGCCAATTGGCGGTGTCACCGCCCGAGGCGAAGGACGCCAGTTCTACCTTGCCGCGGAAAACCCGGATCGACTGGGTGAGTTGATCGGGGTGCGAGCCGAGATGCGCTGCATCGTAGTCGCGCCCGTAGCAGAACGCCTGGTCCGGCTTCAGCCGCTCGCGCAACGGAGCTCCGAGCGCAGCGGCGACTGGATCGATGCGCGCGAACTCCGCCTGGCAGGTCGCTGCCGGCATCGGGTCGAGGCGGAAATTGTCATCCTCCGAGCCGAGCGCCTGCCTGTCATATTCCGCTGCGCCAAGCTCCTCTTCTGATCCGGCATCGAGATAGATGTCGGGCTGCAGATCCGAGAGGAACAGCCGACCCTTGTCATCGACCTTCAGCGACGCAAGCGTCCGGTCGCATTCCATGCCGCAATGGACCGGGCCCGTCTTGCCGTCCTCGGAAGCATGATTGCACCAGCCGCCGGCCCATTCAGGCGACTTGGCGCCGCGCACGGTGGTGGCGATGAAGGCATTGTAGGACGTGTCGGAATTCCCGGTCGGCTCCTCGTTCGGCCGGCTGACCGGATCATGGCCGTAGTAGAAGAAGATCCGCCCCACCTTCTGCTTCGGGTGCGCCTTGAGATGCCCCGCATCATAGACGCGGCCGAAACAGGCGTCAGCGCCGTTCGGACTGAGTTCGGTGAGCTTCAGCGCATCGTCGGCGGAGGCCGATCCGGCAAGCGCGCCGAGCAGCACGGCGCCAAACCCGGCGCCGGCAACCGTCTTCCATTCCCCCAACCCAAACGCCCATTCCTTCAACGCCATGTGACCTCTCCTCCGCATCGAAAGGACGCAACGGCAATTTATGCTAGTATTGCGGCTGGAGTCACGCAATTCGCGGTCAGCCGCCAAGCGGAGGAGGATGCCATGCGCAGGCGCGATATGTTCCGCACGGTTCTTGCCGGAACCGGAACGCTTCTCGGTCTGCGGGCAGCACAGGCAGCCGCCACCGAGCCCACAAGGCAAAAAGTCGCCTACCACTTGAGCGACACCGACAAGGTCAATTTCGTGCTCGGCAACATCAAGAACCATTATGAAGGCACCGGCGGCAAGGTCGACATCGTGCTGGTCGTGCATGGTCCCGCGCTCGCGGCCTTCAAGTCGAAAGGCATATCGGCCGCGATTTCCGGGCGCTTCGCCGGCCTGGTGCAGCAGGGACTGGAACCCCACGCCTGCGCCAACACCATGCACGGCATGGACATCACACTCCCCGACCTGCTCGCCGGATTTCATGCCGCCGACAAGGGCGGCGTCGTCAAACTCGCCGAACTGCAAGGCCAGGGTTACGCCTATCTGCGTCCGTAGAGCGGTTTGTTTGACGCAAATCCCCCGGGCAAAGCGCTCACACTTTTCCTTGAATTGCTCCAAGGCTTGAACACCGGGGTGGCAAGGGCCTACGAAGGGCAGGCAGACATCCCGGAGGAAGAACCGTGCCAGCCACCACACTCAGCATACCCGATCTTGCCGGCAAGGCAGTGCTGGTTACCGGTGCATCGACCGGCATCGGGGCGGCGCTCGCGCTGGCCTATGCAGCGCAGAAATGCAAGGTGGCGCTGCATTATAACTCGAGCCGCGACGCCGCCGAGAAGCTCGGCCTGACGATTGCCGACAAGGGCGGCGAGGTGTTTCTCGTCCAGGGCGATTTCTCCGTTGCCGCCGATGTCGAGCGCGTCGTCGAGGACAGTGCGCAATATTTCGGCCGCCTCGACGGGCTGGTCAACAATGCCGGCGGCATGCTCGGCCGCATCCCCTATGCCGAGCAGACCGAGGCGCACTACGATGCGGTGATGGACCTCAACGCCCGTTCGGTGCTGACTGCTTCGCGCAAGGCGATCCCGTGGCTGAAGAAACAGGGCGGCTTCATCGTCAACACCTCCTCGATCGCCGCCCGCAATGGTGCGGGCGGCGGCGCCGGGCTTTACGGCTCGGCCAAGGCCTTCGTCTCCAATGTGACGCGTGGCATGGCCAAGGAGCTGATCGGCTTCGGCATCCGCGTCAACGCGGTGGCGCCCGGCACAATTCTCACCCCGTTCCACGAGCGCTATTCGACCGACGAGCAGATCAAGGGCATGGTCGCCACCATTCCGCAGGGACGCGCGGGCACGGCGCAGGATTGCGTCGGCGCCTATCTGTTCCTCTCTTCCGACCTTCTCAGCGGCTACATCACCGGCCAGGTGATCGAGGTGAATGGCGGCCAGTTGATGCCTTGAACGGCTATCGGCATACTGGCGATCTGCACGCTCTTGTCGAAAACCTCAAAGGGAGACAACGGAATGTACGGACTGATCGGCAAGATGCGGGCGTCGCGCGGCCAGCGCGACGCGGTCATGGACCTCCTGCGCGCCAGCACCGGCGCCCTGCCGGGCTGCCTGAGCTATATCATCGCCCGCGATCCCGCGGACGCCGACGCGATCTGGGTCACCGAAGTGTGGACCGACGCCGAAAGCCACAAGGCCTCGCTGCAGCTTCCCGAAGTCCAGGCGGCGATCGCCAAGGCGCGGCCGTTCATCGCCGGCTTCGAATTCCAGGTCGAGACCCACCCCGTCGGCGGCTTCGGCCTGGCCGACAGCAAGACGGGGTGAGTTCGATGCCAATTTTGAGGAGCAATCTTTGACGCAGACAGTAAACATTCGCGATGCGAAAGCTCATCTGTCGCGCCTTGTGAGACGTGCAGCCCAAGGCGAGTCGTTTGTTATTGCCAAAGCCGGCAAGCCGTTGGCCAGAATCGTGCCGATCGAACAGCCGGCGCTGCAGGCGCGACGGGTCGGTTTTATGGCCGGCCAGTTTTCCGTCCCCGACGATTTCGACCGCACGGGTCGCAATGAGATCGAGCAACGGTTCAACGCCGGCTTGTGAGACCTGTTACTCGACACCTGGGCGGGTGAAACAATCATTTTTCTGTGAATCGCGGTTCGCATTTTTCGCCCTGCGGGTCTAAGAGCGAAACATGGATTCCTCGGCCGAGCAGCCCTCCCCGGACCTGCCCACACTCGAGCGCATGGCGCGGATGCGCAAGCTCTGGCAGTGGCTTGCCCTGCTGGTTGTTTCCTTGCTGTTTGCCGGCGCGCTGGAACTCGCCGCCCTGCCGGCGGCGCTGCTGATCGGGCCGATGCTGGCCGCCATCGTCGCCGGCACCAATGGCGCCACGGTGCGCGTGCCGCGTCTTCTGTTCGGCGCCGCCCAGGCGATCGTCGGCTGCCTCGTCGCGGCGTCGATCTCGGCCGACATCTTTCCGGTCTTCTACAAGGAATGGCCGCTGTTTCTTGGCGTCGTGGTGGCCACCGTCACGGCCTCCAGCCTGCTCGGCTGGCTGATCAGCCGCTGGCGCATCCTCCCCGGCACCACCGCCGTCTGGGGCTCGTCGCCGGGTGCGGCCACCGCCATGGTGCTGATGGCGGGTGCCTTCGGCGCCGATCAGCGGCTCGTCGCTTTCATGCAATATCTGCGCGTCATCTTCGTCTCGATGACGGCGGCACTCGTTGCCAAGATGTGGGTCGACACGTCTGAGGTCGAAATCCCCGCCATCGTCTGGTTTCCGCCGATCGATGCCCAAGCCTTCGCCGCCACCATCGGCATCGCGGTCGTAGGCGGCCTGGCGGGAAAGTTGTGCCGACTGCCCTCGCCCTTCTTCCTCGGCACCTTCATCTTCGGCACCGTCGTCCATCTCGGCTTGGGCGTGGAAATGCAATTGCCGCAATGGCTGCTGGCCGTCAGCTACGCCATGGTCGGCTGGTCGATCGGCCTGAACTTCACAAGGGCGATCCTGCGCCATGCGGCGCGCGCCTTGCCGCAGATCATCGCCTCGATCGTGGCCTTGATCGCCTTTTGCGGCGGCCTTGCCTTCATGATCAGCCATCTCCTGGGCATCGATCCGCTGACCGCCTATCTGGCGACCAGCCCCGGCGGCATGGACAGCATCGCCATCATCGCTGCAGCAGCGCAGAACGTCGACATCTCTTTCGTCATGGCCCTGCAATCAGCACGCTTCCTGATCGTGCTGCTGATCGGCCCGAGCGTGGCGCGGCTGGTGGCGAGAAGCGTCAGGCAATAGGCAGCGGCTAGTCCTCGCCGCCCTCGCCCACGCTGTGCGCGTCCCGGCGCCAGTAGGCCGTAACCAGGTGGCGGTCGCGCGGCAGGCCCCACTGTTTACGCACGATCTTGCGGATCTCCCGGAAGTCACCGAATTCGCAACTGGCCCAGACGTACAGGCCGTCGGCAAGCGCCATCTGATTGCGCTCACGCAAGGCGGTCGACAACAGGCCCGCGGTGCCGGCCTCGCGGCCGTGCCGGTAAAGCCAGGTGATGTCGATATTATCCCCTTGCGCCAGCGCCATCCGGTCGTCCGGCCCATCGATCTCGATCAGCGCCTCAGCGCGTGTTGACGGCGGCAGATCTTCCAGAATCCTGCCTATGGCGGGAAGTGCTGTGTCGTCGCCGAGCAGAAGCAAGGTCTGCGCCACCGGAGCGTCGCCGCCACCGGGTCCGATCATGCCGATGACATCTCCCGCCTGTGCATTTTGCGCGAAGCTGGCGGCGGGCGTCTCCTGGCCGGGGTGCAGCACGAAATCGACATCGAGCCAGCCGCTTGCGGCATCCAGCGCCCGGATCGTGTAGACCCGCACGGCAAGCGCATCGTCGCCCGAAGGCCAGACAATCAAGCCATCGGCACCGATCGACGGCCAGAGCGGCTGGCGGCCAGCCGGCGGCAGCAGCAGCCGTATGTGCAGGCCGCCATGGCTAAACCGGCCGAGATCCTTACCGGCGAAGCGCAGACGCTGCATATGCGCCGAGATCCGCGTCGACGACATCACCGTGATCTCGCGGAAGAAGACCGGCATGCCGGCGTCAATGCCGTCGCCTTGCCAATGGATGCCCCTGGTCGTGCCGAGATGTTCGGCGACATGGCCGGCAACCGTCATCTTCATGTAGGACAGGCAGGTTTCGTCGGACGCCGCGACGCGGATCAGTACGCTTTCATCATCGAGCGTGGCGCTCAACGAACCATAATAGAGGCGAAGCTCCCATTGGTCGGCGACGCCGGTGTCGATCTCGAATTCGCTGTGCTCGGCGCGCAGCCGGTCCATCACCGACCTGATCGCCGCGTCGCTGATCCGGGTTTGCGCGCTCAATTGGTCCATCATTCAAGTCCTATGCAACAGTTCGGGGCAAGCGCCGCAGCGCCCCCGCGGTCAGCGGCATGCCACAGCCGCTCAATCGCTTCCACACAAACATGACTATCACTGTCATATTATGCGATGAACGCCTAGCGCGCCGCAAGGCGATCGGGAAGGAAATCGACGAACACGCGCACCTTCGGCGACAAATGGCGGTTGGAAGGCCACAGCATCCGGAACTGGCCACGGCCGTCGACATGACCGTCGAGAACGGTACGCAGCCTGTCTTCGTGCAGCGCCTCACGCACCAGGAAATCCGGCATGCAGGCGATGCCGAGGCCGGCGATCGTGGCGCCCTTCAATGCTTCCATGTTGTTGCAGGTCAGCATCGAGCGGATCTGCGGTTCAGCGCTTCCGGTTATGAACGGCCACTCCAGCAGCCTGCCGCTGTTGAGGAAGCGGAAGTTTATGCCGAAATGCCTGATGAGATCCGCCGGCTCGCCGGGTGTGCCATGGCGCTCGAGGTAGGAGGGCGCCGCGCACAGCAGCATGCGGAAGGGCGCAACGGGTCTCGACACGAGGCGCGAATCAGGCAGCTCGCCGCTGCGGATCGCGACATCGATGCCCTCGTCGATGACGTCGACGATCCGGTCGTTGAAATCGATATCGAGCTCGATCTCGGGATAGCGGGCCATGAACTCCGACAGCACCGGCAGCAACAGATGATAGGTGACGATCGGGGTGGATATGCGCAGCCGCCCACGCGGTGTTTCCCGTGTCCGCGACAGCATCGCCTCGGCATCGTCGATGTCGTCGAGGATGCGGCGCACCCGCTCGTTGAACAGCTTGCCCTCTTCCGTCAGGCCAATGCGCCGCGTGCTGCGCTGCAGGAGCCGCACGCCGAGTTCCTGCTCGAGCCGGGCGACACTTTTGCCGACAGCGGAAGCCGAGATGCCAAGCGCCCGTCCGGCAGCGACGAAATTGCCGAATTCGGCGGTGCGGGCAAAGGCCAGGAGCCCGTTGAGACGATCCATCGTGTCATTCCATTCGAGCGTTTCAGTCCGATATACCAGGAGATATAACACCATTTTTCCGGAAATGCCGACGACCTATCTTGTCATCACGACCGGCTCCGCAATCGCGCGGCCCACCGGCGAGTGCTGTTTCAGATAGGAAAATCCATGACTTCCAGGACCACAACCGGCTCTGCCGAGAGATGGCTCGTGCTCTTGTCCGTGTGCCTTGCCGCCATGACGATGCCATTGACCTTCACCGGTCCGGCCGTCGCTCTGTCGCGCATCGCGGCCGATCTCGGCGGCAGTCCCATCGAGCTCAACTGGGTGACCAACGCCTTCATGCTGACCTTCGGCGCCACCCTAATGGCGTCGGGCGCCCTGGCCGACAACCACGGCCGCAAGCGCCTCTTCCTCGTCGGCCTCTCCCTCTATATCCTGGCATCACTGGGCGCGATGCTGGCGCCGGACATCATCTGGTTCGACATCTTCCGGGCCGTGCAGGGGATCGGCAGTGCGGCCGCCTTCGCTGGCGGCGCCTCGGCACTCGCCCAGGAATTCGAAGGGCCATTGCGGCTGCGCGCCTTCAGCTTTCTCGGCACCAGTTTCGGCATCGGCCTCGCCTTCGGCCCGATCGCGTCGGGCCTGCTTATCTCCGCATTCGGCTGGCGGTCGATCTTTCTTCTGGTTGCGGCACTCGCGATTGCCGCCGCCATGCTCGGCCTGCGCACCATCAGGGAATCGCGCGACCCGGATGCGACGGGCCTCGACTGGGCGGGAGCCGGCACCTTCACGATCGCGCTGGCGTCGCTGACCTATGGCGTGCTCCAGGCGCCGCAGAGCGGCTGGGCTGATCCCCTCGTCGTCACGCTTCTGGCCGCTTCTATCATCTGTTTTGTCGCCTTCGTCGTTGTCGAGCGGCAAGCACAACGGCCGATGCTCGATCTCACGCTGTTTGCCTACCCCCGCTTCGTCGGCGTCCAGTTCCTGGCTGCGGCACCCGCTTACGCCTTCGTCGTCCTGCTCGTCCTGTTGCCGATCCGTTTCATCGGCATCGAAGGGATGAACGAGATCAAGGCCGGGCAATTGATGATCTGCCTCTCAGGTCCGCTGCTGATCCTGCCGATGCTCGCCGGCCAGCTGGCGCGCTGGATCGCACCGGCCACCATCTGCGGCGTCGGCCTGCTCGTCGCTGCCGCCGGGCTTGTCTGGCTGAGCCTGACACCACCGGTCGATAGTGCGCTGATGGCGCCGCTGATGCTGATCGGCGTCGGCATCGCTCTGCCCTGGGGATTGATGGACGGGCTTGCGGTCAGCGTCGTGCCGAGGGAGCGCGCCGGCATGGCGGTCGGCATCTTCAACACCACCCGCGTCGCCTGCGAGGGTGTGGCGCTGGCGATCGTCATGGCGACGCTTTCCGGCTTTGCCGCCGCGCAGCTCGCCGCACAAGGAATGGCATCTTCGACGGACGCAGCGGCGGCAGCCCAGTTGCTGGTGACCGGCAATCTCGGCGAAGCAGCACAACATCTGCCCCAAGCCGGAGCCATTGTTCTGGTCCAGGCCTACGAGACGGCGTTCGACAGGCTGCTGATCGTGTTGGCGGCGATCACCGTCGTCACCGCCCTTGTCGTCTTCCTTGGCCTGCGTCGCGTATCGGCTTCGGAGCGCGAAACCGCCGCCCTGCCGGCATGCCAGGAAGGGTAGCCGTCAGCGGACGGGCCTCGCTATCAATCCAGCCTGTGCATCAGGTCCTCATCCAGCCAACGGCCGAAGAAATAGACCAGTTGCTTGTGCCACCACGGCCAGTCGTGGCTGACATCGCCGCCCCAGTAATCGACCCAGGCGGGAATGGATTTGTCGCGCAGGATCTGTTCCAACCTGCGCGTCTCGACCAGCATCCGCTCTTCCCACGCGCCCTGCCCGCAGCAGAAGATCAGCCTGAGCGTCTTCAGCCGGGCCAGCAGTTTGGGATCGACGATGCCGGGCAGATAGTCGAGTGGCGAGTTGTAGAAGATGTCGCCCTCGAGCGCTCTGCCGAAAAAATCGCGCGCCGAATAGACGCCCGACAGCGCGATGACGCCGCTGGTGAGTTCGGGAAAGCGGAAGACGAAGTTCGAGGAGTGATAGCCGCCCATCGAACAGCCCGAGAACAGCGGCTTCAGCTTGCGCCCGCCATTGGCCTGCTCGGCCGTGGACAGGAAGTCCGGCAGCGCTTCCTCGCGCACATAGCGGAAATAGGCCTCGTGGCGGGCAATGCGATGGGCCGCGTCGGCATGCTTGTCGAAGAAGGATTCCGAATCGACGCCGTCGACCGTGAACAGCTGGATGCGGCCGGTGTCGATGAATTCGGCCAGTGCGCCCACCCCGCCGGAATCCTCGAACTGGTAGAACCGGCCCTGCGAGGTCGGAAACACCACCACCGGCCGGCCGGCATGGCCGTAGCGCTTGTATTCCATGTCGCGGCCGAGCTGGCTCGAGAAATTCTTGTGATAGGAAATGTCCATCGCCTCACGCCTTTTCCGCGTGGATGTACGCGACTGCTTCGCGCAGCGCTGCTTCGTCTTTCGAGCGCATCTGGTAGGCGTAATTTCCCATGGCGCGGCTGAAAACCTCTTCGATGGCCTGATGGTGGACGATCTTGTCGCGGTGCGCGGCTAGCACGTCCTCATGGCTGTGCAAATAGTGGAGGCGTCGCTTGCGGCTGGCATAGGCGGTGAAATATTTGCCCTCGTAAGGGCCGCCGGCGGCATCCCTGACCACCATGTCGGCCCACGCCGCATAGACATCGATGTCGAACGTATAGTTGATCGCATCGGTCATCCAGGCGCCGGGCGGGCGCATGTTGACCTCCAGCGCGATGACACGGTCGTCCTTGGTCTCGAACAGCTCGATGTGGAAGAAGCGTTCACGCACGTCGAATGCTTTCAGGATCTTTCGACCGGCCTCCTCGACCGCCGGGTTGATCCTGGGAAAGCAGGTATAGCTCATGTGGCGGTCCTTGTTGACCACCTCCATGACGCTCTGGTCGTAGCGGTGGCTGGCCGCCAGCACCACCTCGCCGTCGCGGTTGACCAGCCCGTCATAGGTCACCACCAGCCCCTCGATGAACTGCTCCATGACGAAGGTCACGTCCTCGGGCTTGTCCCGGAAGAACTGGTCGAGCTCCTTGGCGTTGGAGATCTTGAAGGTGTTCGATGCGCCGGAACCGCTGTCGGGCTTGACCACCACCGGATAGCCGACGCGCCGGATAAAGGTCATGGCCCCGGCGCGGTCGGAACATTTGCGTTGCGCGATGGTGTCGACGCCGCTCTTGCGGAAGAAGGCACGCATGCGGCTCTTGCGCTTCAGGTTCTTCACGAAATCGAGCTTGGTGCCGTAGATGTTGAAATCGGTGCGGATGTTGGCTTCCAGCTCCAGCCAGTGTTCGTTGAGCGATTCGAAGCGGTCGATGCGGCCCCACTTGTGGATGAAATGCCCCATTGCCCGGAACACCGGATCATAGTCCTCCATGTCGGCGACACGGTAGTACTCGCTGAGCGCCGCCTTCAGCTTTGCGTCGAGCGCGTCATAGGGCGCGTCGCCGATACCGAGCACCCTGGCCCCGGCCTTCTTCAAACGGTCGCAGAAATCCGCGCCATTGGCGGGAAAATGCGGCGAGAAGAACACGAAATTCATGGACGACCCCTCCCGGCGACTGGACATCGCAACCCGTCGCCCAAGTCTGGCCCATTTGCCGCGCCTGGGGAAGAGCACGCGCGTCGGGGTGCCGCCCGTCTCAACCAGCCGGCAGACAAATCGGACAACTCATCTGCTGCCTAATCCGGACGACTGCTTACGACACGGCCTGCCGAACTCAGCTGAACAAAGGCCTGGCGGCGGCAGTCAGTTCGGCGGTGTTGGCAGCTTTTGTGCCGAAAGTTTTTTAATGATAGGAATTTTTTCTTGACTCCCTGCCCTCAGCTAAGGTACATTTTCATCCATGGTGCTGATTTGCGCCAGTGACCCGCCGCACAGGCGGGTTTTTCGTTTGACGCTTCGTCGGCCAACGCGCCGGCAAAGGCTCCGAAGCCCGTTAACCCGGATTCGTTGTCCTGCACGGCCTGCGGCCCGCTTCATCCCCCAGCCTCCATTCGCTGGCGATAAAACCGGACAACTCACGTGCTACCTAATCCGGACAACTCATGTGCTTACGACACGGCCCGCGGCCCACTTGCCTCCCACAAGCCGCTCCTGTAAGAGAACCGCCATGAACACGCGCGCCAGCAACGCTTCCCGTCCGACCGGTTTTTCCGGCGAGACCGTGCGCGCGCTGGCTTCGACCCTGCTTCTTCTCGGCCTTATCGGCGATCGCCGGGTTCGCTGAAGGAGCGCCCGGCGGTCGAACCGCCGCGCAAGCGCATGCTCCTTGGCAATCACATCAAGCGAACGAAATTCTGGTAAAGGCGCCGCTCGCCATCAATCCACCTGAAGGTGGATCCATGAGCCGCCGGGAGAAACGACGATGAACGCACGAGAAGAGATCCGCTCCGATGCCGCGGTAGCCGACACGGATTCGGCCAAAGGCATGCCCGACGCAGCCCGCAAATATCAGCCCTATCCGACCGTCGGTCTCACCGATCGCACCTGGCCCTCGAAGGTTATCGACAAGGCGCCGATCTGGTGCTCGGTCGACCTGCGCGACGGAAACCAGGCGCTGATCGATCCTATGGGCCATGAGCGCAAGGCACGCATGTTCGGCCTGCTGCTCGACATGGGCTTCAAGGAGAT
Organism: Mesorhizobium sp. WSM4833; assembly: GCF_055811095.1. Lineage (NCBI taxonomy): Bacteria > Pseudomonadati > Pseudomonadota > Alphaproteobacteria > Hyphomicrobiales > Phyllobacteriaceae > Mesorhizobium > Mesorhizobium sp. WSM4833. Next base: position 188,993 of record NZ_JBVVQG010000011.1, read on the forward strand.
CGAGATCGGCTTCCCGTCGGCCTCGCAGACCGATTTCGACTTTGCCCGCTGGTGCATCGAGGAAGGCAACGTACCCGCCGATGTCTCGCTGCAGGTGCTGGTGCAGTGCCGGCCGGAGCTGATCACCCGCACCTTCGAGGCGCTGAAGGGCGCCACCAACCCGATCGTCCATTTCTACAATTCGACCAGCGAATTGCAGCGTCGCGTCGTCTTCGAGAAGGACGTCGGCGGCATCAAGCGGATCGCCACCGACGCCGCCAAGATGATCACCGACATGGCGGCCAAGGCCGGCGGAGGCTTTCGTTTCGAGTATTCGCCGGAAAGCTTTACCGGCACCGAGCTGGAAGTTGCGCTGGAGATCTGCAACGCCGTCACCGAGATCGTCAGGCCGACCGCTGACAACAAGCTGATCATCAACCTGCCCTCGACGGTCGAGATGTCGACACCCAACATCTATGCCGATCGCATCGAGTGGATGTGCCGCAACCTCGACAACCGGGAGAACCTGCTGGTCTCGCTGCATCCGCACAATGACCGCGGCACCGGCATCGCCACCACCGAGCTCGGCCTGATGGCCGGCGCCGACCGTGTCGAAGGCACGCTGTTCGGCAATGGCGAGCGCACCGGCAATGTCGACATCGTCACGCTGGCGCTGAACATGTACACGCAAGGTGTCGATCCGTTGATCGACTGCTCCGACATCAACCGGATGAAGGACGTCTATGAATATTCGAACCAGTTGAAGATCCCCGAGCGCCACCCCTATGTCGGCGAACTCGTCTACACCGCCTTTTCCGGTTCGCACCAGGATGCCATCAACAAGGGCATGAAGGCGCTGAAGAAGGCCAATACGAGCCTGTGGGAAGTGCCCTATCTGCCGATCGACCCGGCCGATGTCGGACGCAGCTACGAAGCCATCATCCGCATCAATTCGCAGTCCGGCAAGGGCGGCATCGCCTATGTGCTGCAGGCCGATTACGGCCTCAATTTGCCGCGCAACCTGCAGATCGAGTTCAGCCAGGAAATCCAGGCGATCACCGATGCCGAGGGCAAGGAAGTGCCGGCCAGGCGCATCTACGAGCGCTTTCTCGAGACCTATGTCGACCAGCCCGGCGCGCGGCTGAAATTCCTCGATCACCACACCTATCCCAGCACCGAGATCAAGGGCCGGCGCGTCGTCGAGGCGGTCATCCTCGACAACGGCAAGGAACTGACGATATCGGGCACAGGCACCGGCCCGATCGACGGCTTCGTCGATGCGCTGTCACGTCATCTCGGTGTCGAGATGTCGGTGCTCGACTATTCCGAACACTCGATGCAGCGCGGCTCGAACGCGTCGGCCATTTCCTATGTCGAGATGGAATATCCCGGCGGCAAGCTGTTCGGCGCAGGCATCAACACCAACATCGTCGCCGCCTCGCTGGAAGCAGTGATGTCCGCCGCCAACCGTATCGTCGGCAAAAAAGCCGGCTGACGCCCGACGGGAACAAAGATCGGAACCGTCCCAATCTGGTGATCGGTTCCGACCTTTCGGGCCGTTAACCACCGCGGAATTATCCGGTGGGTACGTGATCGCATAATGGGGTGTATACTTGTGTGGTGGTGCGGGACCTATATGATCGCGCCTCAACCTGTGCCGACTTCGAGAGGATCGACACTTGCAGCATGCCACGCCTGCCGCCCCCGCAGTGCGCGAGACACTGGAGCGACTGCTTGCCAGCCAAACGTTCGGCCGATCCGAACGCGCGCGCAAGCTGCTACGTTATCTTGTCGAACGTGAACAGGCCGGCGAAGCCGACAGGCTCAAGGGCTTTTCCATTGCCATGGATGTTTTCGGCAAGGACGGCGATTTCGACCCGTCCACCGATGCCGTGGTGCGGGTGCAGGCAGGCAGGCTGCGCGAGCTTCTGCAGCACTATTTCGCCAATGAGGGAATTGCCGAACCGGTCCGCATCGCCATTCCGCGCGGCGGCTATGTTCCTGCCTATGAATCGAATGCGATCGGCCTGCCGGATATTGCCGAGGCTGTTCCCGAACTCAGGCTGGACGGCGCATCCGCCGATCGGTCAAACGAAGCCGGCACGGGCACGCCGGAGGCGATGTCTCTGACTTCCGTACCGACTTCGCCTGCCCCCTCGGTGGCGCGCCATCTCCGCTTTTTCTGGATGGCGATCGCGCTGGTCATCGCCATGCTGGGCGTACTGATTCTTCGCCAGGGCAGCACTGCCTTGCTGGCAGGCGGCGACATCTCGGCAACGCCGGAGACCGCTGGTGCAACCGCAAGCATCACATCGTCGGCAAGGGCTGACGCCCTGCCGCAAGTCTATATCGGACTCAAGGCTGACGGCCCCGACGCCAGCCGTGTCGCCGCATCGCTGCGCGCCGGCCTGAGTGGCTTCGATACGATCGACTTCATCGGTCGCGACACCGTCAACGATCCAGCCGACGACGCTGCGAGCTTCATATTCGACATCCTGCCCGGACCGGACGCGGGCGATATCACGATAGAACTGCAAAGCATGGCGTCCGGACGGGTGCTTCTATCGCGCAATCTCACCCCTGCCGACAGCGCACCTGCGGCGGTCGAAGACCGTATTGCCGACATGCTGAGCTTGGCACTCCCCGCCTCCGGCACCATCTACAACTATATCGAGCAGACCGGCACGCCAAACGGTCTGACGCAGTGCCTGCTGCTCAACGGCAAATATTACCTCGACCAGAACGCCAGGACCCATGAGGCGGCCTATCGTTGCCTCGAGAAGCTGGCCAATGGTGGAACCAAGTCCTCGCTCGTCTATTCGGAACTTGCTTCCCTGCATCTCGAGGCGGTGTCCGATCATTACGCCTATCCGCCCAACGCGACGATTGAAACAGCCGTCGAGTTTGCCCATCGCGGCGTGCAGATGGGTCCGACCAGCCCTTATGCGCATCGCGCCTACGGCTATGTCAGTTCGCGCCTCGGCAATACGGACGAATCAATCCGCTGGATGCGCAAGGCCTATGAACTCAACCCCTACGATCTCGGCATGGCCGCCGCTTACGGCTACGGGCTGATCTTCGCCGGACGATACGCCGAGGGAACGCCGATCCTCGATCATGCGGCGGAGACCTTCAGCGGACACCCGACATGGTGGGACTATGGGCTGTTCGTCGGTGAGCTCATGCTCGGCGACACGAACAAGGCAGTCGCGGCCAGCATGGCACTGAGAACGACGGCAACGAAATCACACTATCTGGCGGCACGGCTGATCGGCGCCAAGGCTGCCGGACAGGACCATCTGGTGAGCACGCTGCTGAAACAGTTGACCACCGAGTTCCCCAAATTTGCCGCCGATCCGCGGGCGACTTTCGTCGAGCGGAAATATCCGGCCGACCTGACCGACCGGCTGGTTCAGGCACTGCGTGTTGCCGGGCTCGGCAGCCCGAGCTGACACCATCGACGTCCGCGCACTGGCTGCGCCATGTCCCGATGGGTTTACTGCGCTCGATCGCCGAATGCCGGTTGATCCCCAAGTTCTGTACACAACCGTACAAATCGCGAAAATTTTACTGGTCATCATGTCGGACTAGGAGCAATTCAGCCACGATTGGTGTCGCGCATTCTGCAATAACAAAAAATCAGCTTTCATGACCGCATCACTTTTTGCCGCCGAAGAGGGTGTTGGCTCGAAGGCCATCGTCCTGCTGCACGGTTTCGGCGGCTGCCACGATGTATGGCGCGAGGTGATTTCCGCTCTGACGCCTTCCACGCATACGCTGGCCTATGATCTGCCTGGGCATGGGATGTCGCTCGACTTTCCCGCCGCCGGTCCGGCCAGGGTGGCGGCCAAGGCCGTGCTGACCGACCTCTCGGAGCGTCGCCTGAAGCGCGTTCATCTCGTGGGCCACTCGATGGGTGGTGCCGTGGCGGCGCTGATGGCGCTGGCCGAGCCCGAAAAGATAGCCTCGCTGACGCTTCTGGCGCCGGGCGGCCTTGGCCCCGAAATCAATGGACCGCTGTTGCGCCGCTATGCCGAAGCCGCGGATCGGTCCGAGATCCGCTCCTGCCTCTCCGTGATGTCGGGACCTTCTGCCCTGCCGCTCGAACATACGGTAGACATCCTTTGGGAAATGCGCAGGCGACCCGGCCAACTCGAAAAGCTGGTCGGGATCGCGGCCGCCATGACCGTGGACGATCGGCAAGGCGTCATCCCGCACGATCGCCTCGATCGGCTGAACATGCCGGTAATGGTGGCATGGGGAACCAGCGATGCGGTGCTGCCCTTTACCCAGGCGGATGACCTGCCGGCGCATTTTCACGTGCACCACGTGCTGGAGGCGGGCCACATGCTGGCCGAGGAAGCACCCGACCTCGTTGCCGAGATCATTCGCCGCAACACCAGCCGCCGCGCCAGGCCGCACCGCCAGAAATTCGCCGCAGCAGCAAGCTGACCTTTTCGCGCACGACGACCCTCCTGAGCATCCCGACGCCGTCGATCTCGCCAGTGCATTTTGCCGGCGGCTGTGTTAACCCAGTGTTAACCAAACCCACGAGGCAGACGCCGATGAAGGAAGCAGGCGAGAAGACCATCGACCAGTCGAAGAAACTGTCCGATGCCATCCGTGATGTCAAAAATGCCTTCGCCGACCGCGACGATGTCGTCGTCGACATGCGCGAGGCGCATCGCATGCGTCTCGATCTGCTTGCCGCCGAGCTGGCGCCGGTTTTTGCCGATGTTCCGGCCGACATGGACAATTTCGACTTTGTCGTCTCGTCGGGCTTGCAGCCGCGCCTGTGGATCGACGCCATCAGCCATGTCGCCATGGGGCGCGACCGCCGCACCTATCGCTTCCTCAAGGACACCCGCATCGGCCGGGTGGTGCTTGCCGAATCCACTGAGATGAAATCGGTTGCCGATTCCGTGACGCGCTATGTCGCCGAGCGCATCGTCGAGCGTCAGAGGATGCTGGAAGGCGGCGTCGAACCCGCCGTCGCCGGCCTGAAACGTGCGTATGTGCCAGAAGCCGAACCGCCGCTGCGCGCGACGGAGCGCGGCAAACGCTGGTCGGCCCTTCTGTCCGGGCTTGGCCTGGTCGCTGCCGGCGCACTGGTCGGCCTTGTGGTGTCGGTCGTCCTGTTCTGGGACCGCATCGTGGCCATGGTTATCAATTTGCGGCCATAGCGGCCTCGGCGCCAAGCTCCACCGTCTGCAGATCGGATGGCGGTATGGACGGCCCGGTCAGGCCGCGCCGTGTCAGCCGGATCCGCCAGTTTCCCTTTTCACCGTCAATGTCGAACAGATTATACTGCGCCGCCGGGTGCTTGCCACCCGGCGCCTGGCCGGCGGCAGCGACACCGACCGCCGGGATCCTGACGCCTCGACCGCCGATGAAGAACAGCGACGGCAGATGCGAATGGCCGTGCAGCACAAGGTCGGCGCCATGGCGGCGAATGATCTTGTTGAAGCGGGCGATGCCGAACAGCCGCTTGTGCTGCGGGACCGCGCCGCGCACCGGCGGATGATGGATCATGATGACGCGGAACAGCCCCTGTCCGGCAGTGTCCTGGAGGATTTTGCCGAGCCTATCCCCCTGGCCTTCCATGAAAAACCCATTGGCCATGAAGGGTGCCGTGGCGCGCGCCGTCGAGACGCCGATCAGCGCGACATTGCCGCGTACACGCAGATAGGGGAAGGCGTTGCGGTCGACCGGCGTGTTGACGCCGTCGCCGCTCATCCACGCCGCCCAGGACCGGCAGACCTTGTCGAAGGCGCCCGGCACATAGGCGTCGTGATTGCCCGGAACGACCGAAACATCATGCGGCGGCCCCAGCGTCTCCAGCCAGTGCCTGGCCATCTCGATCTCGCCGTCGAGCGCCAGATTGACCAGGTCGCCGGTGACGGCGAGGTGATCAGGCGTGTTCGCCTTGATGTCGGCGACGATCGTGTCAATGACCGCATCATGCATATGGCGGCGGCGGTTGCGCTGCCAGTTGACATAGCCGAGCACGCGCTTGGAGGCAAGATCGCGATAGGATACATCGGGGAGCGGCCCCAGATGGACATCGGAAATATGCGCGAGCCTGAACATACAACCTTCATAGGCGACCCGCGCGCGGCTTTCCACCCACGGTTTCGCTATCAATGACGAGCCCTGAAGATGCCTTCCGCCAGACCGGCTGGCCAGGGTTGAGGGCCAGGCTGTTCCATCTCTATTTCGTGCTGCGGAGGCCGATGACGCTTGGCGTGCGCGGCCTGATCCACGACACAGCGTCCAGATCCGTCTTCCTTATTCGCCATACTTATGTACCGGGCTGGCAGCTTCCCGGCGGCGGCGTCGAAGTCGGCGAGACGATGAACGAGGCGCTGGCCCGTGAACTGGCCGAGGAAGGCAACATCGCTCTGACCGCCCCGCCGGTGCTCAAATCGATGCATTTCAACCGCCGCTCCAGCCACCGCGACCATGTCGGCTTTTATCTGCTCGAGCATTTCAGCCAGACGGCGCCGAAGCTGCCGGACCACGAGATCGCCGAAGCCGGCTTCTTCCCGCTCGACCGCTTGCCGCAGGGCACGACGCCGGCGACGCTGCGCCGGATCGCCGAGGTTTTTGACGGCGAGCAGCCCTCGCCCTACTGGTAGATCAGGCCGCCGCTTTCTCGAAGCGCGCCCGGTCATGCCGTGCGCCATAATCGAGATCCGGTCCGACAGGCACGATCCGCGTCGGATTGATCGTCTGGTGGCTGCCGTAATAATGCGCCTTGATGTGATGCATGTTCACCGTCCCGCCCACGCCAGGGACCTGATAGAGATCGCGCAGATAGTTGGACAGGTTCGGGTAGTCGGCGATGCGGCGCAGATTGCATTTGAAATGGCCGACATAAACCGGATCGAAGCGCACCAGCGTGGTGAACAGCCGCCAGTCGGCCTCGGTGATACGACCACCGACGAGATAGCGCTGTTTTGCCAGCCGCTCCTCCAACGTATCCAGCGCCGAGAACAGCTCGCCGAAAGCCTCTTCATAGGCGCGTTGCGTGGTGGCGAAGCCGGCGCGATAGACGCCGTTGTTGATGGCGGGATAGACCAGCGCATTGATGCGGTCGATCTCGCCGCGCAACGCCTTCGGATAGAAATCCAAGCTGGCGTCGCCCCATTCATCGAAGGCTGAATTCAGCATGCGGATGATTTCGGAAGACTCGTTGGAGACGATGGTCTGCTCCTTTTTGTCCCACAGCACCGGCACAGTCACCCTGCCCGAATAGGCGGGATCGGCCTTGGCATAGATCTGGTGCAGGAAGTCGAGGCCGTAGAGCGTGTCGCCCGTGGCGCCGTCCTCAGCTACGAACGTCCAGCCGTTGGCGCCCATGAAATGATGCACCACGGACACCGATATGATGCCCTCCAGCTTCTTCAGCGCGCGAAAGATCAACGTCCGGTGGGCCCACGCACAGGCAAGCGAGACATAGAGGTGATAGCGGCCGGGCTCGGCCTTGAAACCGCGCGTCCGGCCTTCGGCGGGCGCCCCGTCAACGGTGATCCAGTCGCGCCATTGCGACTGCGCCCGCACGAACCTGCCACCATTGTCCGCCGTATCGTACCAGCGGTCCTGCCATCTTCCTTCGACCAGCAATCCCATGCGAATCTCCTTGCGTCCTGTTGGTTGATGTAGGCGCAAGGCTGCCCTGTCGAAGACGTCAGGTGCTGAACAGACCGTCACTTGGCAGAAATGACGGACAGAAACGGCCGATTGCAGCGGCGGGAAATTGATGCTAGCGGACAATCCGCATGTTCGACTTTGCTTTGATCCGGTTTGACCGACGACGAAAGGGCGCCCGCGCTTGATGAAGCGCTGACTGGCGAATGCTGCCGTTTGCAGCAACCTTTCCTCCTTGTACCGGACCGCAAAGACCATGAGCCTTGCCGACGTGAAATACCTGCCGGAAACCCCGGCGCACGACCCCGAGATCGAAGCCATCAACGACGAAGCCTTCGGGCCCGGCCGCTTTGTGCTGGCCGCCTACAAGATTCGTGAGGCCGGAGGGCACGAGCGCTCGCTGTCCTTTGTCGCCGTCAATGGCGACATCGTCGTCGCCTCGGTGCGCATGACCCGCATCGCCGCCGGTGCCGGCCGCGCATTGATGCTCGGGCCGCTCGCCGTGCGGCCGGCCTTCAAGAATCTCGGCATCGGCCGCCGGCTGGTGGCGATCGCGCTCGAGGCCGCTGCCCGGGCCGGCGCACCTGCCGTCATGCTGGTCGGTGACGAGCCCTATTACGGGCCGCTCGGTTTCAAGCGGATTCCGCGCGGCCAGATTTCGATGCCGCGCCCCGTCGACCTCGACCGGCTGCTGTCGCACGAGATCGCGCCGGGCGCGGTCGCCAGGCTCTTGGGCGAGGTCTGCCACGCCGATCAGGCCAGGGTGACCGATCCTACCGCGGCGATGGCTTGACCTTTCCCATCGATCTGGCGCCTGATCCGTCCACTGTTCCTGAGATCAAAGGATGACGTCATGAACCCGAACGGCCAGATCGCGATCGTCACCGGCGGCGGCTCCGGCCTTGGCGAGGCAACGGCGCGCGCGCTGGCCACCAAGGGAGCCCGCGTCGCCATCTTCGATGTCGGTATTGACCGCGCGGCCAAGGTCGCGGCCGAGATCGGCGGTATTGCCGTCCAATGCGACGTCAGCAGCGCCGACAGTGGGACTGCTGCCCTCGCCGACGTCGCCGCCAAGCTTGGCGAGCCGCGTATCCTGATCAATTGCGCCGGCATCGCCATCGGCGTGAAGACGATCGGCAAGGATGGTCCCCATCCGCTTGATCAGTACCGCAAGGTGATCGAGGTCAATCTGATCGGCACGTTCAACATGATCCGCCTCGTCGCCGAACGCGCGTCGAAGCTCGAGCCGCTGCCGGGCGGCGAGCGCGGCGTCATTGTCAACACCGCTTCGGTTGCCGCCTATGATGGCCAGATCGGGCAGGCCGCCTATGCGGCGTCCAAGGGCGGCGTCGTCGGCATGACGCTGCCGGTGGCGCGCGACCTTGCCCGTTCCGGCATCCGCGTCTGCACCATCGCTCCCGGCATCTTCAAGACGCCGATGATGGCCGGCATGCCGCAAGAGGTGCAGGATTCACTGGGCGCCGCCGTGCCCTTCCCGTCGCGCCTGGGCGAACCGTCCGAATATGCCGCTCTCGCCCTGCACATCATCGAGAACCAGATGCTGAACGGCGAGACCATTCGCCTCGACGGCGCCATTCGCATGGCGCCGAAATAAACCGGTCATGAGCGCCGGCCTGTCCGCTGCCGCTAAAACCGGTCCGCTGACTGGGCTGAAGGTGATCGAGATGGCCGGGCTCGGCGCCGTGCCGCTGGCCGGCCTGATGCTGTCGGAGATGGGCGCGCAAGTGTTGCGCATCGAACGGGCGGGGACGAGCCAGCTCCTGCCGCTGCCGGATGAGTATAACATCGACCGCCATGGCCGCGCCGTGCTGCGCCTCGACCTGAAGCGCCGTGAAGGCACCGATCTGTTGCTGCGCCTTGCCGAAAAGGCGGACATGTTGCTCGAAGGCTTTCGCCCGGGCGTCATGGAGCGGCTCGGCCTCGGCCCGGAAACGGTGCTGGCGCGTAACCCGGCGCTGATCTACGGCCGTATGACCGGCTTCGGCCAGGGCGGTCCGCTCGCCGGCCGCGCCGGCCATGACATAACCTACCTCGCCTATAGCGGCGTGCTGCACGCCATCGGCCATGCCGGCGGCCGTCCCGTCCCGCCGCTCAACCTCGTTGCAGACTATGGCGGTGGCGCCATGATGCTGGTTGCCGGCGTGCTGGCCGCCCTGTTCCAACGTTCGCGCACAGGCAAGGGTGAAGTCATCGACGCCGTGATGGTCGATGGCGCCTCGATGCTGGCGGTGCCCCTGCACGCCTTGATGGCGGCCGGCTTGTGGAGCGACAAGCGCGGCGCGAACCTGCTCGATTCCGGCGCCCCGTTCTACGACACCTATGAGACGTCGGACGGACGCCATATCGCCATCGGCTGTCTCGAGCCGCAATTCTTCGCCGAATTCGCCAGGCTGCTGCCGCTCGACGAGCGCTTTGCATCCGGCCAGTACGACAAGGCCCTGTGGCCGCCGATGCGCGCCGCCATTGCCGATCGGATCCGGCAGAAACCACGCGACGACTGGGACCGGTTGTTCGCGCAAACCGATGCCTGCGTTGCACCCGTTCTGTCGCTGCAAGAGGCAAAGCACCACCCGCACAATCGGGCACGCAACGCCTCTGTGACGGCAGGTGCATTTGAGCGCCCGGCCCCGGCCCCGCGTTTCTCGAGTTCGCAACCGACATTGGCCACTATGCCCGGCGATGAGGATTTGTTGCCGTCGACAATGCTGGCACGTTTCGGCTTTGCGAAAGCCGAGATCGACGACCTTGTCAAATCCGGCTTGCTGACCGATAACTAGAGAACAAAGATCAACTTACTGCGGTGCTGCCTTGGACGAGCCGAAGAAGGACGTGATCCGTGAGACGGACGCCGAAGCGATCCGGCTGGCGAAGACGCTTCTGCGCAGCGCCCGCTTTGGCGCCCTGGCGGTGATCGAACCGCAAACCGGCTCGCCGCTGGCCAGCAGGGTTGGCGTGGCCACCGACATCGATGGCGCACCGCTGATCCTGGTGTCGATGCTTTCGGCGCACACCGGCGCGCTGCTTGCCGACCCGCGCTGTTCCCTGTTGCTCGGCGAACCAGGCAAGGGCGACCCGCTGGCGCACCCGCGCCTGACACTGGTCTGCCAGGCGGTAAGGATCGAGCGCGGATCGGCCGAACACGCCCGCACCGAGCGCCGTTACCTCAATCACAATGCCAGGGCGAAACTTTACGCCGGTCTCGGTGACTTTTCGATCTTTCGCCTCGATCCGCAACGCGCCAGCCTCAACGGCGGCTTCGGCAAGGCCTATCAGCTCGACCGATCGGATCTGCTCGCCAGCGGACCGGTCGTCGAGGAACTCGCGGCGCGCGAACAATCGGCCATCGACCACATGAACGCCGACCATCTCGACGCGATCGCCGTTTACGCACAGCATTTCGCCAAAGTATCCGGCAACGGCTGGCGTATTGCCGGATTCGATGCCGATGGCATGGATCTGGTGTCGGGGGACGATGCTTGCCGGGTCTTTTACCCGCAACCTCTGGGCGCAGCGGGTGAATTGCGGCACGTTCTGGTCGATATGGCGAGGGCGGGCCGAGCCATTGTCGACGCCGGGACTGAGACTTAATTATGCTGGATCAAAAGCAACACTTGAGATTTAGGTGAAATGCTCTACCTTTTAGTGACGCTGAATCGCCAGCGCCGATCGATAAGTGAATTTATGGAATCAGACGCCATTGCCCCCATGGCGTCGGGATGAACAGGAAGCATGGGGGATCGATGGTCTCGACAAAGCTAATCGTGAACGCCGAATCGGCGGCAGAGTTTCTCATGCTGATGGGCAATGAGAAGCGACTGTTGATCATGAGCTACCTCGCCGAAGGTGAAATGTCGGTGGGAGCCATAGCCGAGAAGGTGATGCTCAGCCAATCCGCCCTGTCCCAGCATCTCGCCAAGTTGCGGGCGCTCGACCTTGTCGACACCCGCCGCGACCGCCAGATGATTTACTACTCCTGCAAATCCGACGCCGTGCGAGAACTGCTTGTCATGCTGGACGGCATTTTCGGCAGCGGCAAGGATGACCTGTCCCAGATGGCGCACCGCTTGCGCCGTGCTGGAACCTGACCACACAGCCGCCGATCTCGCCGGCGATTCAGAGCGACATGCGCCGATTTGGGGCGCAAAAGCTGGCTGATTGTCCCGAATTGTCGCATCGTGCTTTCCAATCAAGGTGAGCGCCGGGAAGCGGTCCGGATTTTCGGGGCCGATGCGACGGTCGCGAGGAATGCATGGATCCCATTCGCATCGACGACCCGCAAGATCCGCGCGTCGCTGCCTATCTCGACATTCGCGAGCGTGACCTCGCCGGCCGGCAAGGCCGCTTCGTCGCCGAAGGCAAGGTGGTGCTCGACCTGCTGCTCACAACTGGACGCTTTGCCGCCGAATCGGCCCTCGTCCTGGAAAACCGGCTGGCGGGTCTCGACAAGATCCTGAGCAAGGCGCCCGCCGACCTCCCGGTCTATGTGGCCACCAGCGCGGTGATGGACGCAATCGCCGGATTTCACATGCATCGCGGCATCCTGGCCATGGGCCGCAAGGGAGCGCCGCAGCCGGCCGAAGCCCTGCTCGATGGCTTGCCGCCTCGTGCGCTGGTCGTGGTGCTCGTCGGCATCGCCAACCATGACAATGTGGGCTCGATCTTCCGCAACGCCGCCGCCTTTGGCGCTGACGCGGTTTTGCTGGATGCGACGTGCTGCGACCCGCTCTATCGCAAGGCGATCCGCGTTTCCGTCGGCGCCGCGCTCAAGATCCCGTTCGCATCGTTCACCGACACCGCCGGCTTCATAACGACGCTCGCCCGACGTGGCTTCGAACAATTCGCGCTCTCGCCACGCGGGAAGACCGACATCCGCGATGCGCAGCGCAGCGAGCGCCTGGCGCTCTATCTCGGCACCGAGGGCGAAGGCTTGCCGGACGACCTGCTCGCAAGCCTGCACGACGTGCGGATCACCATGGCGGAAGGCTTCGACAGCCTGAATGTCGCCGCGGCTTCAGCCATCGCGCTGCATCATTTTTCGGCTAGAGCAATTCTAGGAAAAGTGTGAAGCGGTTTTCCGTCCAGAATTGCGTCAAAGCAAAGAGTTAGGGCATTTCGCCGTTTCCGTGAAACGGTGAAATGCTCTAAGGAAGCCTGACTTCAGCTTGTCGCGTCAGCCTTCTGCAGCGCGCGCACGCGGTCGGCAAGACTGCGGTCACCGTTGCCGGAGCGTGCGTCCGACGGTACCGCCAATGCCATGGCGATCGGCGAACCAGGCCCCTCGAGCTTGGCCGTCAGATGGACGACCTCCGCCGCCAGCTCGTTCATCTGCTCGCGCAAGGCGGAGCTGCTGTCAGTGGCCTTGGAGGCGGCCAGTGCGGTGAGATCCGCCTTCAGCCGTTTGTTCTCGCGCGCCAGCGCCGTCAGCCTCGCCTCGAGCTGCTCACGGTCGCTGTCGAGCTTGGCGATTGCCTTGTCGAAATCATCGCTCGTCGCGACATCGCCGCCCTTGCCGACCAGCCGCAAGGCTGGCGCGCTGTCCTCGGATTTCGATCTTTCGTGCAAGCGTGCCAGTTCCTTTTCGCGGCGGTCGAGTTTGTCTTCTCGATCGGCAAGTGTGGCCAGCAACCGTTCGACCTTCTTGTCGAGCTCGGCGGTCTTTTTCTTCTCGGCTTTCAGGGCGTCCCGCGCGGCCTTGCTTTCGGCCGCGATTTCCTGGCCGCGCCTGTCGGCTTCCTTGCGCTGGCCGCGCAGCATCGCAATGTCACTGGCGAGTTTCTGCATTTCGGACTCTCGCGCCACGAGCTCGATCTGCCGGCTGCTCGAGGAAAAACTGGCGTCGTCATACATGCGCTCCAGCTTTTCCAGCTCAAGGGCGCGCTTTTCCAGCTTGCGTTCGGTTTCCTTCAGACGCTCCGAAAGCTGCTGCAACTCGCCCTCTCGCTGACGCAGCGCTTCGTTCTTCGCGCCCAGCTCGGTCAGCGCCTGGTTCTTGTCCGTCCGCTCGACCGCCAGGCCCTTCATGGCCTCGCGACCGCGATTGATCTCGACCAGTTGTTCGGCCGCCTTCTCACGCAACGCCTTGACGCTGATTTCCAGGCGGCGCGTCGCCATGGCGTATTCGGCGCGGATGCGATCCTTGTCCGCCTGGATTTCGGTCTGCGTCAGAGGGATCGAGGATTCGATGCGTTTGCGTGTAAGCGCGACCGCACGACGCCATATGGCCGGAGCCACCATGAGCGCCAGAAAGCCAGCGCAGAGAAAGCCGAGGACGAAGAACAGGACCGACTGGACCAAGTGACTACCCGTTGTGGCCGGCAAGCATCAAAAGCGCATAGACCGCTTTGACTGTGCCACGTTGACATGGCGGAAATCCAGCGTTGCGGCAAGGGTTTGCCGCAACGCTACGAGTTTAATGCATGTCGACCCAAAAGCGGTCCCGGATTTGGACAACGACAGTCAAGGACTTCAGCCTAGAACGGATTCCAGGTGGCCCGCTCGGTAAGCTTCAGATAGCCGAGATTGACGCCGAGCCGAGCACCGACGCCGGTGCGGATCGGCACCAGGAGAACATTGTTGTTCTTCAGCACGTTGAAGCCGACGCCCGCCACCACATAGGCTGAACCGGCAACGCCGCCATAGCGGTTGTAGAGGCTGCCCACATCATCGAGATTGTAGACCAGCATCATCACCCGCGACCCCTCGCCGCCGAAATCCCAGCCGAGCGACGGGCCTTGCCAGAACACTTTGTGGTCGCCGGCATTCTTGGTGTAGAGCGTGCCTTCGCCATAGGTCAGGCCACCGATCAGCGCACCAGAGCCCTCTTCGCCCAGCAGATAGCCGTTGGGCAGGCCGTAGGAGGCAAAAATCTTCTCGATCACCGTGGCGAGTCCGCCCGATGTGGCGCCAAAAAATTTGTGACCGGAATCGACAATCTCCTGAGCGGTGTATTCCTGGGCCCGCAGGGCTGAAGTCGAGAAGACGAGAACGCCCAGGAGCGTGACCGCCATTGAGAAGACACGGAGAAAGCTCCGGTCGTAGTATCGGGAAAACATGCTTCCAATCTCCGTCAGGGAGCACCTTCGCCGACGCCTCGCACCCCGTACGGCTCTTTTAGCCGGCCGTTAAGGGTAACTGTTAGGGGCAAATTATGCCGTAATCCTTTTTCAACCATTAAGCTCCCACATGAACATGGCGGTTCGAAGGCTGTTTGGGGTCGCTCAATTGGGGTCGGCAGCCTGCGTGAACACGCCATTTGCCACAACCACAATTTGGATTTGTTGCTGCACGCACGGGCGCTGTGTATTCAGAAAGCCTGAGGAGAGAGTGCGTGATTCGTGTGGCAGGCGACGATCGATCGCCCGGCCATGAGTTGTGAGATTTTGCAGGGATTTTTCGCCGATGGCCGATCTGTTCACCCTTTCCGCACCCGATCTGGCAGCGCTTTTGTGCAGCCGGGTCTGCCACGATATCATCTCGCCGGTCGGCGCGATCAACAACGGGCTCGAATTGCTTGATGAAGGCGGCGCCGATGAGGACGCCATGAAGCTGATCCGCCAGAGCGCCCGCAACGCTTCGGCCCGCCTTCAGTTCGCCCGCATCGCCTTCGGTGCCGCCGGTTCGGCCGGCATGTTGATCGATACCGGCGATGCCGAAGCGGTCGCCATCGCCTTCCTCAAGAACGAAAAGCCGGAACTGACCTGGAACGGGCCCCGCGCGTTGCTGCCCAAGAACAAGGTCAAGCTGCTGCTCAACCTGATCCTCGTCGCCAATGCCGCCATTCCGCGCGGCGGCAAGCTTTCCGTGACGCTGGAAAACCTTGAGACCGAACCGCGTTTCGCGCTTGCGTCGGCTGGCCCGATGCTGCGGGTGCCGCCGAAATTCCTCGAACTGCATTCCGGCCACAAGCCGGAGGAGCCGATCGACGCGCATTCCGTGCAGCCCTATTACACGCTGCTTCTGGCGCGCGAAGCCGGCATGACGATATCGATCCACGCGACGCCGGAAGAAATCGTGCTTTCGGCGGCCTGATGCGCAGCCGATAAACGAAGTATTTTTTCATTTAAAGCTGTAATTCCAGCTCATCGACTTGAAATGCGTCTGGTCGTTCAGGCGGTGCCAAAGCATTCGTGAATAAAAGTAGGCACCTGCCCATCTTTGTAAAAATTTTACCTAACGCCTTTTCGGCTTCTTTACCAGATTGGCCTATGGTGCGTCCTGGATGCCCCCGACGCTACCGGACTGCCAGAAGGCAAAGAGGACCCGGAAATGAAACGCTGCATGTTCGTCGACGATTCAAGCGTTATCAGGAAGGTTGCAAAACGCATCCTGGGCGGCTCCGAAATGATTGTCATCGAGGCCGCCAGCGGACTTGACGCGCTGGAGATGTGCGCCGCCGACATGCCCGACATCATCGTCGTCGATGGCGCCTTGCCCGACGTACCGGCGGTCGATCTCATCCGTCGCGTCCGCGCCATGGAGAGCCCGATAAGGCCGCAGATCCTGATTTCCCTGGTCGAGCTCGATATTGCTTCGATCATGCGGGCCAAGCGAGCCGGCGCCCAGGGCTATCTCTTGAAGCCGTTCAACCGCCCGCAGCTGCTCGAGCGCTTTCGCACCTTGAAGAGCGCACCTGATTCGGCATCCTTGAGCAACTCCAGAAAAAGTGCGTGACGGTCTTCTGCTCGGAAGCCCAAAAGCAGACCGTTACCAGCCCATCATGCAAAAACCCGGCCGAAGCCGGGTTTTTTATTGAAAAGATTCGAACGATTCGTCGCTCAGGCGCTGACGCGAATGTCTTCCGGTTCGCGCAGCACATAGCCGCGACCCCAGACCGTTTCGATGTAGTTCTGACCGCCCGATGCCGCGTCGAGCTTTTTGCGCAGCTTGCAGATGAAGACGTCGATGATTTTCAGCTCAGGCTCGTCCATGCCGCCATAGAGGTGGTTGAGGAACATTTCCTTGGTCAACGTGGTGCCCTTGCGTAGCGAGAGCAACTCCAGCATCTGGTATTCCTTGCCGGTCAGGTGCACGCGCTGGCCGCCGACTTCGACTGTCTTGGCATCGAGGTTGACCACCAGGTCGCCGGTGGTGATGACCGACTGGGCGTGGCCCTTGGAGCGCCGCACGATGGCATGAATGCGAGCAACCAGCTCGTCCTTGTGGAATGGCTTGGTCATGTAGTCGTCTGCGCCGAAGCCGAGGCCGCGCACCTTGTCCTCGATGCCGGCCATGCCGGAGAGGATGAGAATAGGTGTTTTGACCTTGGAAAGGCGAAGCGTTCTCAAGACCTCGTAGCCTGACATGTCAGGCAGGTTGAGGTCGAGAAGAATGATATCGTAGTCGTAGAGCTTGCCTAGATCGACGCCCTCTTCACCGAGATCGGTCGTGTAGACGTTGAAACTTTCCGATTTCAGCATCAGTTCGATGCTTTGTGCGGTTGCACTGTCATCTTCTATCAGCAGAACACGCATTTTATTCCCCTTTTCTGCTGCCGGACCATTTCACGACCCGTCCGGACCCGGGAGCAGTGGTTGCCTTGTGCAGAGGCTGCCATTGAATGGTTAACAAATCCTAATTTCCCGTCCATGACGGTACCAGATTTTTTAACCTCTTTCTACACCCTCTTGAATCTAATAACGAATCTCAGAACCAAATTCCTAATGCAACACATTAACAACCTGGACTAAGCGACTCCAGGGACTCATCGACGTCGCTTCCGCATCGGTGGCCGGAATTTTTACCCGGCCTTAAGTCCTGACCCGTATGATTAACAATGCCCGTAAACGAATGGTTACCGCCGGCAAAAAACTTTAGGGTTTTGTTTCCCATAGTTGGGGGAAAGCCGGTGGACACGGGTGCGGCCTGGGCGTTTCCAGGTGGTTTGGACGATAAGTGCGGGTGTGCGTTTCCGGGAGTACCGAATCATGAAGTCACGTGAAAACCTCGTTCGGCTGAAACAGTTTCAGGTGAATGAGAAGCGGCGGCAGCTGCTGCAGCTCGACATGATGATCGCCGAGTTCGAACGCATGGCCGTCGAGCTGGAGCTTCAGATTACCGCCGAGGAAAAGAAGGCCGGCATCACCGACATCAACCATTTCGCCTATCCGACCTTCGCCAAGGCGGCTCGCCTGCGCCGCGACAATCTCAGGAATTCCCAAAGCGACCTCGCCCAGCAGCGAAGCGCCGCCGAATCATTACTCGGCGAAGCTGAAGCGGAGCTTTCCAAAGCGGAAATGCTGGAATCGCGCGACACGAAGATCCGCGAAGCCGAAGTCGGTGGCCGCAGCGCCATGATCGGCTAAAACCCTGCCCTTGGCGACGTCAACGCTCGCCATCGGACTGGCGCATTGTCGCGGCTTGCGGCCCGGCGGGAATACGCCCAGAAGAATGAAAACCGCCCTACGCGGCCCAATCCCCTTCATTCTCGGCAATTGCCTTTGCACGGGCATCCTTGATATCCGGCGCATGCTGCTCCGCCCATGACCTGATCTGGGTAAGCAGTCCCGCCAGGTTCTGACCGAGCTCGGTCAATTCATATTCGACGCGCGGCGGAATGACCGGAAAGATCTCGCGCCGTACCAATCCGTCGCGCTCGAGCACGCGCAGCGTCTGCGTCAGCATCTTCGGCGTGATGCCGTCAAGCTTCCGGGCAAGCTCGCCATTGCGCAGCCGGCCTTTGCGCAGCGCGCAAACCACCAGATAGACCCATTTGCTGGCCAGCATCTCCAGCACTGTGTGCGAAGGACACGTTCGCCGGAACGCGTCATAGCCGAAACCGCAATCATCTTCACTATCCATGAGGTGCGTATGTATTAGGAAGGTACATACTGGACAAGGGGCTATTACTATCCAAATGATAGTGGCATCAACCGAGCAGGAGACATCTCAATGCGTGCCGCTATCCAGAATTCCGTCGGCGGACCCGACGTCCTTGTCATCGCCGATCAGCCCGATCCCACGCCAGAGGCCGGCGAAGTGCTGGTCGGTGTCAAGGCCGCGGGCATCAATCCGGTCGATGGCGCCGTCCGTGCCGGCTACTACCCCTTGCTCGGCGAGCCGCCCTTCATCCTGGGTTGGGATATCTCGGGAACTGTCAAAGCACTCGGCGCCGGCGTCACCGGCTTCAAGATCGGCGACGAGGTGTTCGGGATGCCGCGCTTTCCCAAGCAGGCCGCCGCCTATGCCGAGTTGGTTGCCGTACCTGCCGATCAAATCACACTGAAGCCGAAGGGCGCGGGCCACCTCGAGGCAGGCGCCTTGCCGCTGGCCGGCCTCACCGCCTGGCAAGGGCTTGTTCGCCACGGCGGGCTGAAATCGGGGCAGCGCGTATTGGTGCATGCGGGAGCCGGCGGCGTCGGTCATCTGGCGGTGCAGATCGCCAAGGCGCGCGGCGCCCACGTCGTCGCCACGGCCAGCCCGGGCAAGCTCGATTTCGTCCGCAACCTCGGCGCCGACGAGGTCATCGACTACACCAAGGGCGATTTCACCGAACATGTTCGCGACATCGATCTGGTGCTGGATCCAATGGGCGGCGACCACGCCCAACGCTCGCTGAAGGTGCTCAAGCGTGGCGGCGTGCTGGTGTCACTGCTCGATGTCAGCGACGACACCAGGGCGCAGGCCAGTGCGCGCGATATTCGGGTCGAGCGTATGTCGGTCGTGCCCGACAGGGAGGGCCTGCTGGAACTGGCTCGGTTGATCGATGCCAACAAGATCACCGTCCATGTGGCGAAGAGCTTCCCACTGGACCAGGCGGGGGCCGCTCACGCCTTCCTTGCCACCAAGCCGATCGGCAAGGTTGTGCTGTCGCTCTGAGCGGAACGGTGACCGTGAAAAACAGAAGGGCGCGGAGTTAGCCGCGCCCTTCGTCTAAATTCGCAATGGTCAGTGCCGGTATTGCTGGATGCGTGTCGTGCGCAGCCCGGCAAGGCCGTATTCGTCGATCGACGCCTGCCAGGACAGGAATTCCTCGGTGGTGAGCTTGTAGCGTTGGCATGCCTCGTCCAGGCTCAAAAGCCCGCCGCGCACGGCCGCAACCACTTCCGCCTTACGCCGGATAACCCAGCGACGTGTATTGGTCGGCGGCAGATCGGCAATCGTAAGAGGGCTGCCGTCAGGCCCGATAACATATTTGACTCTCGGTCTAACCAGATCGGTCATCGTACTCTCTACAAAAAACTCAAAGACCCAATCCCCGCCACGTTACCGCCACAGCTTTAAAAATTGCCTAAGCAGACCCTAATGACTAGGTAAGGATCATGAACGCCGCGTTAGTCTTTTCGCCGGCATTTGAAACATCTGCCCGCAAACCCTGATTTGCCGGGGGAAAATGCATCCCTTGGCGAAGATCGGCCACAAACGGTGAATCGCCCTGCACGCTGGCGCGCCGGTAAAGCTTGACCTATATTCTCGACATTGGCATTGAGGCGCCGCGCAGAACGAAAGCATCATGAACAGTCTCGATCTTCCCGGACGTCCCGAAAACACCCGCATCGTCGTCGCCATGTCCGGCGGTGTCGATTCATCGGTCGTCGCCGGCCTGCTGAAACGCGAGGGCTACGACGTCGTCGGCGTCACCTTGCAGCTCTACGACCACGGCGCGGCGACGCACCGGGCCGGCTCATGCTGCGCGGGGCAGGACATCGACGATGCCCGCCGTGTCTCCGAGACGCTCGGCATCCCCCATTATGTGCTCGACTACGAGGAACGCTTCCGCAAGGCGGTCATCGATCCCTTCGCCGAGAGCTACGTCGCCGGCGAGACGCCGATCCCGTGCGTTTCCTGCAACCAGACGGTGAAGTTCGCCGACCTCCTGGCCACCGCCAAGGAGCTCGGCGCCGACGCGCTGGCCACCGGCCACTACATCCGTTCCGGCGCCAATGGCGCCCAGCGCGCGCTCTACCGTCCGGTCGACGCCGACCGTGACCAGAGCTACTTCCTGTTCGCCACCACGCAGGCGCAGATCGATTATCTGCGCTTTCCCCTCGGCGGCCTGTCGAAGCCTCAGGTTCGCGCCATCGCCGAGGAGATGGGGCTGGCGATTGCCGCCAAGCAGGACAGCCAGGACATCTGCTTCGTGCCGCAGGGCAAGTATTCCGACATCATCGCCAAGCTGAAGCCAACTGCGGCCAATCCGGGCGACATCGTCCACATCGACGGCCGCGTGCTCGGCCGCCATGAGGGCATCCTGCGCTACACGATCGGCCAGCGCCGCGGCATCGGCATCGCTTCCGGCGAGCCGCTTTACGTCGTCCATCTCGATGCCGACCGGGCTCGCGTCGTGGTTGGCCCGCGCGAGGCGCTGGAGACGCACAAGATCTATCTGCGCAATATGAACTGGCTGGGCGACGGACCGCTCACAGACGTCCCTGCCGGCGGCCTGGAACTGTTCGCCAAGGTCCGCTCGACGCGGCCGCCGCGCCCGGCCGTGCTGCATCATCGTGCCGGTGCCACATGGGTGGAACTGGTCGACGGCGAGTCCGGCATCGCGCCGGGCCAGGCCTGCGTGCTCTACTCCGATGACGGCAACGAGGCCCGCGTGTTCGGCGGCGGCTTCATCGAGCGATCGGAGCGTGGCGCCGAGGCCGAGGCCATGCTGACCCGGCTTGCCGCCCGGCCGGCCCAGATTCCCGCGGAATAAGATTCCCGCGGAATAAGATTCTTGCCGAATAAGTTTGCTGCCGAATAATCCGCGCTTCAGGAATTCGACTTGGTGTGGGTGACCGTGCCGGCGGTCAGGATGCGCAGCACCCGGATCGCTTCCTCGCCGCTGGTACGCGGTTCGGCACGCGTCTCGATGCACTGGATGAAATGCTCCAGCTCGCGCGTCAGCGGCATGCCCTGGGCAACCGCGACATAGGACGGCTCATTGGTGGTGAAGGCCCATTGGCCGCTGTCCTGCCACACCGCGTGGCGGTAGACGGCCAGCTTGCGTTCCCATGGCTCGACGTCGTCGAACACCGCCATTGCCTTGGTGCCGACCACGGTCAGCCGCCGCTCGCGATAGGGATTGAGACGCGAGGTGAAGAGATGGCTGCGCAGGCCGTTGGGGAAGCGCATGTGCAGATGCGCGAAGTCGCTGAGATTGTCGAGCAGGGCGGCCCCCTCGCCGCGCACCTCGATCGGCTCCGTGCCGGTGATCGCCAGGATCATCGACAGATCGTGCGGCGCCAGGTCCCACAGCGCGTCGTTCTCTGTGTGGAACTTGCCGAGGCCGAGCCGGTGCGAATGGATGTAGCGGACTTCGCCAAGCTCGCCCTTGTCGATCAGCCCTTTCAGCGTCTCGAAGGCGGGGTGGAACCGCAGGACATGGCCGACCATGAAGACGCGGCCATTGTTCTTGGCCGCCTGCACCGCACGCTCGGCATCCGCCACCGTCAGCGCGATCGGCTTTTCCACCAGCACGTCCTTGCCGTTCTCGACGGCACGTACCGCAAGGTCGGCATGGAACTGCGGCGGCAGCGCCATGACGATGGCGTCGATATCGTCACGGACGAACAGCTGGTCCGGCTCGATCGCCAGGCAGTCCTGCTCGCTGGCAAAGCCTTCCGCGCGGGCCCGGTTGGTATCGGAGACCGCGTGCAGCGCGCCGAGCGCCTTGAGAGTGCGGATGTGGTTGCTGCCCCAGTATCCGCAACCGAGGACTGCTATGCGCGGCTTCATCTGTTTCAAACTCTAAAAACTCGTGGCCGAGACATAGCGACGTGCCCCTTCGAACTCAACCCCGGCGGCGGCAACCAAATGTCGCCGCGGCAAAGCTTTTCGATAATGAGGATAAGCCGGCAAGCCGGTTGCTTCGAAGCTTGACAGGCTCACCTTCCCAACCTTATATCCGCGCGACCTTGGCGAACGCCCCCGACATGCCTTTCGATTTGAGGCGGATTTCGGGCCTTTCGCCGCCCTGGCGGGGTAGCTCAGTTGGTTAGAGCACGGGAATCATAATCCTGGGGTCGGGGGTTCAAGTCCCTCTCCCGCTACCAAAATCCAGTTAAACCATTGAAATGGCTAAAAATTTATACGCGTTGGTAGCGCTTCCGGTTGAAATTGTTCAATAATTTCAATGCGGCGCCATCGTGTTCCTCGCCCCGGTAGAGACGAAAAAGAGTAACGCGTTCCTCGCTTGGACGAGGATTAATCCGATTGCATCGCTCGGACCTCGACCTATGCAAGCCGTTCCGCATGCCATCTCAAATGGTCGTCCATGAATGTCGAAATGAAGAAATACGAATGGTCGTATCCGTCCTGCATGCGCAACGTCAGCGGAATGCCGGCTTTGGCGCAGGCCGCCTCCAAAAGCCAGGGTCTCAGCCCGTCATTCAGGAACCCGTCCGATGTTCCCTGATCGACGAGAAATTCCGGGAAGCGGCGCCCGTCTTCAACAAGCGAAGTAGCGTCGTAGGCCCGCCACGAGGCCTCATCCGTGCCGAGATATTTTTCGAAAGCCGGCCTTGACCAGCCGGCAGCGCTTGGCTGCACGATCGGCGCAAATGCCGAGCAACTCCTGAACCGCTGCGGGTTTTTCAAAGCAATCGTCAGCGCGCCGTGTCCGCCCATCGAATGGCCCGTTATGGCTTGGCGCGACATGTCTGCCGGAAAATTAGCGGCGATCAGCGTGGGTAGTTCCTCGACGAGGTAGGAATACATCCGGTAGTTCTTCGCATAAGGCTCCTGCGTTGCATCAAGATAAAAGCCGGCGCCGCCGCCAAACTGCCAATTGTCCTTGTCATCAGGGATGTCGGCGCCGCGCGGACTGGTGTCTGGACAGACGACGATCAGGCCAAGTTCGGCGGCCATGCGCCTGTATTCGCCTTTGTCCATGACATTTTGATGGGTGCAGGTCAGTCCCGACAAATACCACACCACCGGGCAAGGCGTTTCCCGGGCCTGTGGAGGCACGAAAACGGCAAATGTCATGTCGCAGCAGCAACTCGTCGACAGGTGCGAATAGATGCCCTGCACTCCGCCATGGGATTTTGCCTGGGAGATGGTCTTCATGGGTTCCGGCATATTCCCTCTCCACGGATTTCAAACACCAATGGGCCGGTGTCTACGGCATCGACATTGATCGCGGCAACCCGGGCGGATCAGGTGGGGTCGAACCGACCGGCGGCGCGGACATCCGGAATGTCAGTCGCGCCGCCGGCCTAACGCCCGATGTCGGGGAGGCACGGTATTTTGGGAACACAGAGCCTTCTACGCGGGCGTGTCGTGTGAGCCGGTCAGTAAACCACGACGCTGCGAATGCTCTCCCCGGCATGCATGAGATCGAAACCCTTGTTGATGTCCTCGAGCTTGAGCGTGTGGGTGATCATCGGGTCGATCTGGATCTTGCCGTCCATGTACCAGTCGACGATCTTCGGCACATCGGTGCGGCCGCGCGCGCCGCCGAA